>PKUG01000162.1 GCA_002869665.1 Desulfuromonas sp. | reverse complement strand
CATCGGCATCGGCATCGGAATCGGCATCGGCATCGGCATCGGCATCGGCATCGGTATCGGAATTCAGATTTCGCGCAGAGGCGCGGAGGCGCAGAGAAAGCATAAAAAAGACCTGATTATTGAAAACCAGGCCTCACAGAACTGTTCTTGATTGTTACAGAAAAAAGCTTTTCTCAGCGCCCCTGCGCCTCAGCGCGATAAACAAAAGCTTTTCGTTAGATCAAGGCAGCACAGGAAAAGTTCATACCGGCATCGCTATCGGGTTCGGCTTTTGACCTTTAGCCCTTTAACCCCGATTCCGATACCGATGAAAGAAACGAAGCGCGTTACTCCTTCCACTGCTCGACATCGATCAGTCCCAGCTTGACGGCATAACGCACCAGTTCCATCTTGCTGTGAACATCAAGCTTTTTCATCAAGTTGGCGCGGTGGTTCTCAACCGTTTTTGGACTCAGGTCGAGCTGGGTGGCTATCGCCTTGGTCGTATGCCCTTCGACGATGAGGCGCATGATCTGTTGCTCACGCGGAGTCAGTAGCTCATAGCTTTCTTCCTCGCTCGACGCCTTCTCGTTATTGCTTCCCATCAATTTGGCGATGATCTCTACAGAAATTCCGCCATCGAGATACATCTCGCCGCGCAACAGGGTATCCATGGCCTCGATCAGACGGCTACTTGTCGCTTCTTTGACGACATACCCACGGGCGCCGGCCTTAAAGGCCTCGGCGATGAACTCGAACTTCGGATGCATGCTGACAATCAGGATCTGCGCGTTAGGGAGTTGTCTGGTGATTTCCCGGCAGGCATCGATACCGCTTTTGCCCGGTAACGAGATGTCCATGGTGATCAGGTCGGGTTTGAGATCAGCGACCATTGCAATGGCATCCTCAGCGCTACCCGCTTCGCCGGCAGAAACATACTCAAGGCTCCGGTTGATCAGGCTTTTCAATCCTTCGCGAAAGAGTGGATGGTCGTCAACGATCAGTACGCGCTTTTTTCTCATGACAGATGCTCTCCAGACTGGCCTGGTTCAGAGGATTGATACGGAAGTTCTACTGCTAGGGACGTCCCTTTGCCCAGCGCTGATTTGAGTGAAAATTTACCGCCGAGTAATTCAACGCGCTCGGCCATGCCGAGCAGTCCGAGCTGGGCATGGCTGAGAGGTTGTTGTTCATAGGCCTGCTGGTTAAACCCGACACCGTTATCGCTGATGCGCAGGCGCAGTGTCGGATAGCTGGCAACCAGGCGGATGGTGACTTCGCTCGCACGGGCGTGCTTGACGATGTTGTTCAAGGCTTCCTGAGCGATCCGGTAGATGTTGATTTCCAGATCTTTTCCCAGCTTAACCTCTTTCATGCCAGCAGCCTTGAAATCGACTTTCAGTTTAGAGAGGGAGGCGGCTTTGTCGCACTGTTCACGCAAGGTTTCAACAAGACCCAGACGTTCGAGTGACGCCGGGCGCAGCCCGGCTGACAGGCGCCTGACGGACTGAATTGTGTTCTGTAGAATGTCGGTCAATGTCCCGAGTTGAGCAAGGATGTCGGGCGAGGTGTGCTTTAGATCTTCACTAAGAGTACCGACAACGATTTTCGCGGCATTGAGTTGCTGGCCGAGGTCATCGTGTAATTCACGCGAAAGAGTGGTCCGTTCGTCCTCCTGGGCGGTCAACAGGCGCCGGGTCAGGGTCTGCACGCGCTGTTCGCTCTCCTTGCGAGAGGTGATGTCGCGGGCGACCGCCAGCTTGGTAATCCCTTCATGGCCCGGCATCCGTACCGGGATTTCGATCGATGAATACCAGGTTTCGGTCTTCTCGTTGAAGAATTCATTATGGCGTGATTTGCCTTCTTCTGTGATCGCCGTGATGGCGCAGTCGCCACAAGGTTCGTCCATACAGCGACAGACTTTATAGCAGGGATCGACATCGATATCGCCACAGCTCGATTCAAGCATTTTGCGGTTGGCATAAATGATCTTGTGATCGGAATTGACGACATAGACGCGATCTTCCATGGCATCAAGCAAACGGCTGAGGGTCTGCTGCGTGACAACCATCGCTTCGGCGACATACTGGCAGTGGGTCATGTCGACGAAGGTTCCTACAATAGCCTTCAGTCCGTCGACTTTGATCAGCCTGGCTTCGACCTGAAGCCAGAAGTGGCCACCGTCAAGACGTTTGGATGCCTGGGCCCAGGAGACCAGTGGCGCATCTTCGCGGATCATTTGCTCGTGCATCCCTTTGAACAGGTCGAGAGATTCCGGGTCGGGATAAATCTCACTGAACATATTGCGATTCAGCAATGGAGCGACATCGGTGAAGCCGAAGATGTTGGCGAATTCCTGATTGAGGAAAATGACTTCCTCGTCGATGAGGACATACATCCCCTGGGAAAAGCTTTCGACGATCGCTTTGAACAGGTTGGGTGTGGTTCTGTGCATGTTTTTGCTTCCATGAAATTAAAAGTGACGGTGGCCCAATATTATAGCGGATTCAAGACCATAGGACTAAACAATTATTGGCGTGGGCATATCACCGGGCATATGGCGAAAAGACCCGAGAATGGTGCCGGGGAGAATTTTTCCAGAGTGATTGGCAAATCGATACCCTAATCAGAAAATAAAAAGACCTGCTCATTAAGCTAGGGTGAATACCCTATCCTTAAAATTAAAAATTAATAAAAACAAAAATAGTCATGATGCCTGTCGGTAATTAAAAGCTACATAATTTTGGTTAGTTAAGGTATTGCCATGTCGCTTTGTGGATAAAAGGCGCAAACAACATAAAGTAAAAAAAGAGACACTGTTATTTTGGTATCCGGATTGCTTTTACTTCTGATCGGCTCGCTCTGTTTGTGTTGAATGGCAATGCGAATGCGTGGAAATGCCGTCTTGCATACCCCAATATGCGCTACGGCAGGAAAAAACAGAAAGGAGGTTTCTCTCGTCATTTTTGGTCGAAAGAAGCTGAAAGTAGGACGCTGTTTTTTTTACATGGAATTTGTCTCTGTTAGAGGAAGAAAGGATTTTCTGAATGAGAGAAAAGCGATTTAACAAGTTGCTCATGACGCTGCTGGCAACCACCGGCATGCTCGTCATGGGGGCCGGGATGGCCATGGCGACCCACCCGGACATTCCGCTGTACACCTATGAGGAAGTTGCCAGCCAGTTCGATGATGCCTTTGCTGGCGGCGTTGGTGCTATCACCATCGTTCCGGTCATGTTGGACGAGAATTATAAAGGATTTCCATACAGCACGAAGCAAACCTGCGGTAACTGCCACAACGGCGGGTTGACGAGAAATGATGGTATGGGACCGATTACTGATGCTGAGGGTGCCGCAATTGTTGAACCCCTGGTCAGTTATGATGAAATGGACAGTGGTACCTTCCACGTCCAGCAGGACGCTAACGCCATGGTTGAAGACTTTGGGACCAGCTCGCAAGCGGGCAAGCCTTGGACCCAGTCTGTCGGCATGGCAGGTAAGTGGTGACCGCCTTCGCTCCGCCAGTTGGCGGATCTTCGGAGTAATGGTCCCAGTCACAGTGCAGAAAACGGCAGAGAGTATGTTGATGCTGCTGATTTTGTCGATAAGGTTGACAACTCCGCGTGGGATTTTGCAACCATCTGTAGTAGCTGTCACGTTGGTGGCGGTTTGACCACCCACGACAAGCAGGGCACACGCTATTCCCAACGCCCGGTTTTTCAGGGTCAGGCGGCTCCACTCAATGCTTTTGACTACACGGTCTATGAATACTGGATGAGCCCGGCCGATCAGGCGGCGAACCCCGCCGACCCAGCTTACACCAACGGCATGCCTGCTCACTATGTCAATGACATGGGCATGAACAACCATCTGAACTCCGATGGCTCTTTTGTTGATGATGATGCCAATCCGGCTACAGGCAAGCTGCCCGGCTTTGCCCCGACTCTGGCACCCTGGGCCTATCCCTATCCGATCGACATGGATGGCGACGGCCTTTATACCGGGCCGATGGACCTGCCGAACTTCATGATGCCGAACGTGCGGGAAATTGACTGTATGTTCTGTCACATGGAGGGCTACAACAACATCGTCAGTTCCGTGGCTGTTCAGATGGGTGCACTCAATGCTGCCCCGTCGATGGGTGCCGGACTGATGAACATGTTCACCCAGGCATACATGACGAGTATGGTTGACAGTGTGAGCATGAACCACCCGATGTTCGGTCCCGTCAACGTTGCAATGCTGTCCGGTAACGTTATTAGCCGCATCAAGGGGAACCCCCCGAGTGACAACTGTCGTCTTTGCCACTCGCCGACGACCATGGAAAACTTTTCGGACATGTTCGACAAGTTCCTCGCCGCATCGCCGATGGAATTCAACCCGAATAGCCCCTACGCCGGTCCGACCGGTATGGCGATGCCCGGCTATGACCTGAACGCTGCATTCGTCAACCCGGCCCTGTTCGGCATGTCGCCAACCGTTTACGGCACCACTCCTGATGGTGCTCCGTGGATCTATGCAGATGGTTCTGACGCTAGTGGTCCGTTTAACGGTCAGTTCCCGATGGCTCTGTTTGAAACCTACAAGAATGAGCAACCTCTGAACCCAATGATGGGCGAAATGGGTGGTAACAACACTCCGGGCTCCGGTCCGATCTACTTCGCCGGTGGCGGCACCATGGATCAGGGCGCTCTGAAGAAAGCAACAATCCCCTTCCCACGCGCTGATTTCTTCAAGCGTGGTGATCTGTGGGATGACAGATCTGCTGAAGTTCACCATTCACTTGAATGTGCCGGCTGTCACATGGACACCGCTACCGCTGGTGTTAGTGACGGTAAGGATCAGTGTGATCCGGGTCGTGGCTATGCCCGCCTTGGTGGTGTTGAGAGTGGTGCGCTTGGTGCCGACGATTCGCGTAACTCAGTCAAGCGCTGTGAAAATTGCCATATCACCGGTAAGAATAATGAAGGTGTTACCATTGAGACTTTCGGTGCACCAAATGCAACCTACAAGCATGAGCTTGCCGGTCTGAATGCCAATATCACGAATGCTTATGGCTACAACGATGCGACTGGTGTTATTGAAGAGTTCACCGGAAATCACATCGATGTCGTCGATTGTACCGTCTGTCACATGAAGAAAGTTTCGATGGCCGTACGCGCTCTCGACTGTACCTCAGGTAATCGTTATCCGACCATGACAGGTTACCAGCAGCAGTATGGCATGATGGCGATGTTCACTGATCCGATGGGGCTGGGTGACGTGCCTGAAGACGATCCGATCTGGGAGCAGCTTGGTGGCCCCGGTGCGACCAAGGAAATGTTTGTACACGAAATGATAGACTGGAGCACCATGCCTCAGTATGACCTGCTCAAAGGCTGGTGGCAGAATGGTCCCACGACCATCAACGGAAACCCGAATCCGGACTTCCGTCGTAAGGTTTACAACATCAACATGATCACCGCGATCCTGTTCGACAACGACGGTGACTTTGATGCCAACGGTGATACCTTTACCGGTGTTCAGGCGGATGCCCAGGCACCTGCAGGCGCCCTCGGTTTCGACCCGTGGATTCAACGTGATCTGAAAGCAGGCATGACCTTTGCCGACACAGGCTTTGCGGCTGTCCCGATCGGCTTTGGTGGTGGTGCTTACCAATCGGTTTACGATCCGAATAATGCGAATGGTTTTGTTGCTGCTGCGAACCAGCAGTGGGATTATGTCGGTGTCTACGGCGGAAACATCATGTTCTCCACTCCGGAGCAGATCAACGACTACCAGGCATATCGTACCGGTCTGGACAGCACTCTGGCTGCTGGCAACAAGCCGTGGGATGATACCAAGCTCACCATCTTTGGTGGACCGTTCCAAGTTACTCATAACATTGTCGCTACGGCGGATAATGCACTGGGTCAATCTTGTAATGACTGTCATGATGCTGGCTCTCACTTCTTCTCTGGCGGCTACGATATGACCGGTTCTGCTGTGCCGACGGCCGATACGGTCGATATGACCGGGATCTACGATATCACCCAGGCTAATGGTGGTATGATCATGGATATTTCGGCCTACAACATGATGCAGCGTCCGGTTGTTGACTATGAGGTCGTTGCTGATGAGGAGGATCTGGTTACTGGTGGTGAAGCGCAGAGCAAGACCGGTACCGTTCACGAAGTCGAGTTCGAGGAGCATGGTTGTTGGGACGGTGCCGATTTTATCGTGCATTCTGCTGCAACCGACTCTGATGAAGGCGGCGATGGAACCTGTAATGCCGCGGATGCAACCTATGTCCGGACGACTGACATGAGTCGTTCTGAGTTCCTGTACTTTGATGTTCTCAATACTCTGGGTGATGAGACCCTGTTTGAAGATTTCATCGACGAGCTCGAGACCAATAGGACGGCTGCCGACTACGGTATCGGTGTGAATCCGGTTGCCGTGATCGACCTTGATGCCAGCAGCCTGTCGACAACTGCTGGTGGCACCGTTACGATCGTTGCTGATACGACGGTGAACACTCAGGGCACCTTCACCTATAGCTGGCAACTGCTTGATGGATCCGCTGCAACGGCTACAGGCGATACGGCAATCTTTACCTGTAACACTGTAGGGACTCACCCTGTTCTGCTGACCGTCACCGATGAGGAAGGCAAAACCTCCAGTGCGAACACCAGCATCAGCGTGACACCGGCTCTGCCGCCGTCAGACTTCACCTATAACGACAACGATCCGTTGGCCGACACGGTCAGTATTGCGGGTCTGCTGCCGCACACCATGCTTTACATCCGTTGGGGTGATGGGACCATCTCTCGTGTCACGACGACGTTGGATGAGGTAGAAAAGACATATGCATCGGGTACCTACAACGTGCTCGTCTATGTCTACAACGGCCGCGCGCGCGTTCAGTACAAGACCGGGACCATTACTGTCCCCTAGTCTTGAATTGACATATTAACCCCAGCCAAACGGCCCGAAGGATTCCCTTCGGGCCGTTTGTTTTGCATGTCTTTACGGATTGGGTGAAATTGAGGAGGATGGTTGATGTGGGTATTGTTTCATGGCATAAGTATTGCTCATTTTAGTATCTTTTGAGCTGAATAGGTCAAATCACGTGATGTAGATGACTGCTCAGCCAGATCGAACTTTCGTTCTAAAGGCTTTTGTAAAAGAGGTGTTTCATTGAAGTCTGTTCTGAATGTTTTTGTCTTGTTGTCCGCATTTTTATTGATTGGTTCTCAGGTTTGTGCAACGCCGCCCGCAGCGGTGGAAGTTGGTCAGACGGGTGTTTCTGTCTATGAGATTAAGCGTGAAATGGAGCGTATCTACGATCAATACGCCAATTATCATGGCGAAACGCCTCGGGAAAGGAAACTGGAGATCCGTGATATAGCTGTTGGAAACCTGGTCGAGCAGGCCCTGAAGGTCGAGTACGCGCGGGATCAGAACCTTCCGGTTCCTGCTCAGGAAATCGACGAGAAAATGGCAAGTATTCGCAGCCAGCATGCCAGTGACGAGGAATTTCAAAAGGCTTTGGGGAAGGAGACGGTAGAGGATCTCCGGGCATCTATTGCCAAAGAATTGATAGCGAAAGCGGCTGAAGAGTTCGCAATTGACTCCAAACTTGGTTACACGGATCAGGATATTGCCGATTTTTATGCTCAAAACGGTTTCATGTACCAGGAACCGATGAGTTACCGAATCAGCCAGATTTACATTAAGGTCGATCCGCAGCAGTCTATTGAAGAGCGTGAAGAATTGCAGGTGAAGGCCCAGATTCTGGCTGAACGTGCCAGAAAGGGGGAGGATTTTTACGATCTGGCCTATTATAACTCTGATGAAGAGGATAAAAAGTTCGTTGGCGGAGATCTTGGGTATTTCTACAGTGGTAAGGGGCAAAAAGAGATTGAGGACGCGATTTCCAAGATGGAAATAGGCGATATCGCCGGCCCCATTGAAAGTAAGTTCGGTTTTCATGTCATTAAATTAACAGATTTAAGGCCAGCGAGAACGCTTCCCCTGGAAGAGGTTCGTGAGAATATCAAGGAAATGCTGATATCAAGTAAGCGTAAAACCCTTTATGACTTGTGGATCAATGCTTTAAAAGAACAATATCCTGTGACCTATATTCACCCTGATCTTAAAGACACTGCTTCAAAGGAGTAAAGTCGTGAAAAAATTGTTGTTGATGTTATTTTTAATGTCCGCTCTGCTCATTGCCATGGGGTCGTCTGCTGTTGCCTTTAAAAACAATATGAGTCTCGATGAGATTCAAAAAATGGCTGAGCAGGGAGATCCGAGCGCCCAGGTCAGACTTGGTGTAGCCTATTCAACCGGCACTGGAGTTGACGCCGATCTGACGAAGGCATTGGAGTGGTATCAAAAGGCCGCAGATCAGGGCTCACCTCAAGGCCAGTGGAATCTCGCGTGGTTATATGTCAAGGGTAAAGGCGTTGAGGAAAGCTATGACAAAGCCTTGGAGCTTTTTCAAAAAGCAGCTGATCAGGGACTTGCGGCCGCTCAATATGATCTGGGGATGATGCACTTTTATGGTATGGGTGTTGCCCGGAGTCGGTCGAATGCTTTGAAGTGGTTCCATAAGTCAGCAGATCAGGGTTATCAGCAGGCGATTGGCTTCCTGAGAGAGCAGGGAGAGTATACTGAGCCAAGCGCAGAAAAGTCTGAAGCGAGTGAGAAAGCAGAGTAGCACTTGCCTTTAGAAAGAAACTGAAACGCCCCGGAAAATCGATTCCGGGGCGTTTTTTTTATGGCTTATTCAGCAGGGTTGAGCTTATTCGAGATCGTGGGCGATGCCGTGACATTCGCTGCAACTTGGGAACTTCTGATGCAGGGTCTCCGGGTGGGGTTGGCCGTGGCAATCCCGGCAATCGGGGATGCGCCCGTGCTGCTGATGGCAGCTGGCACAATTCACATCACGGTGTTTACGCGGGCTGGCGGCGAGCAGGGTTGCTGCCTGTTCATGGCACTGGGCGCAGAAGGATGATGGGAAGTCGCTGTGGGCGAAGACCATCTCCAATGGCTTGTGGGGCGCGTGGCAGTCTTGGCAGTTCGCTTCGGTCATGTCCTGGCTGTGACCATTGTGACAGGACATGCATTCCGGCATGTACCCGTGGCTCCCGTGGCAGTCGGTACAGACAAGGCTGCTGTGGTAACTGGGGGAGGCGGCCATGTCCAGCCCCGGCTGCTCATGGCAGGTCAGGCAGGCGGTCTGGGCTTTCTTGGGGAGCTTGATCTGTAATGGCTGGTGAGGGTCACGGTGGCAGATCAGGCACTGCTCCAGCTCGTAGTGAGGCTCTTCCGTATGGCACATGCTGCAGTAGGGGATGTTCTCCATGCTTTTTGGTTTGTGCCCGGCATGGCAGTCTTCGCAGCTGACATCAGTCTTGTGCGCCTGGCCGTCATTGGCAATCGTGGTAGCGATGTCCGGGTGGCAAAGCGCACAGAAATCGTTCCCCTGGGCGGCGGCTTCAGCGGGGACCGCATCCTTCGCCGCACAGGGGAAACTGGTGGCCCAGCAGAGCAGGGCGCTGGTGATCAGGATGTGGCGAGCTAGTCTCTTCAACGCTGACTCATCCTTTGGCTATTAGCGTTTGACCGGCAGATCGTGGACATCCAGGTGGCAGTCGAGGCAGCGTGGGAACCGTGCCATCATCTTTGCGCTGTGGTTATCCGGAATCCCGTGGCAGTCCTGGCATTGGGGGATCTGCTTGTGGCGGTCGTGACAATCGTTGCAGCGAACCTGGCCATGTTTGCTCGCTGTCGTACTCCACTTGGTGTAGATATCTCCGTGGCATCCGGAGCAGGTCTGCAGCTCGATATCGCCACCCATGGCAATTATCAGGGGTTGGTGGACATCGTGACATGCGGTGCAGGTCGAGAACTCCTGGGTTTCAAAGTGTGGTTCATGGCATTCAGCACATGAGGGGATCGAGCCGTGCTCCGTGTGATGGCAGCTGTCGCAGGAGACTTCGGTGTGAGCGCTCGGGGCCGCGACCAGTTGACGCTTCTGCTCACTGTGGCACTCACCACAGATATTCACCATGATCTGCACAGCAGGGGCTTTTGTCGCCATATGCGGGTTCTGATGGCAGGCAAGGCAACGGGTGAACTTGTTGCCATGGACCGGAACGTGGCATTGGCTGCACTGCGGCATGATCGCGGTATAGTTGTCGCGCCGCGGATTAAAAGCGTGGAAGATCGTGTGGCATTCACGGCAGTCAAACTGGTGCCGTCCGCCCATCTGTTTGATCCCCTGAAAATGTTGCGGGTGGCATTGGCCACACTGCTCCAGAGTCAGCGGTTGCGGATCTGTTGCGTAAAGCTCCGCGTTCTGTTGGGGCAGGTTCGGTGTGGGGGTACTCTGCTGCGTCGGGGCGGCAAAAACCACCCCGACGCAGCAGAAGATGATGAGAGTAACAATAGCGACTCTGAACCTGAACATCGTGGTTACTTCAGGTTATTGAGATCATGTGCCGTGTTGTGGCATTCGCCGCACTGCGGGAACTTGGCATGAATGCCGGCAGCGTGAGGCATGCCGTGGCAATCGCTGCACTGCGGAACAACTTTGTGTTTGTCGGCGTGGCACATGACGCAGGCGACATCGTGGTGCTTGGTCTGGCTGGCTTGCAGCTGGGAGAATGCCATGTCGTGGCAAGCAGCACACATGATGTTCTGGGTTGTGTCCGGGTACTCAAGCAGCGTCGGTGCGTGGGCAGCGTGGCAGGTTGCACAGTCGTTCTGCGTCATGTCGCTGGAGTGAACGTCGTGACACTCGGTGCAGGCCGGAATATTGCCGTGGGTGTCGGCGTGGCAGAAATTACAGGAAACTTCCGTGTGCGCGCTCGGAGCAGCAACAAGCTGGGCATTCTGCTCGGTATGACAGGTGAGACATTCTGCTTTCAGCTCACCATCGAGAACGACATTGAGGGGCTGGTGCGGGTTGTGGCAGGCGAGGCAGTTGGCCAATGTATAGTGATCGCTCCCCTCGTGGCACTGGGCGCAGGCCGGAACATTGTTCTGGCTGACCGGGCGGTGGCCGTTGTGACAATCGATACAGTTAATCTCTTTTTTGTGTGCGGCACCGGCATCAGCGATTTGTTGCGGTTCCTGACTGTGACACTTGCTGCAATCGTCAACAGAGAGTTTGGCGGCCAGCGCGCTTGTCGCGAACAGGACAAGAGAGCACAGCAGCAGGATAGAGAGCAGGTTCTTTGCGGCAGAGTGGCGTTTCATGGTTCCTCCTGGAAAGATGTGGTCAAATACACTGGAATCGAACAATAAAAGCGTCAAAACATGCAAAAATCAAACCATTGAAATTAGCGCGGCAGCCATAGGCTAACTTATTGATTTTGTTTGTTGTGATCGATAGGAAGGCCGACTTTCTGGAGAGTTGATCGGTCTGGGAATGTTGATATGCCCATGTGAGCAGGCAAATGCCCATGTATGTTTGCGTTAATACCCCAATTGATTGAACGGAAAAAATCTGAGAATCGTAAAATCTATAAAGGCGATGAACGACGAAGAATGTTTCTCCGCGGCAGCACCAGATATGAAAACAGCCGGTATATATACCGGCTGTATCTGGCAAATGGCGGAGGTAGATGTGAATCGAACACACCAGGGACGGGATACGCCCCCCATCGGTTTTGAAGACCGAGCGCCGCACCAGCGAACGAACTACCTCCAGAAGCGACTTGCCGAGGGATTCTACGTTGAACACTTTGATTCGGCAATAAAAAAGTGAAGAAATCGGAAAGTTCAGGTTGTCTCAATTGCAGTTTCAACAGGACCTTTTTAATTGATGGGATTATATCGCTAGGATATATGGCCGATTGAATGTTTATTTTAAATATTCAGATATAAAAATATAAGTATTATTTCTACTGATTGTTATTATGACTGTCGATATTAGTTCTTTGGTTTATACATAATAATTATCGAGAAACAATTTATGGCTATTTGAGTAAATTATATTCATTGAATTATCACCTTTAAGACCATTGTTTTTCAGAGGATTAAACATTAATAACCACAGAAAAAGTAGTAATTAGGTTGTTTCCCCTATATGGTAATCTAACTCATTGATTTTAACCGGTTAATCCTAAAGCAACATAACTTATTGGGGTATGGGTATTGTTGATGCTTATTGGTTTCTGAAAAAATACTTGTATTGAAGGATAGTTAGATGATATGAGCCATAACAAATATTTGTATACGGTCAGAAAGAGGGGGCCAAAGACTATCAATGTTAGGTCAACTTGAGAAAGGGGTGTGAGAAGGATGAACTGGAAAAAAATTCTATTGCTGGTTTTGATTCTAATTTTCACCGCGTCTACTGCTATGGCGATTCGGGGTGGCAACTCACGTCGGGGAAAGCATTACTATAAAAAGGAATGCTTAATTTGTCACGATGATGGTGGTGATGGTGGTGAGATTCTTCCCGGTGATAAAACCATGCGGCAGTGGGATCGTTACTTTAAAAGGGGTGCCGCTAATCATCCGGGCGACGTTTTCAAAGATCTCTCCAAAAAGAAAATCAAAGACATCAACCAATTCCTTTATGATCATGCCAAGGATTCTCCGGCACCAGCCACCTGCGGCTAGCACTAATTATCATATCTTTATGAGAACGAATGAGGAGGTTTAACGAGGAATGAAGAAGCTACTTACACTGATGCTGGCGTTACTGCTGACGATCCCTGTCACATCGTTTGCAGCTCCGTCTGTCGAAGAGTT
>PKUG01000118.1 GCA_002869665.1 Desulfuromonas sp. | reverse complement strand
TGCAGAATCTGATCAAGAATCATATGAACAACTTTCGAAACCGGCGATCAAGCCTGATTGGTCAAGTGTACCAGTTCTTCGAGCTTGGCCTGAGCCAGTCCGTCGTCAATGGCCCGGGTCGCCAACGCCAGACCGTGCTCGACATCGGCAACCAGCCCCGCCGCCACCAGAGCAAACGCACTATTGAGCAGGACGACATCACGCTTCGGTCCCTGTTCGCCGGCGAGAATCCCAGTGACGATCTCCGCGTTGGCCTGAGCATCCCCCCCCTGCAGATCTTCCAGACTGCAGCGTTTGAAACCAAACTGCTCCGGTTCGATGGTCTGGGCCGTAACCTTGTCGCCATCAATTTCAGCCACCCGCGTCGGTCCGGTCAGGGTGATCTCGTCCATGCCGTCACTGCCGTGGACGACAAATCCCCGCCGGCAACCAAGCCCGTGCAGAACATTGGCGAGCGGCTCGACCAGGTCTTCGCGATAGACACCAAGGACCTGACGATCGGCACCGGCCGGATTGGTCAGAGGCCCGAGGATATTGAAGATGGTCCTGATACCGATTTCACGGCGCGGACCGATAGCATATTTCATCGCTCCATGCAGGGCCGGAGCGAAAAGGAAACCGACACCGATCTCGTTGATACAGGCCGCGACCTGTTCCGGAGTAACATCAAGCTTGACCCCCAGCTTTTCCAGGACATCGGCACTGCCACAGGAAGAGGACACGCTACGATTACCATGTTTGGCAACCCTGGCCCCGCAAGCTGCGGAAACGAGGGCGACCGTTGTCGAGATATTGAAACTGCGCGTACCACTGCCGCCGGTGCCGCAGGTGTCGAGAATCGTCTCGCGATCGATATTGATGTCGTCGCGATCGATATCGATGACATTCCCGACCTGGATCGGAGTCGCGTGAGCACGCATGACCCGAGCCGCGCCGGTGATTTCAGGGATCGTCTCCCCTTTCATCCGCAGTGCCGTAATAAAGGCGCCGATTTGGGCCGGTGTCGCTTCGCCGCCCATGATCTGGTTCATCGCGTCGATCATATCCGCTTCGCTCAGATCCTGGAGTTCGACCAGCCTGGCGATCGCATCCTTGATTGTCATTGGGGCTTCTCCCATCAGCTCAGGTTAAGAAAGTTTGTGAGCATGTTCTTCCCCTCGGTCGTCAGGATCGACTCAGGGTGAAACTGCATCCCCCAGACCGGCAAGTCACGGTGTTCAAGCCCCATGATCTCCTCTTCGGCGGTCCAGGCGGTGATTTTCAGGCAATCGGGAAAGCTTTCGCGCTCGGCGATCAGCGAATGATAACGCGTCGCCGTGAACGGATTGGGCAGGCCTTTGAAAAGCCCTGCGCCGTCATGCAGGATCGGGCTGGTCTTGCCGTGCATCAGACGATCGGCCCTGACAACCTTGCCGCCAAAGGCCTCGGTAATGGATTGATGCCCGAGGCAGATACCGAGAATCGGAATCTTGCCGGCAAACTCCTGAATCGCCGCAATTGAAATTCCGGCCTCCTTCGGCGTACAGGGGCCGGGAGAGATAACCAGCCGCCGCGGTGCCATCCGGGCGATGTCGGCACAGTCGAGCTTGTCGTTCCTGATGACTTCGACCTCTTCCCCCAGCTCGAGAAAATATTGAACCAGGTTGTAGGTAAAGGAGTCGTAATTATCGATCATCAACAGCATAAATCGGTCATCCTATATACATATAGATAGGCAAAAGGCAAAAGGAGAAACCTTTTGCCTTGTCCTGCATCAACAGAGTCCTCGATTTGCCATCTCGATGGCGCGTTTGACGCCGCGGGCTTTGTTGAGCGTTTCCTGGTATTCCATCTCCGGATCGCTGTCGGCAACGATCCCGGCCCCGGCCTGCAGATAGAAACGATTCTTTTCGATCTGCAGGGTTCGGATCGCGATCGCCAGGTCCATGTTGCCGCTGAACGAGAAGTAACCGACCGCACCGCCGTAAACCTCGCGGCGTGACGGTTCCAGCTCGTCGATAATCTCCATCGCCCGGATTTTCGGCGAACCGGACAGAGTTCCGGCCGGGAATGCAGCACGGAAGACATCGAAACAGTCGAGCCCCGGTCGCAGCTGGCCACGGACGTTGGACACGATATGCATGACATGGGAATACCGCTCGATCACCATCAGCTCGCTGACCTCGACCGTCCCACCAATGGCAACCCGACCGACATCGTTACGCCCCAGATCGACGAGCATGATATGTTCGGCACGCTCCTTGGGGTCGGACAACAAGCGCTGCTCCTGGGCCAGATCTTCCTCAACCGTTTTGCCACGCGGCAGGGTTCCGGCGATCGGCCGCACATCGACCTGGTTCCCTTCCTTGCGGACCAGGACCTCCGGCGAAGCACCGACCACCAGCGAATCATCGAAGCGCAGGAAATACATATAAGGGGACGGATTGATCGTCCGCAGGGCACGGTAGATATCAAAAGGATCGCTCTGAAGCTCCCCGGAGAAACGCTGCGAGATGACGACCTGGAAGATATCGCCGGCCCGAATATATTCCTTGCAGCGTTCGACCGCCGCCTTGAACCCGTCTCGGGTAAAGTTGGCCTCGAGTTCCTGGACACCATCCCCTTCACTCTCGTTACAATCGTAGACCAGCGGGCAGCGCAGTTGTTCAAGCATGCCGTCGATCCGCTGCGTCGCCAGGCGATAAGCCTCGGCCGGATCTTCTCCATCCTGCAGATGGACATTGCACAGCAGTTTGATCTTCTGGCGCATGTTGTCGAAGATCACCAATTCCTCAGTGATCATGAAGCAGGCATCCCAACCGTCAATCAGGCGCGGGTTCGAATCGGGCAGGTCTTCGACGAAACGCACCATATCGTACCCCAGATAGCCGACCGCGCCACCAAAGAAGAGCGGAACACCCTCGACCTCGACGGCCCGGTAAACGGACATCAGCTCACGCAGTTTGATGATCGGATCGTCAACCTCACCCGATTCTTCCAGCACGCCATCAATCAGGACCTCAAAATAACGCCCGCGGCAACGATAGACCCTGGACGGCCCACTGCCGAGGAAGGAATAGCGTGCCCACTTCTCCCCCCCTTCAATCGATTCGAGCAGAAACGCCGTCCGCCCGTTATCGATTTTTCGGAACGCGGAAACAGGAGTTTCCATATCGGCCAGGATTTCGCGATAGACAGGAATCAGGTTGCCTTGAGAGGACAACCGGCAAAATTCATTTTCTGAAGGATAATACATAGATAGAAACCCGGTGGATAAGCCTCTGAAAAAGAGTTGATTACTAACATTAGCGGACAGGACAAGTCAAGAAAAGCAAAAAGCTGTCACAGCAACCACTCCCTGGTTGCGAAAGTGAAAAAAACACCGAAAATAACAAGTAAAACACTATTTGACAAAAATGATAAAAGCACAACATATTGATTTTACTGAAATCACAAACAATTAACACCGCAGAAGAGGTGCCTTTGTACCCTATCGTGACAAAATTACCCAATAAATGAAAGACCGCAATAGAAAATATAACAAACGATTTCACGACATTTTTAAACACCGTTATATTTATTTTTATTAGATTACCAATATTGTTTTTTAACTTTATTTTCAATTAGTTATTTAGTTTTATTAGTATCAACGAGCCAATCGAACATTCCACACAAAGCCCTCTCATGACCGGCATATCAAAAAAGCGTATTGACAATTTTAAAACGGCATATTACTGTTTCAACAACGCTAAAGAAAACAGCGTCTCAAAAGTCGCCAAAATGAGCATCCAGCTTAAAACCTGGTATCATTTTCAGAGGAACGGGATTCATGTCGAGCAGAGATAAAGATTCTTACAACATCAAATCCGTTGAGAATGCTCTGCTCCTGCTGGAAGCGCTGGCAGAAGAAGACGGCAACTGCAGCCTCGCTCAACTCAGCCAACGATTGGACATGACTAAAGCCAGCCTGTTTCGTCTGATGGCCACTTTTGAAAATCACGGCTTCGTCGAGCGCAGCCAGCGCTCTGGAGAATATCAACTGGGCATGGCCGCCTATGAGGTCAGCCAGAAGCTGCTGTCAAAGATGACGCTGCTACGTAAAGCCAAGCCGATCATGGCCCAGTTGGTTCGTCAGTGCGAGGAGACTGTCTACCTGGTCATTCAGCGCGAAACAGATGTTCTGTTCCTGGAACTCGCGGACAACAACCAGAAAGTCAAAGTTGTCCCGCTGACCGGACAGCGATTTCCCCTCGACGATTGCGCATCAGGACAGATTTTCCTGGCCTACGACGAGGCCAACCAGAACTACCTCAAGCAACGGCCACAACTGGCCAACGAAATCACAAAGTGTCGCCGCCAGCATTATGCAATCGACCTCAATGGCGTCGGCGAAGGCAGCACCTGCATCGCAGTTCCGCTTTTCGAAACGGGAAAGCAGCTTGCGGGCTGTCTCAGTTTAGTCGTACCGAGCTTTCGGGCCAGCGAATCCCGGATCAGCAAAGAACTACTGCCGGCCCTCAAAGCGGCCGGCGAAACCATATCGGCGCGACTCGGCTTTAACGCCTACGCCCCAAGGTCCAGCAGCTGAAACAGAGAAAAGATGGCGAGCAGGCCGCCCAAGAGTGCTTCGGCCCGACAGCCACAGAGTAAAGGACGAACATACAAACGAAAGGCATCTTTGAAAGGAGGCAAGGAAGCGAAGCAGTTTGGGCTCTGGGCAGCCCGCATGAAGTTCGCAGGATTCACAGTTGGAGGGTAACACCCAATCTTTTTTTGTGAGGAGGAAAGTATGGATAACAAAGGCGAAGCTTATTGGAAAGCAACAATCGCGCTGATCAGGAACGTCCTGATCGTCTGGTTCATCGTGTCCTATCTTCTGGGCATCATCCTGGCTCCGGCACTGAACAGCATCCACCTGGGCGGCTATCCGCTCGGATTCTGGTTCGCCCAGCAGGGGTCGATTTATGTTTTCATCGCGCTGATCTTCATCTACGCCAAGTTGATGGGGAAGCTCGACGAAAAATTTGACGTTCAAGAAGACTAAGGAGGAGCTAAGACTATGGGACTTCAGGGAATGACATATCTCGTCGTCGGTATCACCTTCGCCATCTACATCGGCATCGCCATTTGGGCGCGGGCGGGGAGTACCAGTGAATTTTATGCAGCGGGCGGTTCGGTCCACCCGGTTCTCAACGGTATGGCAACAGGCGCTGACTGGATGTCGGCAGCGTCGTTCATCTCGATGGCCGGCCTCATCGCCTTCATGGGCTACGGCGGCTGTCTCTTCCTCATGGGCTGGACCGGCGGCTACGTTCTCCTGGCCATGCTGCTCGCCCCCTACCTGCGCAAGTTCGGTAAATTTACCGTACCGCAGTTCGTCGGCGACCGTTTCTATTCCAAAGGCGCCAGCACCGTGGCCGTTATCTGCCTGCTCGCCGCTTCGCTGACCTACATCATTGGCCAGATGACCGGCGTCGGCGTTGCTTTCTCACGCTTCCTCGGCGTTTCCAACACTATGGGCGTTTACATCGGTATGGCGATCGTCTTCATGTACGCGGTTTTCGGCGGCATGAAAGGGATCACCTACACCCAGGTCGCCCAGTACTGCGTCCTGATCCTGGCCTACACCATTCCGGCCATCTTCATCTCGATGCACCTGACCGGCAACCCGATTCCGCAGCTCGGCCTCGGCTCCGGCTTCTCCGGCACCGACATGACCCTGCTCGGCAAGCTCGACCAGGTTGTTACCGATCTCGGTTTTGCCCAGTACACCACCGCAACCCGCTTCAGCCAGCTCAACGTCTTCGTTTACACCGCATCGCTGATGATCGGTACCGCAGGTCTGCCGCACGTTATCATGCGCTTCTTCACCGTTCCCAAGGTTAAGGACGCTCGTTCCTCAGCCGGTTGGGCACTGGTCTTCATCGCCATCCTCTACACCACCGCTCCCGCGGTTGCCGCAATGGCCCGCTTGAACATCCACGCAACTGTTAACACCGCTGTTCTCAGCGGCGGCGACCTGCTCGCTCCCGAGTCCAGCATCAAGTTCGATGATCGTCCGGCCTGGATGGACCGCTGGATGGTTACCGGTCTGCTGAAGTTCGAAGACAAGAACGGCGACGGCCGTATCCAGTACTACAATGACAAGTCGACCGATCCCAAGTTTGCCGCTGCAGGCTGGATGGGCAACGAGCTGAACGTCAACCGCGACATCATGGTTCTCGCCAACCCCGAGATCGCCATGCTGCCGAACTGGGTTATCGCTCTGGTCGCCGCCGGTGGTCTGGCCGCCGCACTCTCTACGGCAGCCGGTCTGCTGCTGGCCATTTCTTCGGCCATCTCCCACGACCTGCTCAAAGGGATGTGGATGCCTGACATGAGCGAGAAGAACGAACTGATGGCCGGTAAGATCGCCATGGCCTGCTCCATCGTCGTCGCCGGTTACCTCGGCCTCAATCCTCCGGGCTTCGCTGCCGGTACCGTCGCCATCGCTTTCGGTCTGGCCGCCAGCTCCCTGTTCCCCTGCCTGATGATGGGCATCTTCAGCAAGACCATGAACAAGCAGGGCGCCATCGCCGGTATGCTCGCCGGTCTCGGCATCACCATGCTCTACGTCTTCGCTCACAAAGGCATCCTGTTCATCAAGGGCACCGAGTTCCTCGGCCTCTTCGGTGGCAAGGCGAACTTCTTCCTCGGCATCGAGCCGAACGCCTTCGGTGCCATCGGTGCAGTGGTTAACTTCGCCGTTGCCTTCGCTGTGAATAACATGACTCCGCCGGTTCCGGAACACATCGCTCAGATGGTTGAAGATGTCCGTACCCCGCGTGGCTCCAAAGCCGTGGACGGTGCTCACTAAGAGTCCTTAGTTCAATGAGATCGGTGCAAGCCGGTCAGTTGCCCCGCCGATGCAAATCGGCGGGGCCTTTTTCCCAACCCTGCACATGACACGCTAGCAAAAACAGCTCAAACCTAACCGACTGATGTTTCACAGCGAGAAGGAGTAACGAATGATCCTCGATACCAGCGTTGCCATCACCTGGATATTATTTATCGCCCTGTTTCCCTGCACCTTTATCTGGTTGCGCCGGGCCTGGCGGATCTTCGTCAGAAAGAACTATTCCGAAGTCGCGCTCAAACACGGGGCCCCCCCGGCAAATCCGAAGAAATGGGCTCCTGTCGTCGGCTTGCTGAACCTGCTCTGCGGCGGGGTTACCGCATGGATTATTATCGCAATTGCCGTCTTCGTGGCTACCGGCATTGAACTGGGGATGGAGCCGAGCTTCAAAACCTGGAACGCTTACGGTGGGCTGACCATCTGCGGCAAGATCATGGCCGACTTCATCATCCGCCTCCAGGCTCATCCGATCGTTTTCGGTAAAAAGAAAAAGCAGGCGACGGCATAACCAGACTTCACCCGTTCGTCCCTCTCCACTTTTTAGTAAACCTGTGATAATCTCCTAAAGGCTTCCAGTTGGAAGCCTTTTGCTATTTTCAGTGCCTGACGTCCAGGCCGGGATCACGATACGGGGAGACACATGGGACTCATCAAGACACTCCGCGAAACGGAACCGTTCAACCAACTGCCCGAAATGATCTTTGCCGAACTCAATGAGGCGGCAAAGGTGAAAAAATTTCCCGCCCATGTCCACATTTTCAACCAGCACGACCCACCGACAGGCTACCTTTACGTCGTCAAGTCGGGGATGGTTGAGATTGTCGTTCTGACCCCCGGCGGCGTCGAGATGATCGTCGACTACCGCAAGGAAGGGGCTTTTCTCGGCAGCACCCCTGTCTTCACCGACGGCGGCTATACCGCCGGAGCGCGCACGGTCAACGAAACGGAATGCTACCTGATCCCGGCGGAGATTCTCGCCAAGACCGCTGCGACCTACCCCCACATCACCGAGTACTTCAACAAGGCGGTCTACTCCCGGATCCGCAATCTCTACTCGGACATGGTCAGCGAGCACGCCCAGAACACCCTGACTCAGATGGAGGCCTTTCCATTTAAAAAGCGCCTCTCCGAGATCATGACAACTCCGGTCGAAACCTGCCTTCCCGACGCTCCGGTCAAGGAGATCGCCAAACGCATGGTTGAACGTGGAATCGGAGCCATCCTGGTCCGTGACAGCCGGAAGCATCTGGCCGGAATCGTCACCGAACGCGATCTGGTCAGCAAAATCCTCGCCCGTGAAGGAGCGGACTGCCGCTCAACGCTGGCCAGCGACGTGATGACACCGCATCCACACACCATGACCGCCGACACCTTCATGTACGAGGCGACGGCGTTCATGATGGGACACAAGATCAAGCACCTGCCGATCCTCGACCGCGACGAGATCGTCGGCATTGTCACCCTGCGCGACCTGATGAAGTACCGCAGTCAGAAATCGATGCTCCTGGTCGGCAGCATCGACAAAGCCCGAACCCTCGAAGAGCTGATCAGCGCACGCTCGGAAATCGTCAAGGTCGCCCGTGCCCTGCTCGGCGAGACCCGCTCCAACGTCGAGATCATGGAGATCATCTCCTACATCCACCACCGCATCATCCGCCGCTGTTTCGAACTGGTGCTCTTCGACATGAAACGCCAGGGGCTCACGCCGCCCGACATCAAGTACTGCTTCATCATCATGGGCAGCGGCGGGCGCAAGGAAATGCTCCTCGGCCCTGACCAGGACAACGGTTTCATCTTCGAAGACTTCCCCGATGAAAAGGTTGACGAGGTCAACGCTTTCTTCGTCCCCTTTGCCGAAAAGCTGGTCGCCGCCCTCGCCCGTGTCGGCTACCCGCGCTGCAAGGGGAACGTCATGGTCAACAACCCCCTTTGGCGCGGTCGACTCAAAGAATGGCGCGATCGCATTTCCGACTGGATCGCCATTCCCGAACCACAGAAGGTCCGCTACTCCTCGATTTTCTTCGATTTCATGCCGATTGCCGGCGAAGCGGGACTGTGCCAGGACCTGCGCGATATCGTCCACACCATGATCAAGAGCTACCCGATCTTCCTCTATCACATGATGGAACTCGACTTTAAACACAAGGTCCCACTCAACCTGCTCGGCCGCTTCAGCCTGAGCCGGGAGAAGGAGCACAAGGGGACCCTGTCGCTCAAGCAGGCGGGGAGTATCTTCATCGTTGACTGTGTCAGGATGTTCCTCCTCGAACAGCAGATCGACGCCACCACGACCACGGAACGGATCGAGATGCTGGTCAAGCTCAATATTTTCAATCAGGAGACAGCGGAGCACATCAAGGCTGCCTTTGAGGCCTTCACCTTCCTGCGCCTGCGCAACGAGATCAATCTGACGGATCAAGGAAAATTTCCGAGCCACTATCTTGACCCCTATGCCCTGACGAAAAACGAACAGGACCTGCTCAAGGAAGCGTTCCGCGTCGCCAGCAAGCTGCAGGATTCGACCAAACGCCACTTCTCCCGCATCGTCAATTAACGATGTGGAGTACGAGTAACCTCCGGAAAGCAAAGACACAGTCCATTACCCTGTTTTATGTGGGGAATTAATTCATTGCCAAAATCTGCGGCATGATTAAAATAGGCAGGGACTGACAAAAGAAACAAACGGATGGAGCTGTCATGGAGCGCGAACAAGAACTCCAGTCCTACTGGATTTCCAACATCAAATATATAGCCGTGCTGCTATCCATCTGGTTTGTGGTTTCATACCTGTGCGGGATCATCCTGGTCGATCAGCTGGACGCATTCAGCATCGCCGGGTTCCCCGTCGGCTTCTGGTTCGCCAATCAAGGTGCCGAAGTCACCTTCTGCCTGCTGATCCTCGTTTATGTCCGGTTGATGAACCGGCTGGACAAAAAATACAACGTCTTCGAGGATTAATACCTGACTTCGCCGGGGAGCTGTTCCACCATGAGCATTACAACCTGGACGTGGGTCCTCATCGGCATTACTTTCGCCATTTATATCCTCGTCGCAATCCGTGCCCGGGCCCTTTCGACCGGCGCTTTCTATGCCGCGGAACGCACCATTCACCCGGTTCTCAACGGCATGGCCACCGGTGCCGACTGGATGTCTGCCGCCTCCTTCATCTCCATGGCGGGGCTGATTTCATTCATGGGGCGTGACGGCTCCATGTACCTGCTCGGCTGGACCGGCGGCTACGTCCTGCTCGCCATGCTTCTCGCCCCCTATCTGCGCAAGTACGGCAAGTTCACCGTGCCGTCATTCATCGGCGACCGCTATTATTCCCAGAGCGCCCGGATCGTCTCGTTGCTCTGCGCCATCTTTATCTCTTTTACCTACGTCGCCGGACAGATGCGCGGCGTTGGAGTTGTCTTTTCACGCTTCCTCAACGTCCCGATCAACACCGGGGTTGTCATCGGCATGTGTATCGTCTTCTTCTACGCCGTGCTCGGCGGCATGAAGGGGATCACCTACACCCAGGTCGCCCAGTATTGTGTCCTGATTGTCGCCTACCTGATCCCGGCGATCTACATCTCGATCATGCTGACCGGCAACCCGATCCCGGCCCTCGGCTTCGGCAGCAGCATCAGCGCGGACGGCGCCCGCTTACTCAACGACAGCTCTCTTCAGGGGCGCTACCTGCTCGATGCGCTCAACGGCATCCACCGCGATCTCGGCCTCGCCGAATACACCTCGGGGGTCCGCCCGAAGATCGACGTCTTCTTCATTGTCGTCGCCCTGATGGTCGGTACGGCCGGCTTGCCGCACGTCATCATCCGCTTCTTTACCGTACCGAAAATCCGTGATGCCCGGGCTTCGGCCGGCTGGGCACTGATCTTCATCGTCCTGCTCTATACTGCGGCTCCGGCGGTTGCGGCATTCGCCCGCACCAACTTCATCAAAAGCATTCACAACGTTCATTACGCTGACGCGCCGGACTGGTTCAAAAACTGGGAAGAGACCGGACTGATCGCCTGGGTCGACAAGAACGATGACGGCATCATGCAGTACGGTCCCGGCAAGGTCTTTGCCGGACCGCCGAAATATTCCGGCACCACCGGTCATTACGGCCAGGCCATGGTCACCAATGTCGTCTGTAACGATCCGAACGAGCTGTACATCGATCAGGACATCATGGTGCTCGCCAACCCGGAGATCGCCAGGCTGCCCAACTGGGTCGTTGCCCTGGTCGCCGCCGGTGGTCTGGCGGCTGCACTCTCGACTGCGGCCGGACTCTTGCTGGTCATCTATTCTTCGATTTCGCACGATCTGATGAAGGGAGTCCTGATGCCGAGCATGTCGGAGAAGGGGGAACTGCTCTGGGCTCGCTGTGGCGCTGCCGGAGCCGTCGTCGTCGCCGGGCTGCTGGGGATATTCCCGCCGGGCTTTGTCGCTCAGGTCGTCGCCTTTGCGTTCGGGCTGGCAGCCGCATCCTTCTTCCCGGCCATCATCATGGGGATTTTTAACAAGAAGACCAATGTCTACGGCGCCATGACCGGAATGATTGCCGGCATCGGTTTCACCGCCATCTATATCGTCTATTTTAAATTCATCAATCCCGGGGCCAATAAACCGGATAACTGGTGGCTCGGCATTTCCCCGGAAGGGATCGGCACCGTCGGTATGCTGATCAACTTTGCCCTGCTGATTACGGTATCGAAATTCACCCCCGAACCGCCCCAGGAGATTCAGGATCTGGTTGGCCGGTTGCGCTACCCGGTCGAACGTACGCGTGGTGAAACGAAAGTAACGACCCGGGCCAGAAGCCCGTATTAAACACACAGAAATAGACACCCCCGGCTAAAGCCGGGGTCTTCTGTCTTCGACTGATAAATACAAAAAGCCCCTGAACATTCATGTTCAGGGGCTTTTTTCTTCTCTTGTATGGCGCTCTGGTTTAGAGCAGAGCCTTAACCGCTGCCAGGGCCGCATCGTAGTTCGGCTCAGCGGTCACTTCGGGAACCAGCTCCATATAGGCGATGGTGTCGTTCGCATCGATAACGAAAACGGCCCGGGCCAGCAGCTTCAGATTCTTCAGCAGCAGACCATAGTTCAGACCAAAATCACGCTCCTGATAATCGGAGAGAGTCTTGACCTTGTCGATGCCGGCATTGCCGCACCAACGCTTCTGGGCAAACGGCAGGTCGACGCTGATGGTATAAACCGCAACCGAGTCAGGCAGTTCGGCAGCCTGCTGATTGAATTGCCGGGTCATGGTATCGCAGACCGGGGTATCCAGCGAAGGAACCACAGTGATCAGGCGAACCTTGCCCGCGTCAGTCGCCAGAGTTACCGGCTGCAGGCCATTATCGACCACCTGAAAGTCGGGGGCCTTGTCACCAACGTTAAGTTCCGGACCGAGCAGAGTGGCCGGATTCCCTTTAAAAAGTACAGCTGCGTCGCGTTCCTGAGGTGCCGTCATTGGTCGTCTCCTTTTGTAGGCAGTCAATAATTACCAAACAGGTCATACTTTAGCGATGAAATTCAAACTGTCAACTCTTTTATAACCAAAAAATCTCATCAATTGTCGGATACCGCTCAATGAATCACCGGAGACTGTCAGGGGAATAGCGTCTCTTGAATGATTCCTACCCTTTCATCAGAAGCGAGCATGCCCCGGCGTACGCGGGAAGGGGATGACGTCGCGAATATTTTCCATCCCGGTGACATACATCAACAGACGCTCGAACCCCAGTCCGAACCCGGCATGCGGACAGCTTCCCCAGCGGCGGATATCGAGATACCAGGAGAGTGAATCCTCGGCAATACCACACTCGGCCATCCGCTGCTTCAGCAGGTCGAAACGCTCCTCGCGCTGGCTGCCGCCAATGATTTCACCGACCCGGGGAACCAGCAGGTCCATCGCCGCCACGGTTTTGTCATCATCATTCAGGCGCATGTAAAACGCTTTGATCTCTTTC
>PKUG01000129.1 GCA_002869665.1 Desulfuromonas sp. | reverse complement strand
CCGGCCTAAGGTCCCTCGGCTACGAGTATCTCGGTTGGGGTGCACAGATTGTAGATCGGATCAGCCACCTGATCCTGCCGGTTTTTGTCTCAACCATTGGCGGGCTGGCCGGATTCTCCCGTTACATGCGTTCAAATATGCTCGAAGTCATACGTCAGGATTACATCCTGACGGCCCGGGCCAAAGGGCTGGCCGAGGGTATCGTTATCTACAAGCACGCGTTGCGTAATGCCCTGTTGCCGGTGATCACCATCCTCGGTCTCTCGATTCCGGGGATGATTGGCGGCAGTGTGATTTTTGAAACGATTTTTGCCATCCCCGGTATGGGAAAGCTTTTTTTCGACGGTGTCATGATGCGTGACTATCCGCTGATCATGGGGATTCTGGTCATGGGTGCAGTGCTGACCCTGCTTGGGAACCTGCTGGCGGATATCTCCTATGCCCTGGCCGATCCGCGGATTCGCCAGGGGCAGCAGAAAGACCAGTGAAAGGATGAAACGGGGCTGATATGTCCGTTTTGCATAGCTCATTTTTGCGTGATGTCGTCTGGAACCGGCTGCGCCATAACCGCATGGCGCTGTTCGGCGGCGGGATCGTCCTCGCGATGTTTATTTTGGCGGGGGTGGCATCGCTCACCGGGATCGACCCGTCGGCGATCGACATCGGCCAGCAGCTTATGCCTCCCAGCCTGGAGCATCCGCTGGGAACCGACATTCTCGGTCGCAGTGTTCTGGTGCGGCTGCTCTACGGGGCACGGATCTCGTTGCTGGTCGGTTTTGTCGCGGTTGGTATCTCAACCCTGATCGGCATCGTCCTTGGAGCGCTGGCGGGCTATTATGGTGGCTGGATCGATTCGCTGATCATGCGTTTCGTTGATGTGCTGCTTTGTTTCCCGACCTTTTTTCTGATCCTGGCCGTCATCGCTTTTCTAGACCCTTCGATCTGGAACATCATGATCGTCATCGGCCTGACCAGTTGGATGGGGGTGGCGCGCCTGATCCGTGCCGAATTCCTCAGCTTGCGCCGGCGCGATTTTGTTCTCGCGGCCGAAGCGCTGGGCGCGTCTGATCGCCGTCTGATTTTCCGTCACATTCTGCCCAACGCCATGTCGCCGGTTTTGGTTTCGGCAACGCTGGGGGTGGCCGGCGCCATTCTGACCGAAAGCGCCCTGTCGTTTCTTGGCATCGGTGTCCAGCCGCCGACGCCCTCCTGGGGGAACATGCTGATCGCCGGCAAGGAGACCCTTGGTTGTGCCTGGTGGCTGTCGGTCTTTCCCGGTCTGGCGATCCTGATTACGGTGCTTGGCTATAACCTGCTCGGTGAGGGGATCCGGGACGCACTTGACCCGAGATTGAAAGACTGATGATCGAAGAATTTCTCAAGGACCGTTTTGAAGCCTTGGCGCGTGGGGATTACGCTGCTGTCTATAACAGTTATGCTGCTGATGCTCCCCTGTTAGGCCAGTTTGCCGATATCGACGAATATGTTGATTTTGCTCGCAACAATCTCAGCCGTATTCAGGTGGTTGATTGGAGTTGTGTTGATCAGCGCCAGTTGGCTGAAGATCGCGTCGAATGCCTGCTGGCCATGGAGTTGAGTGTTGATGGTGCGTCTCAGTACTTTTATGAATCAGCCCTGCTGATCCGGGGGGGGGATGGCTGGCGCTATCATTCAGCCCAGAAGCTCGGCGCCGATGATTTTTCCGGCACCCCTGAGCAGATTCGTTTCGACCATTTCGACAAGGCCATGGAAAAAATCCGCTTTTAACAGAAATCACGACTGGGATTTCTGTTGAAAATCTGACATTTCAAATTCTGAATCTGATAATCATGCCTGAATTGCCCGAAGTTGAAACAACCTGTCGTGGAATCGCTCCGCATGTGACAGGCCAGACGGTTCTCGAACTCATATTGCGGACGAAAAAACTGCGTCATCCGCTCGACACCGAACTGTGCCGCGTTCTTGCTGGTCGAACGATTGTCGCCGTTGAGCGGCGGGCAAAATACCTGCTGTTGCACTGTGACCGGGGGAGCATCATTATTCATCTCGGGATGAGCGGGATGCTGAGGGTTGTCCCGGCGGATACGACGGAACAGAAGCATGACCATGTCGACCTGATTTTTACCAACGGTCAGGCGTTGAGATTTACCGACCCGCGCAAGTTCGGTATTTTTACCTATACCGATGAAGATCCTGCGACACACAGGTTTCTGGTTAACCTCGGCCCGGAGCCTTTGTCTGCCGCTTTTACTGCGGCTTACCTGCATGAGCGGGCACGGGGGAAGAAACAGGCGATCAAGCCCTTTATCATGGACCAGGCGGTCGTCGTCGGGGTCGGTAATATCTACGCGAACGAGGCGCTGTTCAGGGCCGGTATCCACCCCACGCGACAGGCCGGACGTGTCAGCATCGCACGGCTGGAAACGCTGGTCGAGATGATCCGGATCATTCTGAACGAAGCGATCGCTGCCGGCGGGACGACCATCAGCGATTTTCACCAGGCCGACGGAAAACCGGGGTACTTCGCACGTCAGCTTCAGGTGTATGGCCGTGCGGGTGAACCCTGCGTAACCTGTGGAGCCGGGGTCAAAAGCTGTCGCCTGGGGCAGCGCTCGACTTATTATTGTTCACATTGTCAGCGTTGATGGCTACAGGTTTTCGTTTTGCCTTTTGCTTCACTAACGGCAGGAGATGATGGAAGACTTTAATTTTCACTTTCCTTATCGTGTCGGCGTGGCTGACATCAACTATGGTGGTCACGTCGCCAACTCCGCAGTCCTCAATTTTTTCCAGGATGCACGGATCGCGTTTCTGGCTGAACTCGGACCTTTTTCCGAGATCGACCTCGGTGGATGTGGCGTCATTATGCCCGAGGCACATGTCTATTACCGGCGCGAGATGTTTCTCGGCGACCACCTGACAGTTGCCATCCGGGTGGCTGAAATCAAGCGTTCGGCGTTCACTCTTGCGTACCGGATTGCGCGCGATGGGGAGTTGACGGCCGAGGGGGAGACGCCCCTGGTCTGCTACAATTACACGACGCATAAACCCTGCCGTATGCCGGAAGCTTTTCGCACGGTGCTCGAGGCTTTCTCACGCCGTTGAATTTCATTTGAAAATCGGGGGCGGAATGCCGGCATCAGCGGGCTTTCGGCCTTGACGAAAGCGGTGTGACAAGGGTATCGTGCCCGCGAATTCGAACGTCAAGGAATGGAAATCATGGAAGAACTGAACGAATTATTACAACAGAGACGCGCTAAACTCGATACTTTCTCGGACGCCGGGGTCAACCCGTTCGCCAACGACTTCAAGGTGACACACACTGCTGGTCAGGTGCTCGCGACCCACGAGGCCGATGACAAGGAAAAACTGGAAACTCTCGAGGTCGAGTACCGGATCGCCGGCCGGATCATGGCCCGTCGCGATTTTGGTAAGGCTGCTTTTCTCCAGCTTCAGGACGGCAGCGGTCGCGTTCAGGTTTATGTCGCCCGGAATAAGGTTGGCGAAGAGGCCTTTGAACATTTCAAGAAATTCGATATCGGCGATATCGTCGGTATCAGCGGCTCGCCGTTTCGCACCCAAACGGACGAATTGTCGCTACGGGCAGATGAGATCCGCCTGCTGACCAAGTCATTGTTGCCGTTGCCGGAGAAGTGGCATGGCCTGACCGATGTCGAAACCCGCTATCGTCAACGTTATCTCGACCTGATCGTCAATCCCGATGTTCGCGAGGTGTTCCGCAAGCGCAGCCGGATCGTCAGCCTGATCCGCGAGCATATGCTGGCGAACGATTATCTTGAAGTCGAGACGCCGATGATGCAGCCGATCGCCGGCGGGGCGACGGCCAAGCCGTTCGTGACCCATCACAACACCTTGAAGATGGATCTCTACCTGCGGATCGCCCCGGAGCTCTATCTCAAGCGCCTGGTGGTCGGCGGTTTCGATCGCGTCTTCGAGATCAACCGCAACTTTCGTAACGAAGGGATCTCGATTCAGCACAACCCGGAATTCACCATGATGGAATTCTACCGGGCCTATGCGACCTATCACGATCTGATGGACTACACCGAAGAGCTGATCTGCCATGTCGCCAAGGAAGTCTGCGGCGGGCTGGTGATCCCTTACGGTGGTAAAGAGGTTGATCTGACCCCGCCGTGGGACCGTTTGACCTTGAAGGAGTCGATCGTCAAGTACGGCAAGGTTGATATGGAGATTCTGGAAGAGCGGGAGAAGTCCCTGGCCTATGCCGAATCGCTCGGCCTGGAACTGGACAAGAATATCGGTCACGGCAAGTTGCTGGCGGAAATCTTTGATGAAGTTGTCGAGCCGAAGCTCTGGCAACCGACCTTCATCACGGAATACCCGACGGAGATCTCGCCGCTCTCGCGCATGAACGAACAAAATCCCGATGTCGTCGATCGCTTCGAGCTCTTTATGGTCGGGCGTGAGTTGGCCAACGCCTTCTCCGAGTTAAATGATCCGCGTGATCAGAAAGATCGCTTCCTTAAGCAGCTTGAAGAGAAAGCCGCCGGTGATGAAGAGGCTCACGAGATGGATGAGGACTATATCCGCGCGCTCGAATACGGGCTGCCGCCGACAGCGGGGGAGGGGATTGGCATCGACCGCCTGGTGATGTTGCTGACCGACTCGGCCTCGATCCGTGACGTTATTCTCTTTCCGCAGCTGCGTCCGGAAGCCGGCTAGTGGCCTACGAATGGTTTGTCAGTCTCCGCTACCTGCGGGCTAAGCGGAAGCAGACCTTCATTTCGGTTATTTCTTTCATTTCCATTGCCGGAGTGACACTCGGCGTGGCGGCATTGATTCTGGTCCTTGCCGTCATGACCGGCTTCACCGATGGCGTGCGTCAGCAGATCCTCGGCAATGTGCCGCACGTTCTCGTGCAGAAGTTCGGTGACGGCATCACCGATGCCCAAACCCTGGTCGCCCGCGCCGAGGACTTGCCGCATGTGGTTTCGGCCAGTCCCTTCGCCTCGCGTGAAGCAATGCTGTTGTCGCGGGGGAATGTTGCGGCAGTCAATGTCAAAGGGATCGACGGGGGGCATAAAGTTCTTTCACAGTCACTGCGTACCCTCGGGGACCTGCCGGTGAAGGAGCTTTTTTTTGCCGAGGATTCCGCCCGCCCCGGGATCATCATCGGTATTGATACCGCCAGCAACCTGGGGGTGACCGTTGGTGATTCCGTCAATGTTATCCCGCCGCTTTTCAGTATGACCCCTTTCGGGATGATCCCGAAGATGAAGCCCTTTCAGGTTGTTGCCATTTTCGAGAAGCAGAGCAGCCTGGTTGACAGTTTTTACGGCTATATTCCACTCCCTGTAGCGCAGAATTTCTTTGAGATGGAAGGGCAGGTCAGCGGCATCGAGCTTGAAGTCGACCAATTTGACCGAGCTCCCGCGGTCGCCGAGGCACTCAGTCAAGAATTCACCTTCCCGTATGTTATTCGCCCCTGGCAGACTATGTACGGCTCTTTCCTCTCGGCGCTCAAATTGGAAAAGCTGGGTCTCTTTATTGTCCTCGGCATTATCGTTCTCGTTGCCGCATTCAATATCGCTACCACTTTGATCATGGTTGTTATGGAGAAGAACCGCGATATCGCCATCCTGCGGGCCATGGGGGCGACGGCACGCAGCATCATGAAGATCTTTGTCATGGAAGGCTTCATCATCGGTGTTCTCGGGACGAGTCTGGGGACCGGTTTGGGTGTTCTGCTGGCCCACTATGCCGACCCGGTCATAAAGTTTTTAGAACGAACCTTCGGGATCAAGATCTTCGACCAGACAGTTTACGGCATGGAGAATTTCCCATCCGATATTATTGTCAGCGATGTCGTTGGCGTGGTCATCATGGCGCTGAGCATCTCCCTGCTGGCGACCATCTATCCGGCGTGGCGGGCATCGCGAATGGATCCGGCCGAGGCGTTGCGCTATGAATAAGCCGCTGATTCAGATTGCCGATTTGTGCAAAAGCTTCGCGACCCCAGGTGGGGAGGTTCGGGTATTGCGCGATGTCGCTTTTTCCATTAATGCGGGAGAGCGCGTGGCGGTTGTCGGAGCTTCCGGGGCTGGAAAAACGACCCTGATGCATATTCTCGGCGGGCTCGATCGGCCGAGTTCCGGGCAGGTGCTTTTCGAGGGAGCGTCCCTGTTTGACAGTCGTGGTCCCGCTCTTGATGCGTTCCGTAACCGGACCATCGGCTTTGTTTTCCAGTTTCATCAGCTGTTGCCGGAATTCAGTGCTCTGGAAAATGTCATGATGCCCTTGCTGATCGGCGGGATGAAGCGTGCCGCGGCCGCGGAAATCGCCGTTGAACTGCTGCAGCAGGTGGGCCTTGAGCATCGTCTGAGTCATAAACCCGGAGCCTTGTCGGGAGGGGAGCAGCAACGTGTTGCCATCGCCAGGGCGCTGGTACGCAAACCACGTTTGCTGCTTGCCGACGAACCGACCGGCAACCTTGACAGCCGAACGGCTGACGGAATTTATCAGCTCCTCGACAGTATGCACGAACGCCATGGTTTGACGATGATCGTTGTAACTCACAGCATGGCTTTGGACGGGAAACTCGATCGTGTTATCGAACTGGAAGACGGAGCCCTGGCGAACGACAGCTTGAACTAGAATTAATTTGATGTTGCCCCGTCATTTCCCTATAATTCATTTTCCTTGAGTCTCGTCTGCACCCGACTGCAGAGGGGCCGAGGCGTTTGTTGATCCCGGGGAATGTTCGGGACAGTTTTTTACTTGCGGGTTTCTATGTAATGCTCAGTCCGGTTGCTGATGCCGGATCGTCTGGCTATCCCGTGGTCCGTACCTGACTCGCTGATTTCAATCTAATCCTTAGCTGAGGGAGACGCATGTTTAAAAAACTCGTGTTGATGCTCTGCATCCTGTGCCTGGCTGTCGTTGCCGCCGCAGCCGATATCAACGTTGCCGATATTACGGTTTCCGGCAACAGTCGTATCGAATCCTCTTCCATTCTCGCTGCGATTCCATTCAAGCCCGGCGATCAAATCACTCAGGTGGATCTGGATAATGCCCTGCGCGCGCTTTTTGCCATGGGGCGCTTTGACGATGTGGCGATTCAGTTGAATGATGCCGCAGGGGGGAAAGTTGTCAATTTTGTCGTTCGTGAGTTGCCGCTTGTGCGGCGGATTGCTTTTACCGGTAACGACAAATTCGATAACAAAAAGCTGCGTCCCATGGTTCAGATGCGCGTTCCGTCTCTCTATGATCGAAATAAAATCGAGGAGAGCATCGAAGCGATCAAGCAGGCCTATATTGAAGACGGCTATCATGCTGTAAAGATCGAACCCATTTTTATTGCCGGTGAGAAGAATGAAGGGACGCTGACCTTCAACATCACCGAAGGTGAAAAAGTTCTGATCCGTGATATTGATTTTGTCGGCAACTCGGTTTTCGACAAAGGTGATCTGCTTGACAAGATGGAGACCAAAGAGCGTTGGATGTTCTCCTGGATTACCGGTCGTGGTGCCTATCTTGCTGAGACCATGGAACTTGATATCGAAAGAATCAAGCTGGCCTACCGCGATGTAGGCTATCAAGACGTCAAGGTCAAACCGGCGGAAGTCAGTCTGGTTGGCGATGAATACATCGATATCAAGATCGAGATTGAAGAGGGCCCACAGTACAAAACCGGCATCATTAAAATCACCGGCGATCTGCTGAAGCCGGAAGAAGAACTGTTGCCGCTGGTGACATTAAAGACCGGCGATATCTTCAGTCGGGCTCAGGTACGTGAAAGTATTCTGGCTCTGACCGATTTCTATGCCAACCGCGGTTATGCTTACGTTAATGTCTCTCCGCTGACCAGTAAACACGCGGAAGAGTTGATTTATGATCTGAATCTTGAGGTCGAGCAGGGGCTTGAGGTTCACGTCGAGCGGATTGATATCAGCGGTAACAAGAAGACCCGTGACAAGGTTATCCGGCGTGAGATTCCGATTCTTGAAGGGGGCGTTTACAACGCCGCTGCCGTCAAGGAAGCGAACCGTCGGGTGCGTAATCTTGGTTACTTTGACGAAGTCAACGTCACCACCAAACCCGGTTCTCAGGAGGACCAGGCGATTGTCGATGTCGAGGTCATGGAACGTCCGACCGGTACTTTTGCCATCGGTGCCGGCTATTCGACTGTCGACGGTGTTGTCGGTCAGGGCTCGGTCACCCAGGAGAACTTCCTCGGCCTCGGTCTCCAGATGAACCTGAGCGGGACCTTCGGCGGTTCGGTGACCACCTATGCCATCGGCCTGACCGACCCCTACTTCATGGATACCTACTGGACGCTCGGTTTTGAAGTTTACAAAGCAGAACGTGAGTTCGATGAATATGACGAGTCCCGTACCGGTGGTGCGATCAAGGCGGGTCACCCGGTCACCCGCTATTCCAAGCTGTACCTGACTTACAGGTACGAGCAGAAGGAAATTTCGGATGTTGCCGAAACTGCTGACATCCTCATTCAGGATGCAGTCGGGAAATCGACACTCTCCTCAGTGACTGCTGAATGGGTTCGTAACAGTACCGACAATTATCAGGATCCCACTCGTGGTGGTATGACCAGTGTGAGCCTGGAGTATGCCGGTCTCGGCGGTACGGATAACTTCCTTAAAGGGATCGCTTCTCACCGCCATTTCTTCCCGCTGTTCTGGGGCACCGTATTCTCGATTCATGGGGAAGCTGGCTATATCATGGAGACGACCGGTGACGATATCCCCTTAAGTGAGAAATTCTTCCTCGGCGGGATCAAAACCCTGCGTGGATTTGAAAGTCGTGAAGTCGGGCCGATCGTTGACGGTAGTTACGTCGGTGGTGAGAAGATGGCATACTTCAACTTTGAATATATCTTCCCGATTTCAAAAAGCCTCGGCATGAAAGGTGTCCTGTTTTACGACACCGGTAATGCCTGGAGTGATGACGAAGAGTATTTCAGTGAAATGCGTAATTCGGTCGGGGCCGGTATCCGTTGGTTGAGTCCGCTGGGACCGCTGCGGTTCGAATGGGGTTACAACCTGTCACCGTACGAATGGGAAAAGAACTCGGTCTTCGAGTTTAACATCGGCAGAGCCTTTTAAACGAGCGCCGGTGTAATAACGAATTTTCTTTAATTAACTTTTGATCGGGACGGAATTCTGCAAGCAAGTGTTGATGTGAAACAGGCACTTTGAGTCCGGAAACCGATTTAATCCTCAAAAACAAACCCCGCTGCTTGCGGCGGGGTCACCTATTTGTAGTCCATTAAAGGAGATTATTGCATGAAAAGAATTGTTATTATCCTGATTGTCGCTATGTTGATTGCTGCGCCTGCTTTTGCCGCAGCCCAGAAGATCGGCTGTGTCGATTTGCTTGAAGTCATGGACTCCTCGACAGAGGGTGTAAAAGCCAAGGCCGAAGTCAAAGCTCTGGCTGACAAGTATGGTGCCGAATACAAGGCGAAAGGGGAGGCTTTCGAAAAGAAGCGTGATGCCTTTACTCAGCAGGCCCCTCTGCTCGCTGATGATGCCCGTGGCGCCAAGGAAGCGGAACTCCAACGGGAGTATATCGAACTTCAGCAGTATCGTGCCGCTGCTGATAACGAAATTCAGAAGCTGCGCAATCAGCACTCCCAGCGGATCCTCGGTGAAATGAGAGAGCTCTTGCAAAAGCTCGGCAAGGATAATGGCTACACGATGATTATTGAAGTCAATGAAGGCGCTGTCTTCTATTACGAAGAGAGTATTGATCTGACGGCTCAACTGCTCAAGGCTTATGACGCCAGCAAAAAATAAGGTGCACTTATAACATGCTGACATTGCAAGAACTGGCAGAACTGGTTGGAGGGCATGTGCAGGGGGATGCAAGCGTATCCATTGTGCGCCTTTCCCCGATCGACTCGGCACAGCCCGGCGATATTACCTTCGTTGCGAATCCGAAATATATGGCGAAGATAAAAGACTGTCAGGCTTCGGCGATTATTATTGCTCCCGGGGTGGACGCCCCGGGAGTGAATCTGCTGGTCTGTCGAAATCCCTATCTGGCATTTGCTAAAATTCTGACGCACCTGCAGGGGGGAGCAAAGCCTGCTGCGGGTGTGCGACCCGGGGCTCATGTGTCAGCTTCGGCTGAAATCGATCCGGGGGCGACGCTTTACCCGGGGTGTTTTGTCGGCGAGCGGGTCAAGGTCGGAGCCGGAACGGTTATTCACTCCGGTGTCGTTTTGTATGACGATGTCAGTGTCGGATGCGACTGCCTGCTCCATGCCCAGAGCGTTGTCAGGGAAGGCTGTCGTCTTGGCGATCGGGTTATTCTGCAACCGGCGTCAGTGATCGGTTCGGATGGCTTCGGCTTCGCCCCGGATGGAGCTGCCTACTACAAAATCCCTCAGGTCGGTATCGTTGTTCTCGAAGACGACGTCGAAATCGGTGCCTGTAGCTGTATCGATCGGGCCGCGCTTGGCAAAACGTTGATCCGGCGCGGAACCAAGCTTGACAACCTGGTTCAGATCGGCCACAACGCTGAAATCGGCGAAGATTGCATTATTGTTTCTCAGGTCGGCGTGTCCGGCAGTACCAAAATCGGGCGTCACTGTACCCTGGCCGGTCAGGTCGGCGTCGCCGGGCATATCAAGATTGGAGACAACGTGACCATCGGTGCCAAAAGTGGTGTTGTTGGTAATGTTGATTCCGATCAGACCCTTTCCGGCCTGCCGCTCATGCCGCACAAACAATGGCTCAAGTCAACGATGACTCTGCCGAAGCTGCCGGAGATGAGGAAGGAATTAGTCAAGCTGTCGAAGCGTATTCAAGAACTTGAAGCGCTGGTGAAGGAGAAATAAGATGGTCGTTTTAAATATCCAACAAATCATGGAGATTCTGCCTCATCGTTATCCGTTTCTCCTGGTTGACCGGATCGAGGAAATTGAAGAGGGGACCAGGGTCGCCGGCTTTAAAAATGTCACGATCAATGAACCTTTCTTTCAGGGACACTTCCCCGGACATCCGATTATGCCCGGTGTGCTGATCATTGAGGCCATGGCCCAGGTCGGTGGGGCTTATGTTTCGGTTATCGATGATATTGCTGAAGGGAAAGTGACCTACTTCGTCGGTATTGACAAGGCGCGTTTCCGCAAGCCGGTTCTCCCTGGAGATATTCTGCGTATGGAGCTGGAACTCGTATCCAAACGGCGTGGAATCTATCAGTTCATCGGCATTGCCTACGTTGGAGACACTAAGGTTGCCGAAGCTGAACTCAAGGCAACTTTTGCTGATAAGTAGTTGTCTGGCGGCGATTGCCGGTAGTGATTGTTATCAACGACAGGAGAGAGGGTTATGATCCACCCGACAGCAATTATTGCCCCCGGTGCGCAACTTGATCCGAGCGTCAGCGTCGGTCCCTATGCGGTTATCGGCGAGCATGTAAAGATCGGTGCAGGGACCACAGTCGGCCCGCATGCCGTTATTGAGGGGCATACCGAAATAGGTTGCGACAACCAGATTTTTCAGTTTGCATCGGTTGGGGCTATTCCTCAGGATCTCAAGTTCAGTGGCGAAATCTCCTATCTGAAGATCGGCGATCGCAACAAAATCCGCGAATTTGTGACCATCCATCTGGGAACGGCTGATGGTGCCGGAATCACCACTGTGGGGAGCGATAACCTGTTCATGGCGTACAGTCACATTGCCCACGACTGTGTCGTCGGGGATCATGTCATCCTCGCCAATGCGGCGACTCTGGCCGGGCATGTCGAGATCGACAGCTTTGCCATTCTCGGTGGTTTGAGTGCTGTCCATCAGTTCACCCGGATAGGCGGTCACGTTATGGCCAGTGGCGGTTCGATGATCGCCCAGGACGTCGCTCCCTACTCGCTGGTGCAGGGCGATCGGGCAAGGACCGTCGGTTTGAATCTCACAGGTTTGAAACGGCGGGGGTTCACTTCCGAGGCGCTGGCGAATATCAAGAACATGTATAAATTGGTCTTCCGGTCAAATCTCAAGCTGGAAGAAGCGATTGAAAAGATCGCCAACGAGTTCGATACGCAGGCTGAAGAAGTCGTTTACTATCTGGACTTTTTAAAGAAAAGCGAACGCGGGCTGGCACGCTGAAGCGGAGTCGGTGTGCTGACATGATAAAACAAAAGTTGCGAGATCCGTCAGGCTCTCGCCTTTTGTTTTTAAGGACAGAGTGATAATGACTGACGCCACGGACAACGGGGCCACGCGGAACATCATGATTGTCGCCGGAGAAGCTTCCGGTGATCTGCACGGTAGCAACCTGATCAAGGCCGCCGTGTCGACTTGTCCGCAGCTCTCCTTTTTTGGCGTTGGGGGCGACAAAATGCGCCTTGCCGGTTGCCGTATTCTGTTCCCTGCAAATGAACTGTCTGTCATGGGAGTTCAGGAGGTTTTCGGTAGCCTACCGCGCATTATCGGTCGCTTCCGTGAACTCAGAAAAGTTCTGAGCGGCGCACAGAAGCCCGATCTTCTTGTTCTGATCGATTTTCCCGATTTCAATCTGCGACTGGCGCGAGTCGCCAAGGCAAACGGCATCCCTGTGCTTTATTACATCAGTCCCAAGGTTTGGGCCTGGCGCAGTGGCCGTATCAAGACCATCGCCGAACGGGTCGACCGCTTGGCGCTGATTTTTCCGTTTGAGCCGCAGTTGTTTCTGCCTCATGGTGTTCAGGCCGAATACGTGGGGAACCCGTTACTGGATGAATTTGCAGCGAATAAACCTGCTGGTGATCTGCGGCAGCGTCTCGGTATAAGTGCAGAGAGACAAGTCGTCGGCATCTTTCCGGGCAGCCGTAACAGCGAACTGAAGTATATCCTCGACAGTCTGCTTGAGACCGCACGCTTGCTGTTGCTGGAGAAACCGGACTTACGTTTTTTGTTGCCGGTTGCGCCGTCGTTGTCGCGGCGTTTTTTTGAGCAGAAGTTGGCCGCGTTTGGGCTCCCGATTGATCTGGTTGACGAAAATATCTATGAGGTCACTTCTGCCTGTGATGCTGTTTTGACTGTTTCCGGAACAGTTACCCTGCAGATCGCTCTGACCCGAACGCCGATGGCGATTGTTTATAAGGT
>PKUG01000063.1 GCA_002869665.1 Desulfuromonas sp. | reverse complement strand
GACGGCAACTTCTTCGCTGCCGCGACCGGTAAACATCACGACATAGGAGTCGGAATATTGTGCACGAATCAGCTTCAGGGCATCCAAGCCGTTCATCACCGGCATCATGTAATCAAGCAGCACCAATGCGGGACGATGCTCAGCAACCATCCGCAAACATTCTTCCCCATCTGCCGCACGAAACACCCTGAAGCCACGTCGCTGTAGCAGCAACGCCGCGAGTTGGGCAATAACATCATCGTCATCGGCAATGAGAATCTTCTCGCCGGAAAAAGGGCTCAATGTCTGGGTCATGCAGGTTTATCCGTCTAGAAAAGAGAAATTGTGTTTCGGCAAGAATACTTTGGGCGCCCGGCAATGGCAAGCCTCGTTCGGCGCGAGGAGAGGCGATAAAAAGAAGGGCATCCGATTCTGGATGCCCCTAGGATCATAAGCGACAAAGACTCAACTTTCTTCTTCCAGCCTGACCGTCAATACCGGGAAAGGCGACTTTCGCACAACCTTTTCAGCGGTGCTGCCGAACAGCACATGATCAAGACCGGTTCGTCCATGAGTCCCGAGGACGATCAGATCAGCGCTCTTGGAACTGGCCTGATCGATAATCTGTTCGTAAGGAATCCCGGCGACAATCAGGCACTCATGATCGGCATAGTCTGTCAGGTTCTGGCGACAGAAGCTGTCCATCATCTTGTGCGCCCCTTCTTCGATCTCTTCTTCCAGTTTTTCAAAAGAGATATGCGGGACATAGAAACCACGCAGGTCAACTGGCTCGTTGATGACATGGAGCAGAACCAGTTTGGCTGAAAACTTCCGTGCCATCGACAGTGCCAACTGGAAGGCATTGATCGAGCTGTCAGAGAAATCTACTGCCACTAAAATTGTTTTGAAGTCCTTCATGGTCACCTCCTGTCAGGATGCAACTGCTCCCCCAATGGTATGTGGGTGATTAAAAACCCGGCTGATGACAGCCTTGAGTTCCTCGAAGCGAACCGGTTTATTGAGATATTCAAAAGCCCCGAGATTCATGGCTTCGAGATAGCTCTCGACTCCGCCGTACGCGGTCAACATGATGACCTTGACATCCGGAAAAGAATGACTGATCTCACGTAACAGCCCCAGGCCGTTCATCTCGGGCATATTGATATCGGTGATGATGAGGTCGGTTGCCGCCTGGCCGAGATGGCTGAGCGCTTCAAAACCATTTCCGACCGCGACAACCTCATGACCGTCATAAGCCAGTAACTTCGACAGGCCCAGGCGGGCATTTTCCTCATCATCAACAACAAGAACTTTCAACATATTCACAACTCGAAAGCGGCCCTTCAAAGCAGGCCGTGAATGCTGATTTTGCCAATTGATTCGCTGTGATTCTATACAATTGTAACAGTCGGCAAACGCCTGTCAAGCCTAACAACAAATGCATAACCTATTGAATTTAATATTAATGAGTTGTTTTCTAACGAAGTTTTTCTGAGACTTCAGGAGCAGGGAGCAGACCAGAAATGGAAAAGTTTTTCCAACAGGAGTTCAAAAGTTTCGGCCGCTTTAAGACCAACGGCCAACACCTCGTCATGCTCAAGCGCGCCAGGCTGTTTACCCGCTGCGTAATTGGCAATCAGGGAAACGGCGGCAACATGCATTCGTCGGCTGCGGGCAATGATTGCTTCTGGAATGGTGGACATGGAAACGGCTGCAGCACCTAACCTCTCCAGGGCCTGGATTTCCGCCGGGGTTTCATAGCTGGGGCCGGTCATCCAGGCAAGAGTTCCCTGGTGCAGCTGAATTCCTGAAGAAGAAAGAGCCTCTCTCAATCGCGGATAGAAATCCCGGTCATAAAGATTGCCAAGATCAAGAAACTCCCGATCCGGTCGGCCGCGTAGCGGATTGATCCCCATGAGGTTCAGATGATCTGAAACCAGCATGAAATCTCCCGGGGTCATCCGATCATCGATGCCACCGGCAGCATTGGTCAGTACAATCCGCTCGCAACCGAGTTCTGCTGCAAGACGGACAGGTGCAGTGACCTGCCAGGCGTCATACCCTTCGTAATAATGATAGCGCCCGGCGAACATCAGAACAGGCAACCCGTTGAAAAGTCCGGCAAAAACCCGCCCACCATGGCCGGCCACCCCGACCGCTGGGAAGCCGGGCAGTTCTTCATAGGCCAGGGAGTGAACATCCGCCATGCGTTCAGTGACAGCCGACAGGCCGGACCCCAGGATTATAGCCGTTTGCGGGCGTAACTCTTCCAGCCAGCTCTCGATAAAGCGGGCAGCAGGGAGAATATCATCAAGCAGTTTCATCAAAGCTCTTGAGAACCGGGAAAAATCAGGAGCCGGGAAGCTGGCGCATAAAGTCATTCGCCTTCATCCCCAAATCGGATGTCGGGGACATATCAAGAATGACCTTGAGTTGCTCACGGACGCCTTCAATATCGTCTTCTTCATACAGAATTTCAGCCAGACGATACCGGGCTTGGAGAAAGGAGGGGGAGATATCGACAGCACGCAACAGGGTCGCCTTTTCGGCCGCCGGTTGTTTGAGCGCCCGGTAGACTTCGCTTTGATAATAGTAGGCGGGGACGTAACGTGGAACCAGGGCAAGAACCTCTCGATATAATTCCAGGGCCTTTTCATAATCCCCTTTTTTATAGTAGGCAAAGGCCTCCCCTGAGAGAGCGACATGGGGATTGTGAAACAGAAGGTTCTGGGCTGCCTTATCGAAATATTCTATCGCCTTATCCCACTCCTGAAGATCGAGATAAAGAGATGCGATATTGTTCTGATAACGGGGGTCGTCGTTCGACAATGTCAACGCCCTGAGATAGTGCCTCTCTGCTAAACGGTAAGCTTTTTTCTGTTGGTAGGTTTGCCCGAGGGCAATTTGAATCGCGGCGTTATTTGGATCCTGACTGGCGGCAATCTGCAGTTCCTTGAGCGCCGAGGTCGGATCATTCCCCTTCAGATAAGCCAGGGCCAGCTTGTAATGCACTTCAGCCTGCTGAGGGTTGACCTGGGCATGGGATGTAACAGGTTGGTCCTCCACCTGGCTCACAGGGGCACAGGCTGAAAGAGACAACAAAAGAGCAAACAACAAATAAGTGACCCTAAGCAACATGCATTATCTCCAATTATCCATGAAATCAGAATAGAGCGAGATCAGATTGAAGCCAGATAACGTCCAAGACTCTCCAAACCGATTTGAGTCAATTCCTGCAAAACTTCGCTTGTCGGATAAGCCTTTTCGGTTTGTTCTTCGCTGGACGAGATAACAACAGCGGCTCCAGCCTGAACAGATCGGCAGATCGGCAGGGCGTACCAATACTTCTTTTTTTCCTGTTCCGAAAGTAGATGAAAATCCGATTCGGTCAGCATGAAACCCATCGACTCGACAAAGGTGTATCCTTCATCATAGACGCCAGCGACCTGTGCCACAGACACCTGCCCCCCCTTGGGAACAAAGAAGATCGACTCCTGGCTCTTCATCAGGTAAAAAGCCACAACAACAAGGGCTTTCTGACCGTCGGTCACCTGAACAAGATAGGCCCGGCAGAATTGTGGCGGGTAACCGGCAAACGCCAGTTGCACTCCGCCATCCGCCAAATGCAGGTGAACGACTTTTTCGGCGGGAACATTCAGGGTTTTCAACTGCTTGTGTTGAACAAACATGAGGCCCTCCCAGACACCGGAGCGCGACCTGCGACCCGGCTGTATTTACGTTGCTTTACATTTAGATTTTTCTATTAAAACACAGTTAATCAAGATCGGCAAAATCGGTCAATAGTTTGATTTTTTTATAACGATCGGAAATATCATTATAATCGATTTCCTTAAGCCGCTCGAGGCTGAATTTCTCAACAGTGAAGGACGCCATGACCGTGCCGAAGACGATGGCCTTGCGCAGATTATGCTCATCCAGATTCCGTGTTGCCGCCAGATAGCCGATGAAACCACCGGCAAAGGTATCCCCTGCCCCCGTCGGATCGAAGACCTCGTCCAGCGGATAGGCCGGAGCAGAAAAAATCGATCCCTCCCCGAACATCAACACCCCATACTCGCCACGTTTGACAACCAGAATCCGCGGGCCGAAACCGCGCACGATCTCCGCTGCCTTGACCAGATTGGGCTCTTCAGCAAGTTGCCGCACCTCCGCCTCGTTGATGACCAGAATGTCGACATCTTCCAGAGTCCGTATAAGTTTCTCGCGCTTACCTGAAATCCAGAAGTTCATCGTATCGCAGGCCACCAGTTTGGGATTCTTCACCTGGCTGAGAACATCGAGCTGCAGTTCGGGATCGATATTGGCGAGAAACACATATTCGGCATCGCGGTACGCCGCTGGGATCTCCGGCTTGAAGGTCTCGAAAACATTGAGATGAGTTTCCAAGGTGTGGGCTTCATTCAGATCGTAATCATAGCGCCCCTTCCAGCGAAAGGTCTTTCCCGCACTCCTCTGTAGGCCGGCAAGATCGATCTCACGGCTGCTGAGAAAATCGATATGCTCTTGCGGAAAGTCATCGCCGATGACCGCAACCAGGCTGACATCGGTAAAGAAACTGGCCGATGTGGAAAAATAACAGGCTGACCCACCGAGAACATCATCGACTTCACCAAAGGGGGTTTTGATCGAGTCGAAGGCAACACTGCCGACAACAAGGATACTCATAATTTATTCCTTCAAAAAATTAAAACAGAATCCTTTCAAGCATGAAGCTATGAACCTCAGACTTGACGTCCTGAATGCGTGGGTTAGAGATATTTTCCAATAAGCGGCTCAAGCGCTTCTTTTGTTGCATCGGGGATCAGGGTTTTATCGGTCATAATTGCGAACTTGAGTGCTTCACTGCAGGCACATGTACGTTCACGTCGCTCGGCTCCGATTTTCTCTGCAGCAGTTTTGATGATGTTTCGGGCAGTGGCTACATTTTGATGAATGATGGCGATGACCGCTTCAACCGAAACGTCATCATGCCCCTCATGCCAGCAATCATAGTCTGTCGCCAGAGCGACCGTTGCATAACAAATCTCCGCCTCACGGGCCAGGCGTGCTTCCGGCAGGTTGGTCATACCGATGATGTCGACCCCCCAACTGCGGAAGATATTCGATTCGGCACGTGTGGAGAAGTTCGGCCCCTCGATACAAATATAGGTTCCCCCTTCATGAACCGTAGCCCCGACCTCGCGTGCCGAGGCGGCAAGAAGCGTTGACAGGTCGTTGCAAACAGGATCGGCAAACTGAACATGACCGACGACTCCATGGCCAAAAAAGGTCGAAGCTCTTTTCCCCTGGGTACGGTCGAAGAACTGGTTGGGAATGACGATATGGCCGGGGACGATTTCTTCCTTCATGCTTCCCACAGCTGATACAGAAATGATCTGTTCGACCCCCAGGGTTTTCATACCGTAGATATTGGCACGATAGTTCACCTCGGACGGCAACAGGCGATGACCACGACCATGACGCGGGAGAAAGACCATCTGGACATCCCCCAGGGTTCCGGTGATAAAGACATCGGAAGGCGCACCGAAGGGGGTATCCAGCGTCATTTCGCGCACATCGGTCAAACCTTCGATCTCATAAAGACCACTTCCACCAATTACGCCGATTACATGTGTTTTCATAGAGTTATCCTCCATAGTTAAAGTAATTTATGAAGTTATCTTTTCGGCTTTTCAAGCTTTCCTTTAAGTTGTCCGCAGGCCGCCGAGATATCCCGTCCCTTGCTTGCCCGTAGAGTCGCGACGATATCCCGCTGGAGCAGGTACTCCTGAAAATTCTTGATTGCAGATTCCTCGGGAGCCTTGAATGGGCTTCCTTCATGCTCGTTATAGGCAATCAAATTAACCTTGCAACGGACTCCATGCAGAAGCTTGACCAGCCGCTTCGCATCGGCCGGCGTATCGTTGACGCCACCGATGAGAATATATTCAAAGGTGACCCGCTGCTTTGAATCTCTGGCATAATCACGACAGGCGGCAATCAACTCGCTCAGAGGATAGCGGCGATTGATCGGCATAAGTCCGGCGCGTGTTTCGTCACTGGTCGCATTAAGTGAAACAGCAAGCTGCACCTTGATCCTTTTACTTAATTCGCGAATCTCGGGAACCAGTCCACAGGTCGAAAGCGTCACCCGACGGGTACCGTAACCGAGCCCATCATCCAGGTAGAGAATCTCAAGCGCCGCGACAACATTATCAAGATTATGGAGTGGCTCTCCCATCCCCATCAGGACAACATTATTGATTGGACCATCCACCAGAGCGGCACAGACCTGATTGACGATCTCGGCTGGACTCAGGTTGCGTACCAAACCGAAGGTACCGGTCATACAGAACGCGCAACCCATGGCACAACCAACCTGGGTGGAGATGCACAGGGTCGCCCGTTGTTCCTCCATCGGGATACGGACAGCTTCGACTGTTTCTCCGTCATCCAGCCTAAAGAGATACTTACGTGTCCCGTCACTGCTCTGCTCAGCCGCTTCAGGCTCAAGAGACGAGATAAACGCCCTTTCCTGTAATTGGGCTCGAAACTGCTTGGCCAGATCGGTCATCTGGTCGAAGTCGGTCGCGCCACGCTGATAGATCCAGCGCAGGATCTGCTTGGCGCGATATTTCTCCTTCCCCAGATCAGCCAGAAAGTGCTCCAACTGGGGCTGGGTCAAACTTTTCAGGTCAATTTTTTCGCTGTTCAAAGAAACCTCTATGCAGGGAATGACGTATTGCCACCCCTTGCGTCTTGATCACGGGACAAATAAAAAAGCCCTCCGGAATTCTAACGGAGGGCTTTTCCTTAAACAAGGAAACTTTTACCGATTTAGAGCAGTTCCAGACCGTTGAAGAAGTAGCCAAGCTCAAATGCGGCGGTTTCCGGAGCGTCGGAACCGTGAGTGGCATTCTCACCGATTGAGCTGCCGAATTCCTTGCGCAGGGTCCCTTCCGCAGCTTCAGCCGGGTTGGTTGCACCCATCAGGTCACGCCATTTGAGGATAGCATTTTCAGCTTCCAGAGCCATGACGATGCAGGGGCCGCTGCTCATGAAGTCGGTCAACTCACCGAAGAAGGGGCGCTCCTTGTGGACGGCATAGAAACCTTCAGCTTCAACCTTGCTCAGGTAAAGCTTCTTCAAGCCGACAACTTTGAAACCTTCGGCATAAATACGGGCCAGAATTTTACCGGCGAAACCGGCGGCAAAGGCATCGGGCTTAATGATTGCGAATGTTCTTTCCATAACGATAAATCCTCCATTGTTTATTTGGCGATGAATAAGTAAGCGTAAAGCGCTGCGCTTTTTAACACCACGGCGCCATAACTGTCAAGTCACTGCTAAGCTTCGTCTGCAGCCAGTCGTTTAAGTACCGGGATCACCTGGCGCAGAGCCGTACCACGATGACTGATACGATTTTTGATCGCCAACGGCAACTCCGCAGTCGTCTTGCCATATTCAGGCACCAGGAACAGCGGATCGTAACCGAACCCCCCTTCCCCACGCGCGGAACGCAAAATCAACCCGGCGATTTTCCCTTCAAAGGCTTCACAACGGCCATCCGGCCAGGCCAGTGCCATAACACAGTGAAACGCCCCCTGGCGCTGCCCCTCTGGCACCTGATCAAGCTCCTTCAGGAGCTTGACATTATTCGCCTCGTCGTCCCCCTGACAACCGGCATAGCGGGCAGAATAAACTCCCGGTGCGCCATCCAGCGCGTCAACCACCAGGCCGCTGTCATCAGCCAGGGTCAGCAAACCGCTGAACCGGGCCATTTCGGTGGCCTTCTTGCGGGCATTAGCCGTAAAGGTGTCACCGTCCTCAACAACCTCGGGGGGATTTTCAAGTTGATCAAGCCCGACGATCTCGATCGGTGTTCCCTCGAGCAGGTGTTCGATCTCACGCAGTTTCCCACGGTTAGCGGTAGCGATCAGCAGTTTCATCCTACAACTCCAGGGCCGAAGACTGCAGGTTAGTCAATTCAGCGCAGCCCTGCAGAGCGAGGCCGCGCAGGGCGTCCAGCTCTTCCAGCGAAAAGGGAGCTTCTTCAGCGGTCCCCTGGACTTCGACGAATTTTCCGGAGCCGGTAATGACGAAGTTCATATCAACTTCGGCCTTATAGTCTTCCCTGTAATTGAGGTCAAGAAGCGGTACCTGATCGACAATGCCGACGCTGATGGCAGAGACGCTGTCCTTGAGCGGAATTTGCTTGAGCACGCCCCTGTCAACAAGCCCGCTCAGTGCGTCATACAGGGCAACATAAGCGCCGGTGATCGAGGCGGTGCGGGTTCCACCATCGGCCTGCAGAACATCACAATCGATCTGGACGGTAATCTCTCCCATCGCCTTGAGATCCGTGACCGCACGCAGAGAACGACCGATCAGACGCTGGATTTCCTGCGTCCTCCCGGTCAACTTCCCCTTTGCAGCCTCGCGCATGGAGCGCGTGTGGGTCGCCCGTGGCAACATACTGTATTCGGCAGTCACCCAACCGCGCCCTTCACCGCGCATATAAGGTGGCACACGCTCCTCGACCGAAGCATTACACAGAACCTTGGTTTCGCCACAGCAAACCAGCACCGACCCTTCTGCATACTTGGTGAAACGCCGCTGGAAACTGATCGGCCGCAATTCATTCTCTTTTCGGCCATCGACACGACGCATCTCGACTGACTCCATCCGTTTACTCCTCACTGAGCTGGGCAAAACGCTGAATCCCCTGATAAAGCGCCTGAACCAGCTGATTCTGATAATCTGCAGATTGCAATTTTTCCAATTCCCCGGGGTTACTCATGAATCCCATCTCAACCTGTACCGTCGGCAAGTTCCCCTGTCCAAGAGATAGACGCGATGACGGTATAATCCCGAGCACTTCGATGCCAGCTTCATTCATAGCTTTGGCCAGCTCACGGGCGAGCTGCATGCTTTCGCTGGCCGGCGCAACCGCCCCTTCCGCCTGGGCGACCTGCTGTCGCCCCTCCCCTTCGGGGCGGATAAAGAGAGTAACACCCTGCGTTTCCGCACCAAATGCCGACTGAGCGTGCAACAGTAACCAGATATCGACATCTTCATGCGCTGCTGCCTGCAGACGCTGCTCCGCCGTCACTTCATAATCGCCATCGCGACTCAGATAGATCGGAATCCCCAGACGCATTTTCAGTTTCTTTGCCAGTTTACCGGCCAGTTCCAGATTCAGTTCCTTTTCCTTGACACCAGACGCTGAAACGACTCCTGTATCGAGGCCACCGTGCCCGGGATCAATGGCAACGGCACGCAGTAACGGACCGCTCGACGGAGTCTTCTTGTTGAGCAGAAAAGCAAAGAACTGCTCCAGCCCGTTTTTGTCATCTTCAGGTTTGGTGTTGGTGTCGGGATCGAGATTCCGGAAGTAGATCGAACGCCCCGTTAACAGGGACAGTTGATTGACGATGAAACTTTCCGTTACCCGCAGGCGACCGTCAATGAAACGCGGCTTATCCTGCAACGGATAAAAGTTGTCGGCAATTTTAAGATAGGAACTCGCCGGAGAGATCAGCGCCCAGCCACGACTGGTTTTGATCCGGAAGCTGTGAGCAATCGAATCCCAGTAACCACTCAGGCCAACAGCGGGCAGAACGTCGTCAACCGCCACATAAATGTTGCTATCCTGCTGATAGACATCCTCCAGGTGCACGGGGTTCTGTCCACGCAGGGCGACATCGACTGCGGCAAATACCGGCTGGAACGGCAACAGGAACAGTATCAGGAAAAAAAGAAAGCGCATGGTATCCGTAAAAAAAATAGGTAAAAAACCGGATGGTTATAGCCCAGCAGCGGCCATGCTGTCAATTGGCGGGAATACCCTCATCCACCAGCAACGGGCGCCCGGGAATCGGCTCGCGCCCCATTTCCTCGAACATCCGCAGCGTCAACAATTTCTCAAGTTCACACTGTGAGGTTCCGTCGCCGCCAATATTTCGCACTTGGCCACCGGCGATCATTCCATGCCCCCCTGCAGTCCCTACACCTTTGACCATCTTCTGGATCAGTGCTCCGAGACGGGCGTCTGAATTGAGGGAACGCATCGAGAGGATCTGCGTCCCTTCGTAGTGCCCCATACCGAGGACATAGCGCACTCCTTCATAGCGCAGCAGGAAGTCGGCAAGCTCTGAAACGTAATCGGGATTTTCGATCACGCCCAGGTTAAATACCAGAATATCGTCGTAAATGGTCGATTTTTTGAGTGCCGTATTAAATGCCAGGAAATAATTACAGGGCACCTGGGGATGGATGACTTCAAACAGGATCCGGTTATTGGATAACGGCAGCAGCTTGAGATACGCCTCCCGATCAGCCTTGGACCATTCCCGTCCGAGATCCTGGGTTTCCGACTTGATGGCATAAAAGAGGCTTGTCGCCAGCCGGGTATTAATGGAGACCTCCTGTTGTGTGAGGTACTCATAGAGGATGGTGGCTGAAGCACCATAATGCTCACGGATATCCACCCAACAGATATGGGACAGATCGCTCTTCGGCATATGGTGGTCAATAACCAGATCGACTTCGTAATCGGGGGGCAAGGAATTGTTCCCCGCCGCCGGTTGGGTATCGACCATACAAATGACGGCAAACTGATCCAGATCAAGGCTGCCGATCGGAACCAGACGGATCTCCAGCAGGTCGACCATCTTACGGTTTTCGCCACGCCCGATCACGCCACCATAAGTAAGAACTGCATCCTGCCCCGTTTTCATCAGGATCAGATGGCGCAGGGCCACGGCCGAAGCCAGTGAATCCGGATCGGGATTGTCATGAGTGACAATGAGTACTTTTCCACGACCTCGCAGCCACTCAATCAGATCACCGACATTATCAGTCCCCGTCCGGGACGTCGGACAACCGGGTTGAGAGCCATTCCCCTGTGCATCAATTGTCATCGGCAACTCCTGCTCCAAGAGCATTGAATACCATTTCAACAGCCTGCTCCGGGGTTTCTGCGCGCAGACCGGTGTCGATCTGCAGCCAGCTATCCAGTTGCACGACCGGTTTTCCCAGCTTCAGACTGATCGCAATTTCCGACAAGGTGCCATACTCCCCTTCAATGGCAATCAGCGCGTCTGCGGTGTGGGCAATAATGATGTTCCGTGCATGACCCATGTTGGTCACGATGGGAATCGTGACGTAGGGGTTAGCTGTCGCCGCGGAATTCCCGGGCAGGACCCCCAAAACCTCACCATCAGCATCATAACAACCGCGGGACGCGGCTTGCATGATTCCACCCAGCCCGCCACAGACCAGAACGCCACCACGTTCGGCAATCAGCCCACCGACCCGGACCGCCAGTTCTTCTCCAGAGGCCGTCGCCCGGCCGGCGCCGATCACACCGATAATCGTTTTTCGCCTCACGGTTGTTTACTTCTCCAAAAAATGGCGCTTTTCCCGTCGCAACAACAGGCTGTTGGTGACCACCGAGACACTGGAAAAGGCCATTGCCAAGCCAGCGAACTCTGGTTTGAGCGACAGACCGAAGGCCGGATAGAACAAACCGGCCGCCAGGGGGATGCCGAGCGCATTATAAAAGAAAGCCCAGAACAGGTTCTGGCGAATCTTGCCAAGCGTCTTTCGCCCCAGCTCAATACTGCGGACGATATCGATAAGGTTGCCGCTGATCAGGACCAGGTCACCGGTCTCTCGGGCGACATCCGTTCCGCTACCGATGGCAATGCCGATATCCGCCTGGGCAAGTGCCGGAGCATCGTTAATACCGTCCCCGACCATGCCGACCAGCTGACCCTGCTGCTGATATTTTTTGACGATGTCGAGTTTCTGACCCGGCAGAACTTCGGCCTCGAAATGCTCAAGCCCGATCGCCCTGGCAACGCTTGCGGCGACATGACGGCTATCTCCCGTCACCATGACCGGCAGAATCCCCATGTGCTGCAGGCGCATAACGACTGCTGCAACATTATCCCTGATCGCATCGGTAAGGGCAATAACCCCTTGCAATTTTCCATCGATGGCAACAAAGATCTGCGACCCAGGACCATCACCATCCGGAGATCTGTCCACAACGGCCGCGGTTATCCCCTGTTCAATGAGGAAATCACGGCTGCCGCAGGCGACCTCTTTTCCGCCAACCAGTCCCCTGACCCCACGACCGCCGATCTCTTGCTGGGCCGACACACTGAGGCGCTCAAGCTGACGCTTTTCAGCTTCGGCGACAATCCCTTTCGCCAGCGGATGAGCACTGCCGGACTCGAGTGTGGCAGCATAACGGAGCAGATCACCCTCGTTGAAATGACCAACGACAGTAATCCGGTCAACCTTGAACTCGCCGCTGGTCAGGGTTCCGGTCTTGTCGAGCAGCAGTACCTTGGTTTTTGAAATCTGCTCAAGCGCCGTCGCCTTTTTAAACAGAACCCCGTGTTCCAGACCGACAGAACTGCCGACCATGATCGCCGTCGGGGTTGCCAGGCCAAGGGCGCAGGGGCAGGCGATAACAACAACGGAAATCCCCATCTGGAAAGCGAACAGAAAACCTTGATCCGACCCCAGTAGCCAGCCACAGAAGGTCAGCGTGGCCAAAAGGATAACCAGCGGGACAAAAACATTGGAAATTCGATCGGCCAAACGCTGGATCGGCGGTTTATCTCCCTGTGCTTCTTCCACCAGGCGCACAATGTTGGACAACACCGAACCTTCTCCCACGGCCGTCGCGCGAATAACCAGACGTCCGTTTCGATTTATTGTCGCCCCGATCACTTTGCTGTCGAGCGTTTTCTCGACCGGCAGAGACTCTCCGGTGATCATCGATTCATCAACCGCGGCTTCACCTTCCACGACAACACAATCAGCCGGGATCTTGTCTCCGGGGCGAACCAGCAGCAGATCACCAACCTTGACCTGATCCGCGGGGATCACTCGTTCTACACCACCATCTAACAGGGTTGCACTGTCAGCCTGCAGTTCAAGCAGCTTTTTGAGCGCGGCACTTGCCTGCCCTTTGGCCCGAGCTTCAAGCCATTTCCCGAAGCGGATAAACAGGATAAGCATAGCGCTCGTTTCGAAGAAAGCCGTTGCCGAGTCACCGAGCAAACCGAACAGTGCCAGCAGAGAATAGCCGTAAGCCGCCGTGATTCCGAGAGCAACAAGGACATCCATATTGGCGAAGCGGTTTTTCAACGAAAGCCAGGCACTG
>PKUG01000172.1 GCA_002869665.1 Desulfuromonas sp. | reverse complement strand
TGATCACTCCGATTGCAATGGACGAAGGTCTGCGCTTCGCGATTCGCGAAGGTGGTCGTACCGTTGGTGCCGGCGTCGTTAGCGCCGTTATCAAGTAAATACGAGGTTTATAGATGTCTACTCAGAAAATCAGAATCCGCTTGAAAGCATACGATCACAGCCTGCTGGATCAGGCCGTCGCTGAAATCGTCGATACGACCAAGCGCACCGGCTCCCGCCTCGTCGGTCCGATTCCATTGCCGACGGTGATCAACAAGTATTGCGTTCTGCGTGGCCCGCATGTCGATAAGAAGAGCCGTGAGCAGTTCGAAATCCGTACGCACAAGCGCCTTCTGGATATTATGGAGCCCACGCAGCAAACAGTCGATGCATTGATGAAGCTTGATCTGTCCGCCGGTGTGGATGTCGAGATTAAGCTCTAGATTGTATTGGTTTAACATATTAAGGGCACGAAGATGATCAACGGGTTATTAGGTAAAAAAATTGGGATGAGTCAGGTCTTTGCGGCCGACGGTCAACGGATTCCGGTTACAGTACTGGAAGTCGGTCCTTGCACCGTACTGCAGAAAAAGACTGTCGAGACTGATGGTTATGAGGCTGTTCAGATTGGTTTCGCTGAAAAAGCTGCTCAGCGTGTGACCAAGCCGACAATGGGTCATTTTAAAAAGGCCGGCAAAGGCGCTTTTTCTTATGTCCGCGAGTTTCGCGCTACTGGTGATGATTCAGCCGTTGGCGATGTCATTTCGTGCACCATGTTCAAGCCTGGTGATCGTATTGATGTGTCAGGCACCAGCAAAGGTAAGGGTTTCCAGGGTGTTATGAAACGCTGGGGATTTGCCGGCGGTCGTGCCAGCCATGGTTCCATGTTCAAGCGTCGCCCTGGTGCGATCGGTCAGTCCGCCTGGCCATCCAAGGTTATCAAGGGTAAGAAGATGCCGGGCCAGATGGGTAACGTTCGTGTGACGACTCAGAATCTGATTGTTGTCGATGTTCGTCCGGAGCAGAATCTTGTCCTCGTTCGTGGCGCCGTTCCCGGACCGAAAAATGGTCTGCTTGAAATTCGTAAAGGGATCAAGGCCTAAGAGGCTTGAGATTTAGGAGAAGATAAATGGCGACTGTGGCTATCTATGATCAAAACAGAAATCAGGTCGGCGAACGTGAGTTGGTTGATACTGTTTTCAATACAGAAGTCAAGGAATACCTGCTCCACGATATGGTGCGCTACCAATTGGCAGCACGGCGCCAAGGTACGGCTGCGGTTAAGAATCGCAGTGCGGTAGCCGGTGGCGGCAAGAAGCCGTATCGTCAGAAAGGTACCGGTAATGCGCGTCAGGGCTGTATCCGTGCTCCTCACTACGTCGGTGGTGGTGTCGCTTTCGGTCCGAGCCCGCGTTCATACGCGTTCAAGCTTAACCGCAAAGTCAAGAAAGCGGCTCTGTGCAGTGCCCTTTCGGCGCGTTTCCAGGGTGAGAAGCTGACCGTACTGAACAAGCTGGATTTTGACGCGATTAGTACAAAAGCCTTCAATCAGATGATCAAGCAACTTGAGCTTGACGGTGCGCTGGTCGTTATCGACCAGGCTGACCCTAAGGTTGAACTGTCTGCGCGTAATCTGCGTAACGTTAAGGTTCTGCGTGCCGATGGCGTGAACGTCTACGACATCCTGAAGTACCCGAATCTGGTTCTGACTGATGCCGCAATCAGCACGATTGAAGGAGCGATGGAAAAATGAAACCGTTGCACGAAATTATTCGGAAGCCGCTGATTACCGAGAAGGCTAACATGCTGAAAGATGCCGGTCAGATTGTTGCTTTTGAGGTTGCTCTCAGTGCCAACAAGATCGAGATAAAGCAGGCGGTAGAGAAGGCGTTTGATGTCAAGGTCAAGTCGGTCAATACGGCTCTGTACCGTGGCAAGGTCAAGCGGGTTGGTTACAACCTCGGCCAGCGCAACAACTGGAAAAAAGCCTATGTGACTCTGGCAGAAGGTCACAATATCGATTTTTACGGCGTCTAATCTAAGCGCTTTGCGGGTATGGAGTAGTTATCATGGGTATCAAGAAATTTAATCCAACCTCTGCCGGTCGGCGGCATATGACCTCTTCGACGTTTGAAGAGGTAACCAAGTCACGCCCGGAAAAATCGCTGATTGAGCCGCTCAAGCGCTCTGGTGGGCGTAATAACAGTGGTCGTATTACCAAGCGTCATACAGGTGGTGGTCACAAACGCCAGTATCGTGTCGTCGACTTCCGTCGCGACAAGCTCGAGGTCCCGGCGAAGGTCGCGGCAATCGAGTACGACCCGAACCGTAGTGCGCGTATTGCACTGTTGTTTTACGCTGATGGTGAGAAGCGCTACATCCTTGCTCCGGTAGGTTTGACCGTTGGTGATAGTGTCGTTGCCAGTGACAGTGCAGACATCCGCCCCGGCAACACTCTGACGATCAAATCTATCCCGCTCGGCACCTGGGTTCATAATGTCGAGTTGAAGATTGGTAAAGGCGGCCAACTGGCCAGAAGTGCTGGTGCCTATGCCATGATCGCTGCTAAAGAAGGTCGTTATGCTCAACTGCGTCTTCCTTCTGGTGAGGTTCGTCTGGTTCTGCAGGACTGCCGCGCTACTGTTGGTCAGGTTGGTAATCTGGATTTTGAAAAAATCAAAATCGGTAAAGCCGGTCGTAACCGTTGGCTCGGTAAACGTCCCCAGTCTCGCGGTGTCGCAATGAACCCTGTTGATCACCCGCATGGTGGTGGCGAGGGTAAGAGCTCCGGTGGTCGCCACCCGGTTACTCCTTGGGGTGTTCCGACCAAGGGTTACAAAACGAGAACAAACAAGCGTACTGACAAATTTATTGTTCGTCGCAGAAATAAGAAATAGAGCCTTCAGGAGGCGAACGTGGCTAGATCAATTAAAAAAGGTTTTTATGTGCAGGATTGCCTGTTGCGTAAAGTGGATCTCGACGGTGACAACAATCGCAACAAGGTCGTCAAGACCTGGTCTCGTCGTTCAACTATCATTCCTGAATTTGTCGGGTTGACCTTTGCCGTCCATAACGGTAAAAAGTTCGTTCCGGTTTTTGTCAGTGAGAACATGGTTGGACATAAACTTGGTGAGTTCGCACCGACCCGTACCTACTACGGGCATGGTAGCGATAAGAAAAGTAAAGTCAGATAATCACACATTCTGACAGGAGTTCCTGGTTATGGAAGCACAAGCTAAATTAAGTAACGTTCGCCTCTCACCGCGTAAGGCGAGGCTCGTTGTCGATATGGTGCGTGGTAAGGCAATTCAGGATGCACTGAATATCCTCCAGTTTTCTCCGCAGAAAACTGCACCGATTCTTTCGAAGCTGTTGAAATCTGCTGTCGCTAATGCTGAGCAAAAGGGCGTATCTGATGTCGATCAACTGTTTGTTAAAACAGTAATGGTTGACCAGGGCCCGGTGCTCAGACGTTTTATGCCGCGTGCGCAAGGACGGGCCAGCCGGATTCGTAAACCGACCAGCCACATTACTGTGGTCCTGGCTGTCAAGTAAGTCGAGGAGGTATCCCTTTGGGTCAGAAAGTTCATCCGATAGGATTTCGTCTGGGTGTAAACCGGACTTGGGAATCCCGCTGGTATGCAGATTCAGACTATTCCGAAAAGCTCCACGCAGACCTGAAACTGCGTAATTTTCTGAAGCAGCGTCTGTATCATGCAGGCATCTCCAAGATCGAGCTTGAGCGTGCCGCTAACAAAGTAAAAATCAATATTTTTGCTGCGCGGCCGGGTATCATCATCGGTAAAAAAGGTGCTGAAGTCGAGGTTCTGAAAAAGGATCTTGCCAAAATCACTGCCGATGAGTGCTTTATCAATATTCAGGAAGTCCGTAAGCCTGAAGTTGATGCTCAGCTGGTCGCTGAAAACGTTGCCCTGCAGCTGGAAAGGCGTGTTGCATTCCGGCGCGCGATGAAACGCAGTGTCAGCATGGCACTGAAGTTTGGTGCCAAGGGAATCAAAATTAACTGTTCCGGCCGTCTCGGCGGTGCGGAGATGAGCCGTACCGAGTGGTATCGCGAGGGACGGGTTCCTCTGCACACCCTGCGTGCCGATATTGATTACGGTTTTGCCGAAGCAAAAACGACCTACGGGATCATCGGTGTTAAGGTGCTGATCTTCAAGGGCGAACTGCTTGGTAAAGATATCGAACAGCCGGTGGGCTGATCAGGAGTAGTTTGTCATGTTAATGCCGAAAAGAGTAAAGCGCAGGAAACAGTTTACCGGGCGTATGACAGGCCAGGCCTCCCGTGGTACCGAAGTGAGCTTCGGCGATTACGGTTTGCAGGCGCTTGAATGTGGCTGGTTGTCCTCCCGTCAGATCGAGGCCGCTCGTCGGGCCATGACCCGTTATATCAAACGGGGTGGTAAAATCTGGATCCGTTCATTTCCGCACAAGCCGCTGACCAGCAAACCCGCAGAGACCCGGATGGGTAAAGGTAAGGGCTCCCCGGAAAAGTGGGTCGCAGTTGTCAAGCCCGGTCATNAGCCCGGTCATATTCTTTATGAAATGCAGGGTGTCAGCGAAGAAGTCGCACGCGAAGCGTTCCGTCTCGGTGCGCACAAGCTGCCGATGCGGACCAAGTTTGTGAAAAGAGAGGCTGGCGATGAAGGCTAGTGAAATTAAAGATCTCAGCGTCGCTGAGTTGCAGGCAAAAGTTGCTGAGTTGCAGCAGGAACTGTTCAATCTGAAATTTCAACTGCATACCGGTCACCTGGAAAACTCGGCACGGATTTCCCAAATTCGTAAAGATGTTGCTCGGGTACAAACAGTTCTTTCCAGCAAGCAGAATGCGTAGGGTGAGGGAAAATGAGTCAGGATCGAGGTAACAGAAGAACCCGCGTCGGTATCGTCGTCAGTGACAAGATGGATAAAACGGTTGTTGTCCGTGTCGATGAGCTTGTCAAGCACAGTATTTATAAGAAATTCATCAAGCGTAAGGTCAGCTGTAAAGCTCATGATGAGAATAACAGCTGCGGTATTGGTGATAAAGTTCTGATCGTCGAGACCAGACCGCTGTCGAAAGACAAGCGTTGGCGCGTACGCCAGGTTCTGGAAAAGGCCGTTACCGCGTAGGAGAATATAGTCATGATCCAGATGCAAACCATGCTCAGCGTGGCAGATAACTCCGGAGCCAAGAAACTCTGCTGTATCAAGGTTCCCGGAGGGTCCAAGCGCAAGTACGCCGGCATCGGCGATATTATCATCTGCAGCGTGAAAGAAGCGCTGCCGAACTCTAAAGTTAAAAAGGGCGATGTAGTTCGTGCGGTTATCGTGCGTACGGCAAAGGAAGTTAAGCGTGCGGACGGTTCTTTTATCCGTTTCGACAACAACTCCGCTGTCGTTGTCAATGCCGGTAACGAGCCGATCGGGACACGGATTTTCGGCCCTGTAGCAAGAGAATTACGAGCTCGTCATTTTATGAAGATCGTTTCTCTGGCTCCGGAAGTGTTATAACCCACAAGGTTGGAGAGTCAAACTGATGGCTAACGTAAAACTGCATGTCAAAAAAGACGACATGGTCAAGATTATCGCCGGCAAAGAACGCGGTAAGACCGGCAAGGTCCTCCGTGTTTTTCCTGCCAAGGGTCGCGTTGTGGTAGAAAGCCTCAACGTAGTCAAGCGGCATACCCGCCCCAGCCAAGCCAATCCGGAAGGTGGGGTTGTTGAGAAGGAAGCAGCGCTGAGCATCTCCAATGTCATGCTCGTGTGTGGTTCCTGTAACCAGCCGACCAGGACTGGTGTACGCAAGCTTGAAGATGGTAGCAAGACTCGCTATTGCAAAAAATGCAATGCGAGCGTTGATAAATAAACGGAGAGTTCGATGGCCAGGTTGAAGCAGGCATATCTTCAAGAGCAGATTCCCGCTCTGATGAAGGAATTCCAGTACAAAAATGTAATGGAAGTTCCCAAGATTGAAAAAATCGTTTTGAACATGGGGCTGGGTGAAGCAATTCAAAATCCCAAACTCTTGGAGTCGGCAGTCGAGGAATTGGCGCGCATCAGTGGTCAGAAGGCTGTGATCACCAAGTCCAAGAAATCGATCGCTGGTTTCAAGCTGCGTGAAGATATGTCGATTGGCGCCTGTGTCACGCTGCGTCAGGACCGGGCCTGGGAATTCCTTGACCGCCTGATCAATGTAGCGCTCCCGCGTGTCCGCGACTTTAAGGGGGTTTCGCCCAAAGCCTTTGATGGCCGCGGTAACTATACCCTCGGGATCCGTGAACAGCTGATCTTCCCGGAAATTGATCTGGACAAGATTGCTAAGGTCTCCGGTCTCAATGTAACGATTGTCACAACGGCAAAAAATGACGAGGAAGCCCGTGCACTGCTGGCTGGCCTCGGCATGCCGTTCAGAAAATAAAGCGATAAGCGGAGGATATTGTGGCGAAGAAATCGATGATTGCCAAAACCAAACGGCCGAAGAAATTCGCGGTACGTGATTATAACCGCTGCCCTCTTTGCGGCCGTCCGCGTGCTTATTACCGTAAGTTTGATATGTGCAGAATCTGTCTGCGGAAACTGGCTTCCGAAGGGAAAATCCCTGGCGTTGTCAAGTCCAGCTGGTAACAGCAAGAAGGAGTTTCATCCATGTCCATGACCGACCCCATGGCGGACATGCTGACCCGCATCAGAAATGCGGGGATGGCAAAGCACGCCAAACTTGATGTACCGTCGAGCAACGTGAAAGTAGCTGTCGCTACGGCCCTTAAAGATCTCGGTTACATCAAAAATCTTAAAATCATTAGTGATAACAAGCAGGGTATCCTGAGGATCTACCTGAAGTATGACGCTAACCAGCTGCCGGTTATTCACGAAATCAGGCGGGTTTCGACTCCCGGCCGCCGCGTTTACGTTGGTAAGGACGAGATTCCTCGTGTGAAGAATGGCTTGGGTGCGTCGATTTTGTCGACCTCTAAGGGGATTCTTGATGATGCTGCTGCCCGCCAGGCTCAGGTCGGTGGCGAAGTTATCTGTACTGTCTGGTAACTTGGGCGAGGAGCGAGAATAAAATGTCACGTATCGGTAAATTGCCAATCGCGATCCCCGCAGGCGTCAAGGTTGCTCTTGACGGGAATAAAATGACCGTGACCGGCCCCAAGGGGACTCTGTCGCGCGAACTGCACGAGCGGATGACGATCGCTGTTGAAACAGATCAAATTGTTGTTACTCGTCCGACGGATGATAAGCAGGATGCTGCCCTGCACGGCCTGACCAGAGCGCTAATTAACAACATGGTCGTTGGGGTTACCACTGGTTTCCAGAGAAATCTTGAGATCAATGGTGTCGGTTATCGTGCTGAAGTCAGTGGAAATGTCCTGACCCTCTCCCTCGGTTACTCCCATCCGGTTGTCTACACACTACCGGAAGGTATCAGTGTTGAGGTCGAGAAACAGACCAAGCTGTCTGTCTCAGGTATTGATAAACAACTTGTCGGCTCGGCTGCAGCAAAGATCCGCTCTTTCCGCAAGCCTGAACCCTATAAGGGTAAAGGCATCAAGTACGCGGACGAGAAGATTGTCCGTAAAGCGGGTAAGGCCGGTAAGTAAGACCGTTTTCAATTAAGGAGTATGACTGTGGACGTGTCCCAGAAAAGACGAGTTGCCAGGCTTAAGCGTCAAGCCCGGGTCAGAAGAAAAATACGCGGAACCAGTGAATGCCCTCGGCTTTCTGTGTTTCGTAGCGCCAAGCACATCTATGCACAGATCATTGAAGACACAACCGGCACAACTCTTGCCGCGGCTTCGAGTGTCAGCAAGGGTGTGGATCTGACGTACGGTGGTAATGTCGAAGCAGCTAAGGCTGTCGGTACTGCTATTGCCCAAAAAGCTCTTGAGAAGAATATTACTAAAGTTGTTTTCGACCGTAACGGTTTCCTGTATCAGGGGCGGGTTCAGGCGTTGGCCGATGCTGCTCGTGAAGCCGGACTGAAGCTGTAGAGGAGAAGGATTGTGTTGCACATTGATCCTAACGAATTAGAATTGACCGACCGGGTTATTCATATCAACCGTAACGCTAAAGTCGTCAAAGGCGGTCGTCGCTTCAGCTTCTCGGCTCTGGTTGTTGTCGGTGACGGTGAAGGTCATGTCGGGTATGGTCTCGGTAAGGCTAAAGAGGTTCCGGAAGCGATTCGCAAGGGCGTTGAACAGGCCAAGAAAAGCCTGATCAAGGTTCCGATCCAGGAAGGCCGGACGATTCCTTATGATGTTATCGGCAAATATGGTGCGGGTAAGGTTCTGCTTAAGCCGGCTTCTGCCGGTACCGGTGTTATTGCCGGTGGTGCGGTTCGCCCGATCCTTGAATCTGTCGGCATCGGTAATATCCTGACCAAGTGTCTGGGGTCGAACAACCCGCACAATGTGGTCAAGGCGACGATGAACGCTTTAAAAATGCTCAAGAGTCCCGAAGAGATCAAGGCCCGCCGCGGCGTCAGCGAAGACTAGATCGGGATTTAGGAGGTTGCAATGGCAGCTGAAGTAAAAGTTACCCTGAAAAAAAGTCCGATCGGTCGCAAGGCTTATTTTGAGAAGGTCCTGAAAGGCCTGGGTCTCAAGCGTCTGCACCAAACGGTTACTCTACAGGACACTCCGGAAATTCGTGGGATGATCCGCAAAGTAGAGCACATGGTTGCGGTTGAAGACTGATACATTACATAGAGGACGACTAAGATGGATTTGAGTAATCTTAAACCGGCTTCCGGTTCAACAAAAAACAAAAAGCGTATCGGTCGCGGTCCTGGCTCCGGCACCGGAAAAACCTCCGGTAAAGGTCATAAAGGTCAAAAAGCGCGCTCCGGCGGCAGCATCAAGCCCGGTTTTGAGGGCGGTCAGATGCCTCTGCAGCGGCGTCTTCCGAAGCGCGGCTTCACCTCGCTGAACAAGAAGATTTACAGCTTGGTTAACCTGCGGGATCTTGAAGTCTTTGAAGCTGGCGCGACCGTTGGTCTTGAACAATACGGTCAGGCTGGTCTTGTTGGTCAGATCAAGGATGGCGTTAAGATTCTTGCTGCTGGTGAACTGACTAAGGCTCTGACCGTGCAGGCGCATAAGTTCAGCAAGACCGCGATTGAAAAGATAGAAGCAGCAGGCGGGAAAGTCGAGGTTCTTTAAGCGATGTCGGCTCTGCAGAACATACTTGCCATTCCGGAGTTGCGTCGTAGGATTTTCTTTACACTGACCATGCTGGCCGTATATCGGGTTGGCTGTCATGTTCCGACGCCGGGTATTGATGCACATGTTCTTGCTAAGTTCTTCGAGGGAACCGAAGGCACTCTGCTCGGACTCGTCAGTGCATTTACTGGTGGTGCCCTCAAGCAGATGGCAGTCTTTGCCCTGGGGATCATGCCCTATATCAGTGCATCGATCATTTTACAGCTGCTGACTGTTGTTTTCGAGCCGATTGAAAAGCTTTCGAAAGAGGGTGAGAGCGGCCGTAAAAAAATCGTTGAATATACACGCTACGGCACGATTATTCTCGCGATCATTCAGGGTATCGGTATTGCAACCGGTCTGCAGTCGATGACTGGCCCTGCCGGTGAGCCGGTTGTCCCGAATCCTGGAATCGGTTTTATCCTGATGACCGTTATTACTCTGACTGCAGGTACCGCATTCATCATGTGGCTTGGTGAGCAGATTACCGAGCGCGGGATCGGTAACGGCATTTCGCTGATCATTTTTGCCTGTATTGTTGCCGGCATGCCTTCGGCGATTGTTAACTCTATTCGTCTGGTTCAGACTGGGGCGATGACGGTTACGATCATTGTCTTCATCCTGGCTCTGATGCTGGTCACTGTTGCCGCCATTGTATTTGTCGAGCGCGCACAACGCAGAGTACCGATACATTATGCCAAGCGTGTGGTCGGGATGCGAAACATGGGTGGCCAGAGCAGTCATCTGCCGTTGAAGATCAATATGAGCGGTGTCATCCCGCCGATTTTTGCCAGTTCTATTATGATGTTTCCGGGAACGATCGCTCAATTTATTGATGCTCCCTGGGTCAAGACCGCTCAGGCGTATATGTCGCCCGGGCACTGGGTCTACAACGTTTTTTATGTTGCTTTTATCGTTTTCTTCTGTTACTTCTACACGGCTATAACATTCAATCCGGTCAATGTCGCTGATAATGTCAAGAGTCAGGGCGGTTTCGTCCCAGGGATTCGTCCCGGCTCGGAAACTGCAACTTATCTTGACACTGTCTTGAGTCGCTTGACGTTTGCCGGTGCCATCTATGTGTCCCTGATCTGCGTTCTGCCGACCTTCCTCATCAATCAGCTGAATACGCCGTTCTTCTTTGGTGGTACATCTTTGCTGATCGTTGTTGGTGTTGGTATGGACACGGCGTCGCAAATTGAGGCGCATCTGATTTCCCGGTCGTATGAAGGATTCATGAAGGGCGTCACCATCAAGGGACGTCGCGGATAGGATATACGCATGAAGATTATTCTTTTAGGACCTCCGGGCGCCGGTAAGGGCACCCAGGCGGTTATGCTCGTCGAAAAATTCGGAATTCCGCAGATCTCTACCGGAGATATGTTGCGGGCCGCTGTTCGCGACAAGTCTCCGATGGGGTTGAAAGCAAAAGAATATATGGATGCCGGCGGTCTTGTCCCCGATGAGGTTGTTGTCGGTATCGTTCGTGAGCGATTGCAACTCGATGATTGTGCTAATGGATTCATCCTCGATGGATTCCCGCGTACTGTGCCTCAGGCCGATGCTCTAAAGCTGGTTCTGAGTGACCTTGGCAAAGATCTCGATGCCGTCATCTCGCTGACCGTTGATACTGAAGCTCTTGTTGAGCGTTTGACCGGTCGCCGCACCTGCTCAGCATGTGGAAAGGGTTTTCACTTGAGCTTTGATCCGCCGGCTGAAGATGGAAGCTGTAGCGCCTGTGGTGGTGAGCTGACTCAGCGTGCAGACGATCAGGAAGCGACGATCCGTAATCGCTTGGATGTCTATCTTGCTCAAACGGCACCACTCGAGGATTATTATCAGAGAGCAGGCCTGTTGAAAGCTGTTGATGGGATGCAGTCGATGCAGACCGTCCAGGAAGCAATTCAGGCAATATTGCAGGACGCCTAAGTTGATAGTTCTTAAGTCGCGATCGGAAATTGCGAAGATGCGTGCAGCCGGAAAGATGGTCGCCGAAATTCTGCAGCTGATCAGCGACCGGGTCAAGCCCGGTGTAACAACTCTGGAGCTTGATCAACTCGCAGAGAATGAGTGCCGTAAGCGTCATGCGCGACCGGCGTTTAAAGGCTACGGTGGTTTTCCTTACACCATCTGCGCCTCGCCTAATGATCGTATTGTTCATGGTTTTCCGAATCGTGAGCCGCTACGTGAAGGCGACATTCTCAGTGTTGATTTCGGATTGATAATTGATGGGTTTCATGGTGATTCTGCACTTACGATACCTGTCGGTCAGATCGAACCGGCAACTGCGCGCTTACTAGAAACAACGCGTGAATCACTGGAGTGTGGGATTGCTCAGGCACTGCCTGGTGGTCGACTTTCTGATGTATCACACGCAGTGCAGACGCGTGCCGAACGTGACGGATTCAGCGTTGTCCGTGAGTTCGTCGGACACGGAATCGGACGTCAACTGCATGAAGATCCGCAAATACCCAATTATGGGACTCCCGGACACGGACCCAAATTGAAGAGCGGAATGACTCTGGCAATTGAACCGATGATCAACGCCGGTCTGCCCGGAGTTAAAATACTTGAAGACGGCTGGACGGCAGTCACGGTTGATGGCCTCCGTTCTGCACATTTTGAGCACACAATAGCAATTACAGATAACGGGCCTGAGATACTAACCCGTTTGGAAAGCTGAAACCGATCAATTCGTTGAATTGAGGAATGTAGGAAAAGGATCTCAATATGAAGGTGAGAGCTTCGGTCAAGAAGATCTGCGATAAGTGCAAGGTTATCAAGCGCAAAGGTGTTATCCGGATCATCTGCGAGAATCCCAAACACAAGCAAAGACAGGGATAAGGCCCTAGGAGGAAAAATTGGCACGTATTGCTGGAGTCGATCTGCCGCGTAACAAGCGCATTGAAGTGGCCATGACGTACATCTACGGTATTGGCCGCACTACGTCACAGAAAATTCTGTCTGAGGCTGGTGTGGATTTTAATATCCGTACCGATGATATGACGGAAGCGGATCTCGCTAAAATCCGTGAGATTATTGACCATAACTATCGGGTAGAAGGTGACCTGCGTCGTGAAATCACGATGAATGTCAAGCGCCTGATGGATCTGGGTTGTTATCGCGGCCTGCGTCACCGTAAAGGCTTGCCGGTACGTGGTCAGAATACCAAAAACAACTCTCGGACCCGTAAAGGTCCGAAGAAGACCGTTGCCGGTAAGAAGAAATAAGCGGAGTTACTCATGGCTAAATCTGGTAAGAGAGTCGTTCGCAAGAAGGTTGAAAAAAAGAATATTGCTAAAGGCGTTGTGCATATTCAATCAACCTTTAACAATACCATTGTGACTATCTGTGATCCGATGGGCAACGTTGTTGCTTGGTCAACAGCTGGTGCCAAAGGTTTCAAAGGATCACGTAAAAGCACTCCGTTTGCCGCACAGATGGCTGCTGAAGAAGCTGCTACCAAGGCAATGGAACACGGCATGCGCTCCGTTGAGGCCTATGTCAAGGGCCCGGGCAGCGGTCGCGAATCTGCTCTGCGTGCACTTTCGCTCGCCGGTTTGACTGTGACGATGATCAAAGACGTCACTCCCATTCCGCATAATGGTTGTCGTCCGCCCAAGCGTCGTCGCGTCTAAGGATCTAGGAGGATAAGTTGTCTAGGTACAGTGGTCCCGTCTGCCGTCAGTGCAGAAGAGAAAATGCAAAACTGTTCCTCAAAGGGGACAGGTGTTATACCGATAAATGTGCTCTGGAGCGTCGTAACTATGCTCCGGGTCAGCACGGTCAGCGTCGTACCAAGGTTTCAGACTATGGTACCCAGCTGCGTGAAAAACAGAAAATGAAGCGGACTTACGGTCTGCAGGAAAAACAGTTCCGGCTGTATTTCTCCAAGGCTGACCGTAAGAAGGGTGTCACCGGCGAGAACCTGTTGATGCTGCTTGAAAGCCGTCTCGACAGCGTTGTTTATCGTCTCGGCTTTGCCGCCTCCCGTGCCCAGGCCAGAACCCTCGTTCGTCATGGTCACTTCCAGGTTAATGACCAGAAGGTCAACGTACCGTCTTACCTGGTACGCCCCGGCGAGGTAGTCAGCCTGCGTGAGAAGAGTCGTGCAATCACCTGTATCAACGAGTCTCTCGACAGCGTGATGCGCCGCGGTGTTCCGTCATGGGTTGAGCTCGATCGTGAAGCTTTCAAGGGGACGATGAAGACCCTTCCGGTTCGCAGCGAGCTGACAACACCTGAATTCCAGGAACAGCTGATTGTCGAACTCTACTCCAAGTAATCGAAGTCCTGTCTGAGACTCTTGAGAGGGAGATAAATACTTATGTACAAAAACTGGAGAGATCTGATCAGGCCCAAGCGGCTGGAAGCAACCGAATTGACCGAAACCTACGGAAAATTCGTTGCTGAGCCGTTCGAGCGTGGGTTTGGCACGACTCTTGGCAATTCATTGCGGCGCGTCCTCCTGTCCTCTCTGCAAGGCGCTGCAATTACGTCTGTACGGATCAAGAATGTACAGCATGAATTCTCCAGTGTTGTCGGTGTGACAGAAGATGTCACCGATATTATCCTCAACTTAAAAGGGGTCAAGGTCCGTCTGCATGGTCATGACAGCCGTAATGTCAGAATCGTGCAGAAAGGCGCCGGTGTTATCAAAGCCGGTGATATCATCACTGACAGCAATGTCGAGATTCTTAACCCGGATCACCTGATCGCAACCTGCGGTGACGAGACCGATCTTGAAGTTGATATGTCCGTTGCCATGGGTAAAGGTTATGTCTCTGCCGACAAAAATCGTGACGAAAGTGCGCCGGTTGGAACAATTCCGATCGACTCGATTTTCTCACCGATTCAGAAGGTTAACTACACGGTCTCGAATGCCCGTGTTGGCCAGATCACCGATTATGACAAACTGACCCTCGAAGTTTATACCGATGGCAGCGTAAAACCGGAAGACGCAGTTGCTTATGCTGCCAAAATCATCAAGGAGCAATTGCAGATCTTTATCAACTTTGACGAATCTGATGAGCCAGTTGTTGTCGAAGAAGATACGGAAAAGAATAAGATCAATGAAAATCTTTACCGTTCGGTTGAAGAACTGGAGTTGTCAGTCCGCAGTGCAAACTGCCTGAAGAACGCCCAGATCAACCTCATCGGTGAACTGGTTCAAAAGTCAGAAGCAGAGATGCTGAAGACGCAGAACTTCGGTCGCAAGTCCTTGAATGAGATCAAGGATATCTTGGCCGAAATGGGTTTGAGTCTGGGAATGAAGCTGGACAGCTTCCCCGACCCTGAATACCTGAAGTTGATTCAGAAAAGTCAGGACGACGAATAGTCATCCTTTGATCAGGTCTTAGAAAGGAACAAAAGAATGCGCCACAATAAATCCGGCAGAAGACTCGGCCGCAAGCCCGATCACCGCCAACACATGATGCGTAATATGGTCACCTCGTTCTTGGCCAACGAGTCGATCACGACTACGGTGACCCGCGCCAAGGAACTTCGTAAACTGGTTGACAAGATGGTGACCCTGGGTAAGCGGGGTGACCTTCATGCCCGGCGTCAGGCGCTCCAGGTTGTCCGTGATCCCAAGGTCGTTGGCAAACTGTTCGAGATGATTGCTCCGCGTTATGCAGCAAGACCGGGTGGTTATACTCGTATTATCAGGCTCGAAAATCGTCTCGGTGATAATGCGCCGATGGCAATCATCGAACTGGTTGAAGAAGATTCTGCTGCACCTGCAGCTGAGCAAAGCGCAGCTGCTGAATAAACAGCACCCGCTTCGCTACGCAATCAGAACGCAGTCCGAGGGACAGGGCATTGGCCCTGTCCCTCTTTTTCTTTTAATCCCACCGATGTTTGACTCAGCCCGTGGCTGATGTTAGTTTTCAAGCCGTGTCGCTCATCCCGCAACCACCGTAGCCGGGGGGTCTTATGCAAGAGCAAAAGATTCAAGTTCTCCAGGGAACTGTCAGCAAGCTCCTACGTCGTGGAGCGAATGCTAACCTCAAAAAAGCTCTCGGCAAGATCCATCCCGCTGATATTGCCCATCTTTTTCGTTATTTCGAACCCCTGGACCAAAAAACGCTGCTTGGGTTGATCCCCGACCTTGAGCGTGCTGCTGATGTTCTCTCCGAGCTTGAGCCGGAAGCCTGGCTGCAGCTCGCTGAACTCCTCGACAAGGATTTCCTGATTTCGATTGTTCAGGAAATGGCGGATGACGATAGTGCCGTACTGATTCGCAGCCTGCCCGAAGAACTCGCCGAAGAGATTCTTGCCAAGATGCGCGATGAGCAGTCGGTCGATGTTGAGCATCTGCTGGGCTACGATGAAGATACCGCCGGCGGGATCATGTCGACGGATGTCTTTTCACTGTCGCAGGACCTGACCGTTCAGGAGGCGATTGAGGCGCTGCAGCATTCAGAAGACTATGAAATGGTCTTCTATGTTTATGTCACTGATGAACACAATCACCTCGTTGGTGTGCTGTCTCTGCGTCAACTGCTGACCGTGCCGCCACGGACCCGGCTGTGCGACATCATGTCGACCAATGTTATGCGTGTCCGGACCGATATGGACCAGGAGATGGTCGCCGAACTGGTTGCCAAGTACAATATCCTGGCAATCCCGGTCGTTGATGATCACGGTAAACTCATGGGTTTAATCACGGTTGATGACGTCATCGACGTTATGCGTGATGAGGCGACCGAAGACATGCTGCGCATGGCCGGTACCAGCGAAGAAGAGCTCCTGCTTGGCTATAAAGCGTTCCAGATTGCCCGCCTGCGTCTTCCCTGGCTGCTGACCACTCTGTTCGGTGGCGTGGTGACTGGTACACTGATGTGGTATTTCAAGGCGACCCTTGAGCAGGCGATTATGCTGATCTCATTTATTCCGGTCATCACCGGTATGGGCGGTAATGTTGGTGGTCAGACATCAACCATCCTGGTCCGTGGTTTTGCCACCGGCAGGATCGATTTTACCAACCTGCGGCAGGTGTTTTTCAAGGAATTGCGGGTCGGACTGATTATGGGGATTGTCTGCGGTTTGACGATTGCGGTCGTTGCCATGGTCTGGCACCAGAATTATTACCTCGGCCTGGTCGTCGGGCTGGCGATGGTCACGGCGATCACGGTTGCCGCGTGTATGGGGGTTCTGGTCACCGCGTTCTTCAAGCGGGTCGGGATCGATCCGGCAATTGCATCGAGCCCGTTTGTCCAGACGGTCAATGATATCACCGGGATCACCATTTACTTTGTCACGGCGAGTATTTTTCTCCGTTATCTCGTGTAACGCACCTTAACTCCTGACCGATCAGGGCCATATGGGAGCGCTGCCGCAACGCACAGAAGCTGTTGTACTCAGGACGACAAACTATTCCGAAGCGGATCGTATCGTCACGCTGCTAACGGCTGATCAGGGGCTGCGCAAAGGTTTCGCCAAGGCAGCTCGCAACAGCCGCAAGCGCTTTTCCGGCGGACTGGAGCCGTTCACCCGGGCAATCTTCCACTGGCGTGAAGGTCGCGGTACTCTCTGGTCGTTGCAGGATGCAGAACTGCTCGATGGACACTATGGCCTGCGAGATGATATTCGGCGCCTGGCGTTAGCTGGCTATGGTGTCGAACTGGTCGAACTGCTGCTCGAGGAAGGGGAACCGCAACCGGCGGTCTATTCCATGGTTTGCGCCTTCCTGGCTTATCTCGCCACCGGCGGCGACCCGGCTGTAGCCCGTCTGCTGCTTGAACTGCGCCTGGTTAATGACCTTGGATATATTCCTCACCTGCTCCACTGCAGTGAATGTTTCCGGGTCTTTCACCAGGAGTCGATCCGTTTTGATACCGCCCGAGGTGGTTGTCTCTGTCTGGCCTGTGCCGGGGGCTCAGGCTTCGAAATTTCGTTGGGGACAGCAGGTTCCCTGGCCCGAACTCTCAAGGTGGAGAGTGACCGTTTCGCCGGATTCCAGTTCGGTGAACTGACCCTGCACGAAGGGCAGAAGATTCTCTCCCAGGTACTCCGTTCCATACTCCCGCGAGAACCAAAATCTCTCAGGTTTCTCGCCCAGTTATAGCGCCCTTGAACTTGACATATGAGAGGGCGAAAGCTAAACTCGCTGTTCCAATTAGATTAATATTTCCCGCATGACGCGGTAGGGTATTTTGGAGGCATTGTGACTTTTCAGAACCTGATCCTTTCCTTGCAGAATTACTGGGCTGAACAGGGGTGTATCATCCAGCAGCCTTACGACATCGAGAAGGGTGCCGGAACCTTCAACCCGGCAACTTTCCTGCGGGCACTCGGTCCAGAACCGTGGAAGGTCGCCTATGTCGAGCCATCGCGGCGGCCGACCGACGGGCGCTACGGCGAGAACCCGAATCGCCTGCAGCACTACTACCAGTTCCAGGTCATTCTCAAACCGTCACCGCAGAACATTCAGGAGCTTTATCTCAACTCCCTGAAGAGCTTCGGTATCGATCCCAACGCACACGACATCCGTTTCGTCGAGGATGACTGGGAGTCGCCGACGCTCGGCGCCTGGGGGCTTGGCTGGGAAGTCTGGCTCGACGGTATGGAGATCACCCAGTTTACCTATTTCCAGCAGTGTGGTGGCATCGACCTGAAGCCGATCTCCGGGGAGATCACTTACGGCTGCGAGCGGATCGCCATGTATCTGCAGGGGGTCGACAATGT
>PKUG01000019.1 GCA_002869665.1 Desulfuromonas sp. | reverse complement strand
GTCATGCCCACGTTCTTTTCCAAAATCGGCTTCGTCAGCCACATAATCGAGAGCATCGTCCATCAACTGAAACGCGGTCCCGATCTCCAGGCCAAACTCACGCAGCGCACCTTCCTGTTCGGCATTGACACCGCAGAGAACGCCGCCGACCTGGCAGGCCGCTGCGATCAGGATAGCGGTTTTGTCTCGAACAACCTGGAGGTAACGGGTCTCGTCAACATCCAGATCACAGGTATTGATCAATTGAAGGATCTCACCTTCGGCGAGCTGAGTCGTCGTGTCGGAGAGAATTTGCAGAATTTTCAAGCTTTCCGAGCCGACCATGACCGAGAAGGACTTGGCAAACAGGAAGTCTCCAACCAGAACAGAGGCCTGATTGCCCCAGACCGAGTTCGCCGACCGGTTACCGCGGCGCAGGGTCGCACTGTCGACGACATCGTCATGCAGGAGGGTCGCGGTATGAATAAATTCGACGACTCCGGCGAGTTCGATATGCTTGTCACCCTGATACCCTCCCAGTCGAGAGCTGAGAATCAGCAGCATCGGCCGAAAACGCTTACCGCCGCTTGAGAGGACATATTGCCCGACCTGACTGATCAATTTGACATCAGACTCCAGGTGCTTTTCGAACTGTCGTTCGACCGCCTCCATGTCGTCTTTCAGCAACGCAAGTACCGATTCCATAGCTAAAAAAATCCTTATCAAATTAAATGCGGCAAGGAGCGTTCCCTTGATCCACAGAGACTGTCATCTCAGCCGGAACATTCTAGAAATCGCTCAACCACTTGTCAAAATCTTTTTGCCCTGAAATCCGCTCACTCCGACGCAGGAACAGCCGGAACGAAATCATGCTGCCCAGGACTCCAGACATAAGCGCCGGCATCCCAGAGCGCCTCAATCCTGTCCCATTCTTCATTCAGCAATTCAGTCTGTTCCGTCAACTCAGAGACGGCCAGAATTTCCAGATCATCAATAACCTGGTTGGCGTTGGTGTCAGCCCAGTGCAGGGGCGCGATCCGCATCTGGCCACTGGTCTGCAGAGGAACGGAGAAATGGTTCCCCTCAGGATTGGCAATCAACTCTCCGCCGACAACAGGAGTGTCCTCCAGTGTCGCATCGGCAGCAACTTCGACCAGATAAAACAGAACCACCCGTTCCGCCGGGTTCCGAAAGATCCAGCGTGCTCCGGGAGAAACGGCGTCACTGCTGGATGAAGGTTCAGGGTCCGCCGCGATCAGACGCCAGCCTGACGGGAACGACTCCTTGACAATCATCCCCTTAAGCGGTTTCTCCATCCGGATCAGATCACGAATCAGAATCCTGCTGCCGGGTGCTGCATAAGGAGGAACGATGCGCTCCGCGGTCAGAACGGGGGCAGCGTCGTTTAAACGAGTAAGGGCGAATCCGGCGACAACAATAACGACAATAACAAGAGCAATAATCCAAGGTTTACGCCCCACAGAAGACGCAACCACAGTCGCCGGTTCAACCGGTTCGGTCCCAGCCTCCTCCCCCTGCTCCTGCTTGAGAATTTCTTCGAGTTCGACTTCAAGAGCTTCGGCAAGATTGATTGCATTGTCCCGCCGGATCGACGGATAGCGATTATTTTCCCAGCGCGAAACGGTATCTGTCGTCACACCAACAACCTTGGCCACATAGAGCTGGGTCAGGCGTTTTTCTTCCCTGATCCGACGAACCTGCAAGCCGTCAATCGCAACCATCTGGGGGGGTGATAAGTCCATATTGATCCCTGATATGAGATAGTTTTTGAGTCTAACAGAGAGATAATAACCCTGTAAACAACCGATTAAATTTCTCCGAAACGCCTGTCCAGTCATCCTTAGGCACAAGAATAACAGCCTGAAATCATTGTAATGTCGATCGACATCTGACGTCATTCCAGTGGATGTCGAATGAATTTCGCCTGCGCTAGTGGGATATTTCCATCACCGACCGGATAAGCCGGCAACTCACAATTGAAGGAGGAGAGATTATGAAGAAAGTTTTGATTCTGTGCGTAACCATGGCCCTGGTGACGTCCCTTGCCACCCTGGTTATTGCCCAAAACCAGGGTCCGGATGAAGTCACCTTCACCCCTAAAATGGGAACCGTGACTTTTAACCATGCCGCACACCAGGGCTTGACGGATTGTGCAACCTGCCACCATACCGGCGAATTCGCCCAATGCAGCAGCTGTCACGGTGTGACCGACGATGCCCCAAAGGCTAAAGATGCTTTCCACACTCTGTGCAAAGACTGCCACAAGGAATCGGCAAAAGGACCGACCAAATGCAAGGAATGTCACGTTAAATAGACGGCTGAACTCCACGGACAACGGTGGATCATACTCGTGTGTTCCACCGTTGTCCTCTGCCTGGCTATCTCGACGAAATCAATCAACAACGGGGGGCACAAGGTTTTATAATTAAAAAAGTCAGTTTTTGTTTGACATATTGACGACTAAAATTATAGATTTAATTCCAGCTAATAAAGTCTCTCCAAGGTTTTGCCCCGTTCAGCTCCTCCTGCTGCGGGGCACTTTTTTTTCGCCCACCTGCCCTTGTCTTGTCTTTCCCCATTGCCGGATAATGTCAGCTGACGTCAACGTTAGCGAACGGATTCGCAATGAACAAATTACAAAATGAAAAAAGCCCCTACCTGCTCCAGCATGCCGACAACCCGGTCGACTGGTATCCCTGGTCAGACGAAGCACTGGATCGTGCCAAAATGGAAAATCGACCGATCTTCGTTTCCATCGGCTATTCCTCCTGTCATTGGTGCCATGTCATGGCGCATGAATCGTTTGAAGATGATGAGGTTGCCGGGCACCTCAACCGCACCTTCATCTCGATCAAAATCGATCGTGAAGAACGTCCGGATATCGACGCCGGGTTCATGCATGCGTGCCACCTGCTGAACGGACATGGCGGCTGGCCGCTGAACCTGTTTCTCACCCCGGACGGAAAACCGTTCCATGCCCTGACTTATGCTCCCAGGAATTCAGCACACGGGCAGCCGGGTTTCATCGCAATTGTCGAAAAAATTGCAGAACTCTGGGAACAGCAGCCCGCCCGCCTGGAGGATGCCGCCGAGCGCCTGACCCAGGCCGTTCTGGGGCTGGAGTCTCACCAGCAGGAACAGGAACCGGACAGTCAACTCCTGGCTGAAGCCGCTCAAAGTTTTCGTCAGCAATACGACACAATTCACGCCGGATTCGGACGGGCACCTAAATTTCCCCAGCCACATAACGTAACCCTGCTCCTGCGCCTGGCGCAGCGCCAGGACGACCCGGAACTTCAGCAGATGGCATTAACCACCCTTGAACGCATTGCTGCCGGCGGGATTAGCGATCAGCTCGGCGGGGGACTGCATCGCTATTCGGTCGATGCGCGCTGGTTGGTCCCGCATTTCGAAAAGATGCTTTATGACCAGGCTCTGATCAGCGACGCATACCTTGAAGCCTGGCAGATCAGCGGTCGTGAGCTGTTCAAAACTGCGGCCGAGGAAACCCTCGACTATGTTCTGCGTGAACTGCAGCATCCGGAGGGCGGGTTTTACTGTGGTGTCGATGCGGATTCCGAAGGGAGCGAAGGGACTTACTATCTGTGGCATGACGATGAACTGAGAGAGTTGCTGAATGATGAAGAGTATTCCATATTTTCATCTTGTTACGATGTAACCCCTGAAGGAAACTTTGAAGGGAAAAACATCCTTCAGCGAACACCGGCAGAGCCTTCAGAACAACAGGACAAACAGCTTGCCGATATCAGAAGCAAACTGTTTACGGTAAGGAACAAAAGGATTGCGCCAGATACTGATGATAAGGTGCTGACCGCCTGGAATGGTTTAATGATCGCCTCGTTGGCGCGAGCCGGTTTCCTGCTCAAGCGTTCAGATTACCGCGTTGCGGCCCGCAAGGCCGTCGATTTTATCCGCCAGAAGCTGACAAGTGAGAAGGGACTCCTGCGCCGTTATCGTGATGGGGAAGCGGCGATTGCTGCGTTTCATGAAGATTACGCCTATCTGATTCGTGGCCTGATCGAACTTTTTCAAGCCGAGTTTAAGCCGGAGGACCTGCGCTACGCCCTTGAATTGAACGAGCGCTGTGAAGCTCTCTTCAGTGATGACCGGGGGGGCTATTTCGACGCGGCTGATGATTATGTCAGCGGAATGGGACGCGGCCGTAACAAGCAGGATGGCGCCGTACCGGCCGCTGCCTCGGTCACCGCCCACAACCTGCTGCGTCTCGCACGGCTGACAGGGAGAAGGGATTACAGCGCCAAAGCCCGCAAATTATTACGTCTGCACCTGGCCCAAGCCGGCAACCACCCGACAGCGTTCGCTTTTCTGCTTCAGGCCCTCGACCTGTCGCTACAGAACGAACTCTCTCTGATTATGATCGCTCCCGAGAATACCATCGATGACAGCTGGAAGAAGGTTGTGCACAGCTTCAGCCCAAGCCTTGTCACTGTCATTACCGATGATACGGAAGAACTGGCGGCTCTGATCCCTCACTGTGCCGGGAAAACTGCGATTGACGGTCAGCTGACAGCCTGGGCCTGCACCGGAGACAGCTGCCTGTCTCCGGTGACTTCGGCCGATGATCTTGCGCAATTGCTGGACGTTTACGCGCCCTTGAAGACCTTCATCAGATGAGGTACGAGCTGTTTCTTGCGTGACAACACCCCTTTCAGAAGATAGAGGTCATTCCCTTTCTGCGGGTAACCGATAATAAAGGGAAGCTCGTTGGGCCCGGCGGTCACCAGCAGGCTGTTTTCCATGACGATGTCGGTGATCAGCAGCGCAGCGAGTTCATAACCTTTTTCCTCGCGCAACTTGTGCAGGTCTGCTGTTAATTCATCCTGACGCTCGTAGAAAGAATGGAAATTAACAACCTCGACCTGCCCGAGGCCAAGGACGTGGTCGTTGACCGTATATTCCTTGAAATCGGTGGTGATCAGTTTACGGGCAGCCACCCCACGAGCCATCGGACTTCCGGCAGCGAACAGCTGGGAGCCGAACTGCTGATGATCGAGCCCCGAAATCCGCTCAAGCCAGGGGATCAGCTGGCGGTCTATTTCAGTTGCCGTCGGTGATTTGAGAATGACGGTGTCCGACAAAAGTCCCGCGAGCATTAACCCTGCCGTTTTCGGCTCCGGTTCGAGCCCGGCCTGCTGAAACAGGGTCGCGACCAGCGAGCAGGTGCTGCCGAGCGGCTGATTAATGAAACGGATCGGCAGGTCGGTGTGAAAGTTACCCAACCGGTGATGGTCGATAACTTCGATAATCTCGACCTTATCCGCACCGGGAACCGCCTGGGTCAATTCATTATGATCAACCAGAATCAGTTTGACTGGAGACGTCTTGATCAGATGGCTCTTGGTCGCCACCCCCTCAACCCGCCCGCCAGCAGTACTGACGATCGCTCCGGTATGCTTGCCGTGAGCAAGCTTTAAGCGCAGATCCTCAAGCAGGTCATTAGCTTTAACCGTCATGTAGTCATCATCGATCAAGACACCGACCGGGGTCGCCATCCGCGTCAACCAGGCACAGTTTGCCGTATCGAAACGGCTGACCATGATCGACACACCCTTGAGGCGTGCTTCTTCAAGCAGTTCATCGGCAACCGGCTCACCACCACTGACAATCAGCAAGCGAACCCCGGCAGCAACCGCCATCTGCTGGATTCCCGGACGATCGCCGGTGATGAGAATGGTCCGTTCAGGGACAATCTCCTCCATCCAACGCTTGAAGCTTGCTTCACGTCGAGCGCCGACATAAAGATTAAACTCCTCAACAGCCTCCGGCTCAAAGAGGGTCAGAACTTCGGCAGTGAGGCAAGCCCGGATCGATTCAAGCGAGGCTCGCACCCGGCGCAGTTTGTCCGCCTCGGTCGGAACCAGGAAAAATTCCGTCGCCTGTTTGAGCATCAACATCCCTTTGGCACGCTGCTCATCATCGATAACAGGGAGCATGCGAATGTGATGACGATGAAAGAGCTCAATCGCTTTTGCCAACGGTGCCGATTCATGAATCGTGATCACTTGTTCGGTGACGACATCCCTGATCCGTGGATGGACATCGGTCAACAGCTCAGGAATTTCGACTCCAAGGTGATCGAGAATGAACTGGGTCTGCTGGTTGATGGTTCCGGCCCTGGCAGGCCTGACATTATTCAAACCCTGGCGGCGGCGCAGTTCGGCATAGGCGATAGCACTGCAAATTGAATCGGTATCCGGATTCCGGTGCCCGACAACAAAAACTTTTTCCTGCTTTTCCATGATCCCTCGCTTCAGTTATTTGTTCAGATAAATCCCGCGGACGTCACCGAGCCCGATGACGTCCTTGATAATTCCCCTGACCGGTTTTGAATCAGCATCGAACCCGGCGAGAATTTCCCGCCCTTTGGTCCCGAAGACCTCGGGGTCAACCAGAATCCGGACCTGCACCGGTACTCCGGTGAAAAAGTCATCATCAGCGCCCTTCGCTCTATTCAGCGGCTCGACAACGATATCCTGTGTTCCCTTACGGTGGAATGTCGGAATGAGGATCGTTTTTTCTCCAACCGGGCCGTAAAGTCCGAGGCGCAGGTTGTAGAGCGCACTCAGAATATCATAAAGCGGTTTCTCTCTGTCCATCTCGTAGGATTTTTGTGAATAGTCATTACCGTTCTTACTTTTTTTATAATGTACCTGCCCTGCCGCGTAATCAAAGTCGTAGCGGGTCAGCTTTTCACTGCGCCCCTTGGCACGATCTCTCAGCGTATGTGAACTGTGCCAGAGTGGATGCAGCAAGCCGTCGTCACCGACAAACAGCAGCGTCTGATATTTTTCCACCCGATTACCGGTAAAAAAAGCTGCGACCCCCAAGGTGCGCGCCTGCATGACAACAAGAAAGGTTCCCGGCTTTGGGCCATTCTGCAGTTCGATAGAGCCCTCGGCCAAATGATCGAACCAGAGAAAAGAGATATCGTAGGAGAGTTTTTCGCCGACGAGAGTGTATACGGAGTGGGTGTCAAATTCCTCCGCAGCGACTGCAAAAGAATTGGGCAACAGCACCCAGCAAATGATCATAAACAAGAAGAAATTTGCCAGACGAGACTGATGACTTTTCATCGTGGGCATCCGTCCTGATAACAGCAACTGCAAAAAAACGAACAAAAGCAATCAAAACAGTTAATTAACGATGATCTTATTTCTTGACGGAAATGCTTTGTGGATCTAATATCCATATATTCAAAAATCTTTTGGGAGTAGATCCATGTCTGACTTTGAAAAACTGCCGTTCGACACCGAGCGGGACTATGAGCGCGAATCAGAGATCCTCAAGGTTCTCGGCCATCCCATTCGCCTGAAGATCGTTGCTGGCCTGATGTCGCAATCCTGCAACGTGAAGAAAATCTGGGAATGCCTGGACCTGCCCCAGGCTACGGTATCGCAACATCTGGCACTCCTTAAGAATAAGGATATCATTGCCGGACGGCGTGAGGGGGTTGAAGTTTATTATCAAGTCACTTCACCTGAAGCTATTCGAATTGTCGGGGCGATTTTCGAACATCCAATCACCTGCCCCTGATCGAAAAAGCAATTCAATAAAAAAAACGGTCGTCTTCAACCGAAGGCGACCGTTTTTGTCGTTAGGCAAACACGACTATTTACCGGAACGAATTGCTGAAATTGTTTTCCCCCGAATGCCCCAGTTCTCTGCCGGAAACTCTTCTATAATGACGTGAGTCGCCTCGGGATTTTTCCCGAGAACGTCTTTCATCACGGTCGTAATACGTGACATCAGTTCTTCTTTTTCTTCAACCGTACTTCCTTCAACCAGACGAATTGTTACAACGGGCATTTTCCTATCCTCCTTAATGACGAACTCTCTGAAGCCTCAGTATAGCCGAGAAGCTGTGGCAGAAACAGCCAAAATATTTACTTCGATCTATTTCCGAGCTAAACTCACGACTGCATAAAATGTATGTTTCACTACCTGATCTGCCATTGGAGAGACAGATGAATATTGAAGTTGAAGATTTTGATTTTACCCCCGAGACCACAATCATCCGTGGCTTCTGGCTCGATCTCGGCAGCAGCATGGAAAAAGATTCCGGCTGGAAACGGATCGAATGGCTCCGCGAAAACCGCCTGGAACAGGTCTCTGAAAAAAGACCGGAAACCGGCACACTCTACCGCAACCCGGCCGACGGAAAACTGTGGTTGTACAGCCTCGTTGCACCACATATGCGCGATGGCGGACCGCCGATGCTTGAATTGATCGACCGCGAAAAGGCCCTTGAACTTTTCGGAGAAGTCGACTAACGCACTCGCAAGCATCTGAGCCATAGGGCATCTGCCGTCATCTAGGGGAACTGATAGCTGAGCGCGTTCAGCCCTTTGTCAGTGTCGACCTCGGGGAAATCGGCACCGGCTTGAATAATTTCACCGCGGACGGCTGCCGGCCAATATTCGTTGATGAGCTGATCGATATAACCGGGGGAGATATCGGGACTGCTGGCACAGGCGAGGAGTTCACCACCAGGACTGAGCAAAGGCGGCAGTTTGCGTACCAATTTCGGCCAGTCGCGCTCGGCACTGAAGCTTCTCCCCTGATCAGCGGGGGGATCACAGATGATCATGTCGAACGGTCCGAGTTTTTTCAGGCGGCTGATGCTGCGAAACAGTTCCATGGCGAGATAGCTGGATTTCCTCCCCTCAAGCTGATTCAGTTGATGATTCAGCCGCCCAAGATCGAGCGCGTTACGGCTCATGTCGAGATTAATGACCTGGGTCGCCCCACCCGCAATCGCGGCAACCGAAAAACTGCATGTGTAAGCAAACAGATTGAGGATTTTCTTTCCGCCGGAGTGTGCCCGGACATATGCCCTGGTCGTCCCCATGTCGAGAAAGAAACCGATATTCTGTGCCGCATTCAGATTCACGCGATAAAACAGCCCGGCTTCAACGGCCTGCACCTCTTCGGGCAGTTTTCCATAGAGCAACCGGCTCGGACTTCCCGCCCTGAAACGTTCTTGCAGCACAACAGCAACCAGTCCCGTGCAGCGAGAGCACAGGACCTCCGTCAAAGACACCAGCCAGTCTTCGGAGCGCTCCCGATAGAGTGTCACCAGAACAACGGGAGCATACCAATCGATGAGCAGATCTTCGTATCCGGCGAATACCTGTCCACGGCCATGGAACAACCGCCGCGACTCGTCACCGAGCGGCAGATGAGACTCCAGCTCTGATAACAGCAAATTTAATTCATTCTCCCCCGGCACACACTTCTCCTATGTGATATGAATAACTACTGGAAAATTAACAAGCAAAAGGCCATAATAGGGGCCGCTGCCCCTTGAAATACAATGTCTTCCGGAGATGAAGAATGAACAAAATAAATCTGATCGTTTTCGTCCTCTTGCTGGCGCTTGTCGTCGTGGGGGTCACGATCTATCGCCAGTATCAGCCACAAGCAGATCCGGCTGTCGAAACCGTACAGCCTGCGGCTCCGGAAGAGCCGATCAAACGCCAGGTCGTTCACTATCCGGTACCTGAGACCCCGCCACAAGATAACGCTACGCAAGACCCAACACAAACCCAACTGCCGGAGGTTCTCCCACCGGTCCAGGAAAGCGATCAGAGCATCGGTCAGGCACTGGAAGGGCTGTTTGCCGGCCAGAAACTTTCTCAACTCCTGTTCCTTGAGAACTTCATCCAACGGGCCGTCGCCACGATCGATAATCTGCCGGAGAAGCGTCTTCCCCGGGCTCATTTTCCGATCAAGCCGCCGGCAGGAAACTTCATTGTCTCCGGCACTCCGGAAGCTCCGCAGATCAGCAGCCTTAACAGCGAACGCTATCTCCCCTATCTGGAGTTACTCGAGTCGACAGATCCTGAACTGACCGTCAAGATCTATACTCACTTTTATCCGTTGTTCCAGAAGGCATACGAACAACTGGGCTATAAGAACGCATATTTCAATGATCGCCTCGTGTTCGTCATCGACCATCTTCTGGACACACCGAACCCAGCCGACCCGCTGCAACTGGAGCAACCCGGGGTGCTATTCACCTATACCGACCACCAACTGGAAAACCGCTCAGCCGGTCAGAAGATCCTGCTGCGGATCGGCCAGGAGCAGCGAATCAGGGTTTTCAAGGTGCTTTCAGCATACAAAGCCAAGCTGACAAACATGAAGCCCTGACAAGCCTTACCACCACAGGCACACACAAGACGACATTCAACGCCTTGCATGCGAAAAAAGCCCGGTCATAATGACCGGGCTTTTCTTTTACTTTAATGGAACAAGTAAAGCAATCCCGCCCCGCGGGTCAGCCGTTCGACGACAGCAGCCTGGTCGCACTTCTGAGCTGCTTGATCTTTTCGATCAGCCCCTGGGCGGTCAAGCCGAGCTGACTGCGCAATTCGGTTTGGGTTCCCTGACTGACAAATTGATCGGGAATGCCAACCCGCGCAACGGGAATCATCAGTCCCTGCTCACTCAACAACTCGAGTACCGCAGCCCCAAAGCCCCCTTGGAGGGCGTTTTCTTCAACGGTTACGATAAAGGGCACTTTCTCTGCCAGTTCCAGAATCAGTTCGCGATCAAGCGGCTTAACGAAACGTGCATCCATGACCGCAATCGAAACCCCTTCTTTACGGAAATTCTCTGCCGCGCTCATGGCTTCATTGACCATGGGACCGAGCGCGATGATCAGGCCGTCACTCCCATCAGTGAGCAGTTCCCCACGCCCGATCTCCAGTTCAGTGACTGTCTCAGGCATCTCCAGCCCAAGTCCTTTGCCGCGCGGATAACGATAGGCAAAAGGTCCAGCGTATGCTGCGGCCGTCTTCATCGCCCGTTGCAGCTCTATTTCATCGCGCGGTACGGCAAAGACCAGATTAGGAACGTGGCGCATGAACGAAATGTCAAAGACACCATGATGGGTCGGCCCATCCTCACCAACCAGGCCTCCACGATCCATGGCGAAGGTTACCGGCAGGTTCTGCAGGCAGACATCGTGAACGACCTGATCGTAAGCCCGTTGCATGAATGTCGAATAGATCGCGACAACCGGATGCATCCCACGGCAGGCGAGTCCGGCGGCAAAAGTAACCGCATGCTGTTCGGCAATACCGACATCATAGAAGCGGTCGGGGTACATCTCGGAAAACTTTTTCAGCCCTGTCCCTTCGGCCATGGCCGCCGTGATTGCAACGATACGGGGATCGTCCTGGGCGAGCCGCACCAGAGAATCGCTGAACACCTGGGTATAGGTCGGCGCACTTCCCGATTTCCCCACCTTCACCTTGCCGGTTTCCGAATCGAATGGGCCGACTCCATGGAACCGGGGAGCATCCTGCTCAGCCGGGCGGTACCCCTTTCCTTTCTTGGTAATCACGTGGAGCAAAACCGGACCGTTGATCTGCGCCGCGTTACGCAGGGTCTCCGTCAGTTCATCGAGATTATGTCCATCCAGAGGGCCGAAATAATCAAAACCAAACCCTTCAAACAGCATCCCGGGGGTCATGAATCCCTTAAGAGATTCCTCGGCACGCTTTGCCAGATTCACCAGATCACGACCGATACCGGGCACATGGCTGAGCAGATTTTCGGTTTCCTTTTTGAAGCGGATGAACGTATCCGAGGTCATTTTCCGGCTCATGAACGAAGCCAAAGCACCGACGTTCGGAGAAATCGACATCTCGTTATCATTAAGAATGACAACCAACTTCTGTTTGAGATGACCGGCGTGATTCAACCCCTCAAAAGCCAATCCGGCAGTCAGAGAACCATCGCCGATGATCGCAACAACCTTGTTCTTCTCCTTGAGGATATCTCCGGCGGCAGCCATCCCAAGCGCCGCCGAGATGGAGGTACTCGAATGCCCGACACCGAAGGTGTCATGCTCGCTCTCGGTGCGTTTGGGAAAGCCGCTGATGCCGTTGGCCTGACGCAAGGTTGAGAACTGGTCCCGCCGCCCGGTCAGTAATTTATGAGCATAAGCCTGATGTCCGACATCCCAGATGATCATATCCTCTGGAGTTTTGAAAATCCGGTGCAGGGCGATTGTCAACTCGACGACACCAAGGGAACTGCCGAGGTGTCCACCGTTCGTGGCAACCGTCGAAATAATTGTCTCGCGTAGCTCACGCGCCAGTTGCGGTAACTGCTGGCGATCAAGCTTTTTAAGATCCACAGGGGAATTTATCTGTGAAAGTAATGTTGCCATTTCTTCCTCGTCGGGAGTCGATCTCTTTATCTGAAAAGAGTCGTGATTGCTTTTCGTTTGCACAGCGTTTAAAAAGTCCGTTCGACAATGAAGCCGGCGATCTCACGTAACGGTCGTGAACCGTCATCAAAAGGTGCCAATGCCTTCAGAGCGATCTCTTTCAATTCACGGGCGCGTTGTCGCGCACCGTCGAGTCCCAGAAATGCCGGATAGGTCGCTTTGCCGCGTGCGGCATCGCTACCAATATCCTTACCCAGTTCCGTCTGGTCGGCGACAATATCAAGAATATCGTCTGCGACCTGAAATGCCAGTCCGATCGCTTCGCCGTAACGACATAAAGCGTGACGCTGTTCAGCGGTCGCGCCACCGATAATCGCACCGATCTCCAGGGCAGCAAGAATCAGCGCCCCGGTTTTGTGCGTATGAATGTACTCAAGAGTCGGCAGGTCGATCTGCTTCCCTTCCGACTCCATATCAACAACCTGGCCACCGACCATGCCGCGTGAACCGGCATTCCTGGCCATGATATGAACAACCTCGCGGCACGCTTCACCGGAATGTTCGCCGCAGAATGCCGGGTTAGACAGCAGGATAAAAGCTTCCGTCAGCAAGGCATCCCCGGCCAGTATAGCCGTCGCTTCGCCGAAAACCCGGTGATTGGTCGGCTGACCACGGCGGAAGTCATCGTCATCCATAGCCGGCAGATCGTCATGGATCAACGAATAGCTGTGAATCATCTCCATGGCGCAGGCTGCCGGCAGGGCATGTTCCGCCGTGCCACCGACTGCTTCGCAGGCAGCCAGCAGCAGTATCGGCCGAATCCGCTTGCCGCCGGCAAAGACTGAATAACGCATCGCCTTGTGAAGGGCGGCGGGCAAGGTATCATCAGCCGGCAGGTAACGATCGAGGGCCTCATCAACCAGTCCGATCCGTTGCTCCAGGTAGGCCTGCAGGTTCCAGGAATCAGACATCGTCAAACTCTTCCCGCCGCAGGGAGCCATCATCCTGCCGCAAAAGCTTCTCCACCTTCAATTCGACATCCTCCAGGGTCTTCCGGCAGGCGTCCGCCTGTTTGACCCCGCCCGAAAAAACCTTCAGTGCTTCATCGAGGGAAAGCTCTCCCGATTCCAGTTGCTCAACCGATTCTTCCAGTTTTTTCAGAGCTGTCTCGAAACTTTTAGGTGTCGCCATTCTGTTAACCTGTCTTCTGATACATAGCGATAAAGATATGATTATCGGCAGCAGCTGCTACTAACGTCAAGTGCTTATTATTTTTATTTTTT
>PKUG01000044.1 GCA_002869665.1 Desulfuromonas sp. | reverse complement strand
CCGGCTTCACCCTGCCGCTGCTGCAACGCCTGGCTGCTGCGAAGCTGCCGAAGGGGAAACGCCCGGTGCGTGCCCTTGTTCTCACCCCGACCCGTGAACTGGCGGCCCAGGTCGCCGAAAATGTCCGCAGCTATGGGAAATACCTGCCGTTGCGCTCCGCCGTGATTTTCGGTGGCGTCAGTATCCGCCCCCAGTTCGAAGCCCTGCGGCGCGGGGTGGATGTCCTCGTCGCCACCCCCGGCCGCCTGCTCGACCATGTCGGCCAGGGCTCGCTCGATCTGTCTGCTATCGAGATCCTCGTGCTCGATGAAGCCGACCGCATGCTCGACATGGGGTTTATCCATGATATCCGCAAGATTCTCGTCCTGCTTCCGGCACGGCGTCAGAACCTGCTCTTCTCCGCGACCTTTTCGAATGATATCCGTAAACTGGCCGGTGGGTTCCTGAACTCCCCCGAAACCATTGAGGTCGCGCCGCGCAACACCACCGCCGAGCGGGTCGAACAGCAGGTTCATCTGGTGGACAAAAAACAGAAACGGGCCCTGCTGTCACACCTGATCAGCAGCGGTGACTGGCGCCAGGTGCTGGTCTTTAGCCGCACCAAACACGGCGCCAACCGCCTCGCCGATCAGTTGATCAAGGACGGCATCACCTCTGCGGCGATTCACGGCAACAAGAGCCAGAACGCACGCACCAAGGCCCTTGCCGATTTCAAGCGCGGTGCGGTCCGGGTGCTGGTGGCGACCGACATCGCCGCCCGTGGACTTGATATCGACCAATTGCCGCACGTGGTCAACTTTGAGCTGCCGAATGTTGCCGAAGACTACGTCCACCGCATCGGCCGTACCGGTCGCGCCGGTCACGCCGGCGAAGCCGTATCGCTGGTTGCCGAGGACGAGATGAAGCTGCTGAAAGAGATTGAGAAGCTGTTGGGAAGCAAACTGCCGCAAGCGAAGGTTGAGGGCTTTCGTCCCGATCCGTCGCGGACAGCTGCTGAGCCGGAGCAGAGAAAGAGGCCCCATACTGCAGCAAAAAAATCGAACGGCAATCGCAACCAGGCCAGCGCAAAGAAAACCGCCGGCGGCAATGCCGGCCGCGCAAGGCAACGCAATCGCCGCCCGGGACAGAACAAAGCCAAACAGCAGGCGGCTTCAAATTCCTGATTCGTAAGGAAAACCTGTTCAGCTCAGCCTCCGCTGAAGTCGCATTGACAAGCCTCATCAAAGTTGCTTGAATATGTGGGCGATGGGGGGTGAAGATGGTTAAGCGGGTCGAAAAAATCTCAATCAAAGCCGAATGAACAGCATGGACTGCTTTATTCGGCTTTTTTGCGTTTCAGGGATCGTGAGTGTTTAACCCCTCGGGTATCCCGAAGCAGATTTTATTCTTTTCGGGAGGTGTCGTCATGAACGGAGTTAAATGCAGGGTTGTCTCGCTGTTCGCCGCATTCGCGCTGGTGCTGGCCTGTGCCGCAACCCTTTATGCCGATGATTATGCCCAGAGCAAGGTTCTGCTGGAGACGAATCAATCGGTCATCGGCGAAGCTTTGACCTATCCCGGCGGCGGTGAAGCGAACATCAAGGCGATGATTGTCGTGCTGCCGGTGGGCGAAAGCACCGTCCTGCACAAGCACGGCGTCCCCCTGTACGCCTACATCCTCGCCGGAGACCTGGAACTCGATTACGGCCCGGCGGGCAAGCGTATCTACCACACTGGCGACAGCTTCATGGAAGCGATGGATCAGTTTCATAAAGGCACAAATGTCGGTACCGAGGCGGTACAGATCCTGGCGGTCTTCATGGGTGGGAATGAACAGCCGTTGGTGATTCAGCAGCAGCCGTAAGTGGTGAGCCGTCCGATGGTTAATTCCGCTGCAACGGGAAAGGCGATTCAGCTTGATGTAAAATTAAACGCAGCCCTTTTTCGATGAGATCTCAAACGTTCACGATTCTCTGGAAGGAAAACTGTATGCGAACTGCAATAGCAATGTTTCTCTTGATCCTGCTGGCCGCTGGGGTTGCTGCGGACACAACCAGGAAGGTCGTCGAAGGGTCGGGGCGGACGATAACGGAAGCACGTAACGTCGGTGATTTTAATGCGCTGTCTCTGGACATCGATGCAAAGGTCACGGTCACGCCGGGCGAGACATCCCGTTGCTGGATCAGCGCTGAAGAGAACATTCTCCCGCTAATCGTGACGGAAGTCTCCGGCAGCACGTTGCGAATTACCTCCCGAGAAGCCTTTATCCCAAATCAGCCCGTGGCGGTCATACTCGAGACCCCGCTGCTCACCAGCGTGGCGCTCCGCGGCGCGGGGGAAATCGAGATGGCGGAAGTCACACGGGACAAGCTGGCCCTGGCGATCAACGGTTCAGGCAACATTCGCGCTGTCGGCAAGGTTGCCAGGTTGACAGCGGCCATCAACGGCTCCGGCAACCTGAACGCTGCCGACCTTGGGGCCGGAACGGGAACGATCACCATCAACGGTTCAGGCAGCGCGGATATCCATGTTACCGAAAGTCTCCGGGCCACAATCCTCGGCAGCGGCACTATCACATACGGTGGTTCTCCACCCGAGCTGCAGAAACTCGTCAATGGCTCGGGAAAGATCATCAAAAAGTGATGGAACCGGAAAGGGCTTGGAGCCTTGTTCAGGGTGATATGGCTATAGATCTGAGTGTTTCGGGGATGGTGCCGATTTGGATTTTTGGTCAAATTTTTTCTGTTTTGTTCGGTCCAGAGACTTGAGGCATTCCAGTCTCTATTCCAACAGCCGCCGCTGCAACAGCGTCTGCATATCCCTCCGCCCGTCTGTAACGAGCAAGACATAAACCTTGTCGTCGAGAACCCGGTAGATAATCCGGTAGGGTTTGAAGAAAATTTCCCTGAAATCACGGATGCCGAGCGCCGCAAGCTCTTGCGGAATGACGCCGCGCTCCGGCATTTCGCTCAGCCCCATGACACTGTCTTCGAGTTTACTCAACACGTATGCAGCATTATCCAGAGAATCATGCTGCTGGATGTAACTATAGATGTCCACAAGATCGCGCTCAGCCGCAGCGGTTATCAGGACGGAAAAGGGCATCAATCTTTTCTTCCAGCTTTCAGGCGGCTGAAAACATCAGCCGCTGGGCTGGTTTTTCCTTCTTCGATCTCACGATTTCCCAGCGCCAGAATTTTCAACAAAGCCAGAGTTTCTAGGGTTTGTTCGTAGCTTTTGATGTCCTGAACGACGACCTTGGCTTCTCCATTCTGGGTGATGACCAGCGGTTCACCGCTTTCACCAAGGGAGCGAACGATGTCGGCAGCATGGGCCTTCAGATAGCTGATCGGTTTGACCTGGGTCGAAAGTTTCATGGAATGCTCCTTCAAACTGCAGAGATGGGACCGAATTTAGTCTGAATTAGGTCTTATGTCAAGTTGCCTGCGGAGGTGATGCTCCCGATGCAGGCCTCTCTATTCTGCAGAATCCGTCAATTCCAGATACAGCCGTTCAATCTTCCTGAAAATTCCCCCCCAGGTGTAGTCCTTCAACAGCGCATCGATCTTCGGGCAGGGGGCGTCGGCATTCGTTTTGGCGAGGTGGGCGCATTGGGTTTCGACGGTCTGTTTCAGGTCGGCGACGAAGAGTTCTTCTTCGGCGGGGTGGGGGGCGTCGATGGCGATCATTTGCGGCAGGTCGATCAGTTCGACCCGTTCACTCTCGATGCCGGAGAAGAGTTCGCTGACGCCGGGCAGGGCGGTGGTGATGATCCGGCAGCCGCAGGCGAGGGCTTCGAGCAGGACCAGCGGCAACCCTTCGAAGAACGAGGGCAGAATGAAGATGTCGCTGGCGCGCATCAGGTCGGCGAGCTTCTCCTGTTCCAGTTTGCCGTGAATGTGGATCGCGTCTCCGAGGGGCGCGGCCAGGGCGAGGATTTCCTCCTTCTCCGGCCCGCTGCTGTCGCCGACGAGGTGGAAGTCGAAACTCCCCGCAGGTAACTGGGTGAGAGCCTGGAGCAGCCAGGGAACCCCCTTGGCGCGGCTCAATTTGCCGGCGTAGAGCAGTTGCGGGCGGTCGCTGTGCTTCTTCTCCTGCGGCTGGTAAAAGCGTCGCTTCTCGTACCCGGCGCCGACGACACGGATGCGTTCTTCGGGAATCCCGTAGAGTTGGGCGATCTCCAGTTTCTGGATTTCGCTCAGGGCGCAAACGATATCCACATCTCTGCACCCCGAGAGCACCCGTTCTTGCAAGTGCGGGCAGGTGTGGAACTGGCGCAGGTCGGAGCCGTGGCAGCTGGTGATTAGCGGGATTTCGGTGAATTTCCGTCGGGCGAGGGAGGTCAGCAGCCACAGGTGGTGCGAGTGGATCAGGTCGGGTTGCCAGCGCTCAACCGCGTCTTCCAGTTTACGCTCGAAGGTGTGGCAGTAAATCTCCAGTTGGGCCGGCGACAGATCGGAGAAGCGCGTGCTCGGGTAGGGCATGACGTCGCTCATGCCGACCACGGGGAAAGGAATCTCCTCACCGAAATAGACCGGACAGAAATTAGCCGCGCCCAGGGTAAGTTTTTCGTGATGGTTCGAATGCACCGGCACTCCGGCGAGCAGGGTGTTCTCGAAACCGCATTCCGCCGCGTGACGCAGAGCGGCCTGGAGGTAGATGCCGCTGCCGGTGGCATCGGGAATCTGGCTGAGGATGTGGAGGATCTTCTTCCCCATTACGGGAACTCCAGGTGGATGGTCGGCGCATCTGCATCTTTGGTGACCATTGAGCCGAGAACTGACACCTTAAACTCTTCGATATTTATCCCGAGGAAGGTTCCCTCGGCAACGGAAAGTTTTTCCAGTCCGCTCTGCGTAAGCACCCGGATTCCTGCCGGATCGCGTAGCACGCGCTTCAATTGCCCGGCGGCGATCTGGATCAGCCCCTGAATAAAGAGCCCGGCTTGCGTGTCACGCCCGGCAGCAAGCCAGACCGCCTCCCACGCATCGTGGGCTTCCCACCAGTACCCGTAGTTGAAGAGATCGACCCCATAGAGATAGGGGTGGCAGGTCGGCCAGTCATCCGGGGCGAAACTCTCCAGGTAGTCCTCTTCCTTGCCGTAAGAATGCCCCTCCGGATCGTTGCGCGGGTGGGGCATATCGCCACGGAAGGGGAGATAACGGTAGGATGGGAAGGGTTCGTCGGTATAGCGCTGTATGTTTGTCATGAGATCCGCTGGGTTTCAAGTTGTCCTGTCTCCGTAGAGGTTACAGATTAGCCATCAGGGCGCAGAGACACAAAGAAAAAATTCTGGGAAGATTCAAGGGACTGAAGGAGCCAGGTCGGTGCCAGCAATGAAAGGGTTTCGCGCTTGACAGAAAAGTCGATAGGCGTTTGAATAACAGCCGGTTACGAATTCTTTTCTCGGGGGTGGGGCGATGGAAAGAAAAATTAAGTGAATAAAAATAGATAAGCCGCCGAACCGGATTTGATCCGGTCGGCGGCTTTTGTCGTTTCGGAAGGGGGATGGCGCTGGTAATGGAATTCCAGGAATTCCGGGCTAAAACCGAAAGGAATTAAGTGAGGTATCCCCGGAACTTCTTAAGATTAATTCCTTAAGAGCGTCCCCCTTTTTACCTTCGGCACCGTTGAGCCTGTGTTCGGAAACATTCGAGAAACGCTGAGATTGAACCGCTTCAGTTTGTGCGGCAAAAAGAAAGTCGATGGGCAATGGAAGCTGTTCACGATGTTGCATAATCTGCTTAAGATTCACCGAATTGGTTGGGCATAGAAAGCGAAACCAGATAAAGGGCGGTCATCCGCAAGGAGAAAGCGGATGGACCATAATCACATAATAGGAAGAGCCGAAAGAAAAGTTGACATCGAGGAGGCGGTCTCTCCAAATGGGTTTTTCTACAGGCTCGTTGACCCTGTAGAAAAACCCAAAAAAACCGAAGTGATTTGTATTTTGGGGCCGCAAAACCATTCGGCAAGCAAGACAATCGTCCTAAGGGGAAATTTAGAAGTCTATTTCCCCATGACCAATTTGGTGTAGGGTTTTCCTACAGAACCGTTAGAAGGCAAAAGGAGGGGCTTTTAATGAAAAATAACACTGAATACAAACTGCCAATCTTGAGTTTGTTGCTCGAAGCAGCAGAATTGATCAAATCCAACATTCCCAGGCTATTTCTGGTCGGCACACCGTTTCTGGTGGTTTGCATTGCCGCCGGACTCTGGATGCGCCCGATGTTTACTGGCGATCCTTCCTCTCCAGAGGACTTTTCGTTTGGAATGTTCTTTCTCGCTTGGCTGGCAATGATGACCACGATGATTATGGCAACAGTCGGCTGTCACAGAACCTTTTTGCTTCAAGGCCCTGATGCTCCGAAAACCCCGATCATCCGCTGGGGTTGGCGAGAAATGAGATTTATAGGCAAATGGATTCTCATTGGCCTGTGCGCGATGGTGTTAGCAATGCCGTTTATGTTTTTAATCATGCCCTTCCTTGTAAAGAGTGGGCAGGAACTGATGGAAAATCAGTATCTTTTTTTGATTGGCACAAACCTGATTTATTTGCCTATTTACTATGTCATTGCCCGGTTGATGCTGGTTCTGCCAGCAACCGCCATTGATGAACGTTGGTCGTTGACCGATGCATGGAGAAACTCATCAGGTAATGGCTGGCGGGTTATGTTGGTTGTCGGCATTGTCCCGATGATCGTCAATCTGATCATCAGTCTACTGCCGGCATTAGACTCAATCCTCTATTTCGTTTTCCATGTGGTGCTCTGGCTAGTTGTCGCAGTGTACGGAATCGCATTGCTGTCACTCAGCTATAAGTATCTATCAGAAAACAACCAGCAACTGTTGACACTCAGCAACGAAAAACTCGATGCTCAGGTAAGTGATGAAGATTTCTACGCTGGACCAAATGGGCCTGAGCTGCGGGATTGAATTGTCCCTTCGCGGCGGGTGGAGACATGGGAAATAAGCTATCAGGACTGGACTCAGATATTGGCCGGAGTTCGGAGGGCACCATACTAAAGGAGAAAAGTATGCAACCAGAAGTCTTGATTCGTACCTTCATTGATGAAGCATTCAACAAGGGGAATCTTTCGATACTCGCGGATATCATTCATCCTGAGTACCAATATTTGAGTCCTGACAACAGCCAACTAAAAGGTCCAGGGCAATTGACAGAATTTATTCAGGCGTTCCGAAAAGCCTTTCCCGATCTTAACCTGCAGATAGATGATCTGTTTGCGTCAAATGACCGCGCGTGTACTGCTTTTACACTTAGAGGCACCCACGAGGATGATTTCATGGGAATTCAGGCAACTAAAAAGTCAGTAGAAGTCCGGGGAATGGTCATGAGCCGATTTAAAGATAACAAGATATTTGAGGATTGGGAGATTCTCGATAACTTGAGCTTTTTCCAGCAGCTTGGAGTTGTTCCCGAGCTCTCCTAACGCATTATCCGACCGTTACAAAAGTGACATCATTCGTAGGTCACATTGCTTTTCGCAACCAACAAAAAAGGGCGTCCACAGATAATATGGACGCCCTTTTGTATCTTTTAAACGGTTACTGGCATCAACCGCCGCTGCCGTAAGAGTGCAGGCCGGACAGAACCAGGTTGACGCCGAGGTAGCAGAACAGGGTCGCGGCGAAACCGATGATCGACAGCCAGGCCGCGCGGCGGCCGACCCAGCCGCGGGTGAAGCGGGCGTGGATGAAGGCGGCGTAGATAAACCAGACGATCAGACTCCAGGTCTCCTTCGGGTCCCAACTCCAGTAAGTACCCCAAGCGTAGTTGGCCCAGGCGGCGCCGGTGATGATCCCGAGGGTCAGCAGCGGAAAGCCGACCATGATTGCCTTGTAGTTGAGGTCATCCAGAATTCTGGTCGAAGGGAACAGGCCGAGGATGCCGCCCATCGGCTGATCCCCCTGATGCTTCTCTTCCTTGCCGATTTTCATCAGGTACATGATCGAAACACCACAGGCGACGGCGAAACCGGCATAGCCGAGGAAGCAGGTGATGACGTGGTAGGTCAGCCAGTTACTCTGCAGGGCGGGAACCAGCGGATCGATGCCGGCGTGCAGGCTCATCTGAGCCCAGAGCATACTGAACAGGGCGATCGGGATGACGAAGGCGCCGATGGTGCGTTGCTTGTATTTGTAGTCGATGATCAGGTAGATGAGCACCGTCGACCAGGCGAAGAAGACGACCGACTCATACAGGTTGGTCAAGGGCGCGCGCCCATCTTCGCCGAGAATCTGGTAGGACTCGTACCAGCGCAGGCCGAGGGCTGCGGTCTGCATCAGGAAACCGAGCAGGGTGACCAGGGTGCCGGCCAGGGCGATCTTGTTGTTTCTAGAAGCGATGTAGATGAAATAAATCACCATCGCAGCGAAGTAGACAATGGTTGTCAGGTTAAAAAGCTGGTTGCTATCCATGGATTATCCCTCCTTCTGTTGGGAAGAATTTTTAAAGTCATTTTCAATTTTCTGCTGCAGCTCTTCAAAGGCCAGGGCGAAACCGGGTTGGTTGCGGTGAGCGTTGGCAGCGATAACAATCTGTGAGCCCTTGGGAGTCTCTTCAATGCAGGCCCAGACCCGCTTGTGGGAGAAGAAGAAGGCGCTCATGGAGCCGAAGATCATCAGGAAACAACCGAGCCAGACGATGTTGACGCCCGGGTCCTTGGCGACCTGCAGGCCGGTGTATTGCGGCATGTCGAAACTGACCAGCGTGAACGTAAAGGTTCCGTTGCGCTTGGTGTCGAGGTCGGCAAAACGCTGCCAGACCGGGAAGGGGGCGCTCTGCTTCCCTGCGGGGTCGCTGACAATCAGGCCGGCAGCGGGACCGAAGTTGCGGTCGTTTTCGACGAAGTTGGTTACTGCAACGGAGTAGCCGTCGGCGACCTGGGCAAAGCGTCCCTGTTGCACCGTCACGTCGGCGGTCTCCCCGGTCGCGTTGTTCTTGGCCTGGAGCTTCAGGATCGGGTTGCCCGCCGGGCCGTAGCTCGATTGGTAGAAGGTGATCCCCTTGTAGGTCAGCGGGTCGTTGACCTCGATCCGCTTGCGCAGGATCTCCACCCCGTCTTCAAGGACGACCAGGTCGCTGTTGTAGTCCTTGGGACGCATCGAGTTCGGATAGTAACTGACATCGAAATCGTCACAACGGACGGTAAAGCCGAGGTCGATCGGCTCGCGGCTGCTGCGCGAGACAACCTGGTCGGTCGAGGTGCCCTCGATGATATTGACATAGGCTTTGTAGCCCCAGAGGTTGCCGATGATCGCCCCGGCCATGACGATGAGGATCGACAGGTGGGTGATGTAGGCGCCGAAGCGGGAATAAATCCCCTTCTGGGCGAAGAGATAGAGTTTACCGTCCGCCTCGGTCAGGGTGGAGGAGCCGAACTCCTTCTTCAGTACTGTGGAGAGATGCCTGGCGGCTTCGGCCGGTGCTTCGGCCGTCTCGATTTCGGTGCGGTTGGCCGATCCCTTCAGGATGCCGGAGCTGGCGACCAGCATCGGCTCGCGGACGAATTTCCAGACCCGCGGGAAGTTTTTGATCGAGCAGCAGATCAGGTTGACACTGAACAGGGCGAGAATACCGATGAACCAGAAGGAATGGTACATATCGGTAAACTGCAGCGAGACGAACAGCTTGTAGTTGGATTCCCCATACTCGCGGATATATTCAGCCGCGGGGGCATTCTGCTGAAGAACAGTACCGATGATCGAAGTTACCGCGAGCAGCAGCAGCAGAATGATCGTCAGTTTCAGGGAACAGAGAAAGTCCCATGTCCGATCGATCGGACTCTTTGTCTTGTCAGTCAACGTTTTTCTCCTCAAGAACACACGTCATGCAAAAGATGACGGATTTGGTCAATATAGCCGGTGGTCCCGGCGTGGTCAACACATCAGGAGGAGTGTCTTCAATGGAGAAGAACGACAGTGCGCAGGTGATTCAGTGAGAGATTGGAAAGGGTGGAAAGCTTGACGTTGAAGCTTGAAAGTGTCGTATCGATCCCGGCTACGTTGATGGGTTCACCGGCCCTGAATTGCGGGGCCCGGAGGTGGACTTCGGTGGTTGCCGGACTGGCGTGGTCGTAACGGGAGTGGTACTCGGGGCCGCCGAGATCGCGTGGCAGCGGCTGGGTATCATGGCAAGCCTGGCTCGGGCAGCAGGGGGGCTGATGCGCTTGGTTGGCGATCAAATGGCAGCGGTCGACACGGGCATCGAGAGCATAGATACGAACATCCGGCACGATATCTGCGAGGACAGGACGCAGGCCCGCACACAGGAGCAGGAACAGCGCCAGAAGCAGAATGATCTCCAGACCGATATGTTGATTTTGCCGCTCTGTCATCGATTTACCAGCATGCGAATGGCCGATTCTGGGAAAAGTCCCGAGGCGAAGATAATAATGCAAAGTCGGTGCCCGATGGAATAAAAAATATTCCGGCTTCCGCGCGCTTTCATCATTGCAGAGTAAAAAGCTAAAGATCTACGGTCTTTAGTTGCTCCAGCAGGGCTTTCTGTTCGTCGGTCAGCTGCTTCGGTACGGTGACATTGATGATGACGTAGAGGTCGCCGGTTGGGGATTTTCCCACTCCGGCTACGCCAAATCCCCGTAGGCGGATCTTTTGTCCGGGTTGAATCCCGGCCGGAACCTTGACCCGCTTGGTGGCATCAAGGGTCGGGACTTCGATGATTGTCCCCAGGCAGACACCGCTGAAGGGGACCGTGGCATGGATGAGCAGGTCGCGGCCGTCCCGGGTGAAGACCGGATCGGACTCGATGTCGATCTGCAGGTAGAGATCGCCGGGTGGCCCGCCTGCAGGGTTGTTCCCCCCCTTACCGGGGACACGCAGCTTCCCCCCCTGGTCGATGCCGGCGGGGATACGCACCTTGAGCTGCTCGACCTTGCCATCGCGGCGGAAGTCGATGCGTCGTTCGCCACCGGTGACGGCGAGGCGAAAGGGGATGCTGACCTGCATCGAATAGTCCTGCCCCTTGCTCGGGCGGCGCTGGTGAGGGCGTCCACCGCCGCCGAAGAACTGGCTGAAGAGATCCTCGGCACCACCGCCGCCGAAGATGTCACCGAAGTTCATGTTGCGGAAGATGTCCTCCTGGGTGAAGCGCTGATGGAAGCCGTCGGCACCGAACTGGTCGTACTGCTTGCGCTTCTCGGCGTCGGAGAGCACGGCGTAGGCCTCGGTGATCTCCTTGAACTTCTCCTCGGCAGCCTTGTCGCCGGGGTTGCGGTCGGGGTGGTATTTCTGGGCCAGCTTGCGATAGGCCTTCTTTATCGTCGCGGCGTCGCTGTTACGCTCAACGCCAAGGGTGGAATAGTAGTCTTTTGCCATGGTTGAATCACTCCTGCGGGTAAATCATGCAACACCACAATATAGGAGTGTCGGTCGTCAGCGTAAAGATCATCGCTGTCTCCCGGCGGTTTGGTTACAGCGACAGCTTGACCTTCGGGCAGTGAGAGGCTAGGATTCCAGACGCTGTCAGTTATTGTCACGGGAACGCAATTCCCTTATAAATTTCAGGAGTTTTTATGACCCGTATTGCCGTCATCGGCGCCGGTATTTCCGGCCTCGCTACCGCTTATGCCATCGAACTGGCCGCCCGCGAAGCCGGACTTGACGCGGACGTCATGGTTCTCGAGAAGGAAACCCGCACCGGTGGAAAGATCTGGTCGATCAGGGAAGAGGGGTTCATCTGTGAATGGGGCCCGAACGGTTTTCTCGACAACAAGCCGATGACCCTCGATCTCTGCCGCCGGCTCGGCATCGATCCCCAGTTGCTGCGCTCGGATGACAATGCGCGCAAGCGTTTCATTTATGCCGATAAAATTCTCCATCGCCTGCCGGAGAACGGCCCCTCCTTCCTCAAGTCGAAGCTGATCTCCTGGCCGGGGAAATTCCGACTCGCCGGTGAGATGCTCGTCCCCAAGCGGACCGATGGGGGGGACGAAACCCTCGCCGATTTCGGCCGTCGCCGGCTCGGGAAGGAAGCCCTCGACCGCCTGATCGCACCGATGGTTTCGGGGATCTTCGCCGGGGACCCGGAGACGATGAGCCTGAAGAGCTGTTTCCCGCGGATCTATCAGCTGGAACAGGAGTATGGCGGCCTGCTCAAGGCGATGATGAAGCTGGCCAAGAAGAAGCGCGCCGAGATCAAGGAAGGGAAAGCGGTCGCCAGTGCTGCCGGACCGGGTGGCGTGCTGACTTCCTTTTCCGGCGGGATTCAGGACCTCACCGAGGGGGTGATCTCTGCGCTGCAGGGGACGGTCCAAAGCGGCTGCGCAGTCGAGCGGATCGATAAGACGGAGGATGGTTTCCTGCTGCGTCTGGCGGACGGCCGCCAGGAGGCCGCCGAGATCGTCGTTACGGCAGCCCCGGCCTACGCTGTCGCCGGCATGCTCAATGGGCTCAACGAGCGTAGCGCCGCGATCCTGCGTGAAACCCCCTACGCGCCGATGAACGTCGTCTGCTTCGGCTACCAGAAAGACCGGATTCAACGTGATCTGAACGGCTTCGGCTACCTGATCCCCAAATCCGAGGGGTGCAATATCCTCGGCACCCTGTGGGATTCGAGTATCTTCCCCAACCGCGCACCGGAAGGGATGGCGCTGCTGCGCTCGATGATGGGCGGGGCGACCAACCCCGGGGCGATCGACTTCTCCGATGACGAGGTCAGGGCACGGACCATGCACGACCTGCGGCAGATCATGGGGATCGAATGCGAACCGGACTTTGTCCGCATTTTCCGCCACGAACAGGCGATCCCCCAGTACACCAGCGGCCACGCCGCCCGCCTCGAAGCGCTCAACGCCGCCCTGGCCGATACTCCCGACCTGATCCTGACCGGCAACGCCTTTTACGGCGTCGGTCTCAACGATTGCGTCAACGCCGCCAACCAGGCTGCTGACAAGGTGCTGGAGCGCCTTCAGGCGCGGAAGTAAGCAGTACAATCTTCATCGGAATCGGAATCGGAATCGGAATCGGAATCGGAATCGGAATCGTTCTTCCCCATAGCGAAAGTATTCGATATCGATAGCGATTCCGATAGCGAACAAACTCGGGTCGGGTTTTGTCTCCGTGCTGTCCGACTTGCGATCCTGTTATGTTGTGAAAGGTCTTCCCATGTCCCAAATCAGAGAAAGCCTGCAACGCGATCTGGCCGAAGTCTGCTGGCGCGATCTGCGGATTCACCTGCAACGCGATGCCGTCATCATCGTCGCTCCCGAGATCGATATTATCGATGCCGGGGTCGCGGTCGCCGGGGACGACAAGTTCCTCGTCGAACGCTGGGTTAGCGCCGGGCAGGTTGCCAAACCGAGCAAAGAGCAGCTTGAGAGCTGGGAGAACGAGTTGGACAAGCCGTTCCGCATGCTCATTGTTCAGCCTTTTATCCTCATCCAGAGTGCCGAGCATGCCTGAAACCTTTGTCGCCGCGCTGAGTTCCTACCGCGCGGCCGCGGTTTTCAACCCCTGGGCCGACTACGACCGCGAGCATGAACTGAACGCGGACGGGGCGCTGGTGCGGCGGGCGCAGCTGACCGCCTNGAAGGAGCGGATCGGTCACGCCGACACCCTGCTCTGTGCCGAGGCGATCGGCTACCAGGGAGGGCACTTCAGTGGCATCCCGATGACCTCCGAGCGCCTGCTTCTCGGCGGCCTGCGCCACAAGGGGCTGGTGCCGGAGATGGTCCTTCACGGGCTGGTTCCGCGGCGGACCAGCCGCCCCGAAGTGCGGCCGGACGGTTTCACCGAGCCGACGGCGACCATCGTCTGGGGCTTTCTCGCCGAGCAGGGGATCGACCCGCGCCGGGTGGTGTTGTGGAATGCCTTCCCCTGGCACCCCTATCAACCGGGCAAGGGGCTGCTCAGCAACCGGACACCGAAGGACGAGGAACTCGCCGCCGGGCATGCGATCCTGCGTCAAATGCTCGACCTCGGCCGCTTCCGCCAGGTGGTCGCCGTCGGGGAGAAATCGGCCCAGCAGCTGGAAGCGCTCGGGATCGCGGCGGCTAAGGTGCGCCACCCGGCCAACGGCGGTGCCGGCAAGTTTCGGACCCAGTTGCTCGAATTGTTGTGATATCGTTCGTCGATTTGCCCGTGTCGGGCTGATCGGGGTACATTGAATAAAAGGCTGAAGCGAAAGTTCTTCAGGAGGGTTTCCAGATGGTATTCAGGTCAGGCATTCTTTTTCTCTGTGCAGCTCTGCTCTTTTTGCCGGCGTGCAGCAGCATGTACTACGGTGCTATGGAAAAGGTCGGCGTGCACAAACGCGACATTCTGGCCGACCGGGTTGAAGCCGCCCGCGACTCCCAGCAGGAGACTAAGGAGCAGTTTGCTTCGGCGCTGGAGCGCTTTCGCAGCGTCATGAATTTCGACGGTGGCGAACTGGAAGACAAGTATGACGAATTGAACGCGGTCCTGGAGCGGAGTGAAGCGCAGGCCGAAGAGGTCAGTGAGCGGATTGCCGCGGTCGAGGATGTCGCCGAGGCACTCTTCGACGAATGGGACGGGGAGCTGGATCAATACACGAGCAAAAGCTTGAGAGAACAGAGCAGAAACAAGCTCAAGCAGACCCGGAGCCGTTATGCCAAACTGATCGGGGCGATGAAAAAAGCCGAGGGGCGGATCGCCCCGGTGCTGAATCCGCTCCGCGATCAGGTATTATTCTTAAAGCACAATCTCAACGCGCGGGCAATTTCCTCGTTGAAAAACGAACTGGGCGGGATCGAAACGGACGTGACGCGCCTGGTTCGGGAGATGGAGCTGTCGATCAAGGAAGCCGACAGCTTTATTCGAATGCTGCAGCAGGAGTGACGCACAAACGGTTTCAGCTTCCGACATGCATGCTGACGCCGTTACTGTGGCACGGGAGGATGGATGGAGTATCTTGGTGAATTCGCAACGGTTGCTTTGGTTCACCTGCTGGCGGTCGCCAGCCCCGGGCCCGACTTTGCCATGGTCCTGCGCCAGAGCCTGTCCGCCGGTCGCCGCGCCTCGCTGTGGACAAGCGTCGGCATCGGCGCGGGAATCCTCGTCCATGTCGCTTACACCCTGCTCGGCATCGGCCTGATCATCTCCCAGTCGGTTCAGGTCTTCACCCTGATCAAATTTGTCGGCGCCGCCTATCTTATCTACATCGGCTGGAAATCCCTCGGCGCCAAGCCGGTTGCACTCGATGCTTCCGGAGCAAGCGCTCGGCCGCGCGAGTACACGCGCGTGCAGGCCCTGCGCATCGGTTTCCTGACCAACGCCCTCAACCCGAAAGCCACGCTCTTCTTCCTCTCGCTCTTCTCGGTCATCATCCGTCCGACCACGCCGGTCACAATTCAGCTGCTCTATGGGATCTACATGGCCGTGGCGACCGCGGTCTGGTTCTGCGGCCTGAGCCTGGTCCTGACCCAGGCGCGGGTGCAGCGGCTCTTCTCCCGTTTCAGCCACTGGGCTGAACGCGGCATGGGGCTGGCGCTGATTCTCCTCGGTGTGCGCCTGGCGCTGGTCAGAAGGTAAGGGGGCGTTATGGCGATGGCGGCTGTGCAGCAGCAGATCCTGCGTTTTCTGGCGAGCGAGGCCCCCGAGGTGATGGCGATCAAGGGGGCTTGGGGGGTCGGGAAAACCTACGCCTGGAACGCCTTTCTGACGACGGCGAAGCAGCAGCACAAGATCGCCTTCGAGCGCTACTCCTACGTTTCGCTGTTCGGCATCAATTCCCTCGACGACCTGCGCTTCGCGATCTTCGAAAACCTGGTCGAGCGCAACTTCATCGGCCGGCGGCCATCGATCGACAGTTTTAAATCAAATACCGCCGAGCTGCTCAAGTCCCTCGGCAAGAAAACCCTCCCCCTGTTGCCGTCCAGCTCAACCGAGGAGCATTACCGCTCGATGATCGACTCCCTGGCCTTCCTTTCTTTGGAGCGGGTGCTCATCTGCATCGATGATTTTGAGCGCAAGGGGAAGGATATCGACGCCCAGGACATCATGGGGTTGATCACCCAGCTGAAGGAGCAGAAGCGCTGCAAGATCGTCCTGATTCTCAACGACGAGAGCCTGAACGAGGATTCGACCGTCGATTATGTCAAGCTGCGCGAGAAAGTGATCGACAGCGAGCTCTGTTTTGCTCCAAGCGCCGAGGACTGTGTCGCTATCGCCCTGACCGGAGGACGGATCGGAACCTTGTTGCGCGAGAACGTGCTCAAGCTGAAGATCCGTAATATCCGCATCATCAAGAAGATCGAGCGGCTGTCGACCCAGGTGCTGCCGCTGCTCAAGAAGTATGATGACGAGGTTCTGCATCGGGCGTTACGCACCCTGACCTTGCTGACCTGGTCTTATTACTGCAAGACGGAAGCGGCGCCCGACTATGATTTTGTCCTTGGTCGCACCAATGCCTTCAGCGACCTGGATGACAGCCTGCCGCAGTCGATCCAGCAGCAGGAGTGGGCGGCTCTGTTGCGTCGCTACGATAATTACACGGTCGATGACTTCGACCTGCAGCTCGCCCGGCTGGTCGAGAACGGCTATATCGACGAACTGCGCCTGCTCGAAGAGGCCGAACGTTTCAACGATCGCATCCTTGCCGCCCGCACCGAGGGCTCTTTTCAGGACGCCTGGCGGATGTTCAACGAATCCTTCGACGACAACGTGCAGGAGGTGATCGACGGGGTTGCGGCCAGCTTCCGCCACAACGTCAGGTTTATCAGTCCGGCCAACCTCGATGGCGCCGTGCGCCTGCTCAGGTTCCTCGGCAAGGACAGTCTGGCGACCAAGATCATCAATCTTTACATCGAGAAACGGCGCGACGAACGCGAGTTGTTCAACCTGGATACGGCGGTGCTGGCGGGGCAGATCAGGGATCAGGAAGTGATCGACAGGTTTCGTGAGCAGCAGCGGTCGTTCTGCGAAAAGCGGCCGCTGCAGGAGTTGTGCGACCATCTGCTGGCTGTCGACAGCTGTAGCGACGATGAGGAACAACTGCTCGCCGAGGCCACGGTCGAGGAGTATATCGCTCTGTTCAAGGCCCAGAAGGGGCCGCAACTCTCCCGCTATGTCGACCTCTGCCTGAAGTTCAGCCGCCTCGGCGGGACGACTGACTACCAGGAAGAGATCGTCGCCCGGGCCACCGAGGCGCTCAGGCAGATCGGGGCGGAAAGCCCGCTCAACGCCGCACGGGTGCGGCGGTTTGGCATCAAAATCGATTGATAATCCTCATGGCCGCCGGTTTTTCCCGGCGGCCATTTTCATTTTTATCCCACTTTCCTTACCGCGGCGACTTCGCGCAGCACCGGGCATTTCATCCCGATACACTCTCTGTTCAGATGGCGTTGATAGCAGCCGATGACGGCGTCGGCCTGCAGGGGGACCGACAGGTACGTGTGCGACAGCTCAGCAGCTGTCTTCAACCCCAGCCAGCAGTCGCGCTGACAGCAGCGGGCCGCTTCGAAGGCGGCGATCTTTTCGAGCACCCTGGTGGTGATCTGCTGGACCATCTGGCGTTCCGCGGCCTTGACCGGGTTGGCTTGAAGGATCAGGCTGAAGGCCACGCCGACACCGGTCGCCGAGCCGCAGATGCCGAGATAGGCACAGCTGCCGCCGATGATCTGCCCGCCGCGGCGGATCGCTGTGGCGATCAGGTCGTCATCGACCTGGCCGCCGCTGTTGCGGTAGGCGGTGACGATGATCCCCGGCATCAGCGCGTGATGCTCCGGCCCGTGAGTCGGGATCGCCGGATGCCGGCGCAGGCGCGCGAGCAGTTCGAGCATGTCGGTTTCGGTCGCTTCAATGCACAGGTGTTCCATGACCGCCAGGGCGTCTTCGCTGTGGCAGGCATCGCAGACGAAATGCTGCTCGCCGCAATGGGCGTTGGCGAAGGCGGTCTTGCCGCAGTAGTGGCAGCTGAGTTCGACCTCGCGTTCCGGGTAGATCAGCTCTTCGCCGCAGACCATGCAGCCGGAGGCGTACTTGACCGTTTTCTCCGCCGCCGTGTTCCCCTGGGTCGGCGGCAGGGCGCAGGCGCAGCCTTCGCCGAGGTCGAGGTTGGTGACGCGACCGTCGCTCTCGTCGAGTTGGAAGACATGTTCGCCGAGGTGGGCGGCGAGATCCGCCGGGATCAGGGTCTTTTGCCCCGGGTAGAGGGTCTGGCCGTTCGGCAGCGGCAGCGCGGCCAGCGGTCCGCGGTAGATGACCGGTACGGCACGGCTTTCCCGCGGCTTCCAGGCGGCGAAGGTCAGCGAGAAGAACGGGTGATCGCGGACGATCCGGTAGGGGAAGCGCTTGAGCAGACGGATATCGACAAAGCCGCACTCTTCGAGCAGGCCGACCAGATCTTTCTGCTGCAGGGCGCCGGCGATGCATTCCCCCTGGAGTTCGGCGTCGTTACGGATCGCCGGGTCGGGCTCCTCTTCGCAGACGACATCGGAAATCACCAGGCGGCCACCCGGCTTGAGGGCGCGGAAGATTTCGGCAAAAGCGCGGCGCTTATTGGTCGAGAGGTTCATGACGCAGTTGGACAGGACCAGGTCGGTTGAATCGTTTTCCAGTGGCAGCTCTTCGAGGTACCCCTTGCGGAATTCGATGGAATCGTAACCGAGATTCTTGCGCACGGCATGGGCGCCGCGCTCGGCGATCTCCAACATCGGATCGAGCATGTCGAGGCCGATGCAGCGGCCGTCGCGACCGGCCATGTTGGCGGCGACGAAGATCTCCACGCCGCGGCCGCTACCGAGGTCGACGATCGTCTCCCCGGGCTTGATCTCGGCGTCGAGGACCGGGCTGCCACAGCCGTAGCCGCGGAAGCGGAACGCTTCGGGGATATGGGCGATCACCTCTTCGGCGTAGCAGATCGGGTTGAGGATGTCTTCCTTGGTCGCGGTCGCCGCGCTGCTGTAGTAATCCTTGACCACCGCCAGGCTGTTCGAATCGGCGATCGCCAGCAGGCAGTTGGCGTGGGTCAGGGCGACCCGGCCGTGGGCACCGCAGCTTTCGAGGATGTCCCCCATCTTCAGGCGCAGACCGATGCTTTCGCTCTCGGCAACGCCGCTTGCCGCTTGCCGGATCAGCCAGAGCATGATCTTTTCGTAGAGCGGCAGGTAGGGGTCACTGCCGCTGAAGGTTTCAGCGTGGACCCAGGAATGGTCGAGGTCGCCACCGCCGGTGAAGTAGCGCAGCGGGGCATCCGTCCCGGCAACCGTGGCCCGGCGGATTTCGGTGAGGACCGGACTGTTCTGCCAGGCGGCGGCCAGGCCGTTATCCAGCGCCGTGGCCAGGCGTTCCTGCCCGACCAGCGCGGCCGAGGGGTAAAGGCGCGCATCCGGGCCGACGGCGGCCGATTCCCAGCCGCTGCTGCTGCCGTCGTGGATGGTGCCGGCCGGGGCGAAGATCTGGGTTTTCAGTGCCGTCAGGTTGTCGATCTGGATGCCGTGAGCAGTCGCTTTTTCCACCGCGGCGATGAACTGTGGGAAGATCTCGTCAACCGGAACGAAATTGGCATCGCTGCCGCGCCCCTGGACGAAGTACCAGAGGTAGTGGACATTATCGGCACCGACTTCGGCGGCGAAGTCGACCAGTGCAGCCATGTCGGTCAGGTTGCGGCGCTCGACGCACATCGACAGGGTGAAGGGGATCCCGCGCTGTTTGAGTTCGGGCAGCTTGCGGCGCAGGGCGGTGAAGGTTCCGGCGCCGCGGATGCTCTCGTGGCGTTCTTCGAGGCCATCGACGCTGATCTGCAGGTGAACCCGGCTGAGATCGAAGTCCCCTGCAAACAGTCGCTCGAGAAGCAGGCCGTTGGTGAGGATGACGACCCGGCAACCGGGGTGGGCCAACAGGCCGGAGAGGATGCGATCGAACTCCGGATGCCAGAACGGCTCGCCGCCGGTCAGGGCGAAGATGCGGCAACCGAGTTCCACCGCCTCGGCAGCCGTGGCGAGGATCTGCCCGGCGCTCAACTCCCCTTCGGATTCGGGGCCGGAGGCGAAGAGGCAGTGGTGGCAGCTCAGGTTGCAGCGGTTGGTGACATGCAGCCAGAGTTCGTTGAGCCGCGGGGTAAGGCAATCGGCGCGTCCCGTATATTCGCTGACAGGAGGGTCGGGGAGGCGGCTGAGAAACCTGGCGGCGGTCGGGTCGTTCTGCTCCGGAGCCCGCAGGATGGCATCACCTTCAGTCGTCGGCACGAACCAGGTCGGGCGGTCCGGGCGGATGTAGATCGGCAGGTTGTCGAATTCGTAGCGGGTCCAGAGTTCGGGGATGTAAGTCATGGGTTAATCTCAGATTCCTTGTTCATATGCAGGCAATCGGCCGATATGGATCGAGACCTGATCACATTCTGCATGCTGTGATTGTTTTTTAAAGTTCAATTCGTTTCTGCCCATTTGAGCCGTATGGCTCAGCTGGGCGGGCTGTCAATGGCAGAATGCCGCCTACGCAAAGCCGGGCCTATGCGTAGGCCTATTGGAAAAGTTTCTTTTGCATCCTTTTCTTTGCGCTCAAAGAAAAGGATGGCGTC
>PKUG01000103.1 GCA_002869665.1 Desulfuromonas sp. | reverse complement strand
TCAGGCGCATGTAAAACGCTTTGATCTCTTTCGGATAATCGGTCACGAAAACCGGCCCGGAAAAAATTTTCTCGGTCAGGTAGCGTTCGTGCTCCGACTGCAGATCCCCCCCCCAATTGACGGGAAACTCGAAGGCCTGCCCCGATTTCTGTAGCAAAGAGACGGCCTCCGTGTAGCTGATGGTACGGAACTCCGCCCTGGCCAGGCTTTCCAGTTTGTCGATCAGCCCGGGCTCGATCCGCTGATTGAAGAATTCGAGATCCTCACTACAGTTGTCCAGGGCATAGGTCACCAGATAACGGAGGAAATCCTCCCCCAGGCGACAATCATCGGCCAGATCGGCAAAGGCGATCTCCGGCTCAATCATCCAGAACTCCGCAGCATGGCGACTGGTGTGCGAGTTCTCGGCCCGGAAGGTCGGACCGAAGGTGTAGATGTCGCTGAATGCAGTGGCAAACAACTCTCCCTGCAACTGACCACTGACCGTCAACCCGGTCCGTTCGCCGAAGAAATCCTGCGACCAGTCGATCCTTCCTTCCCGACGCGGCGGGCTTTCGGCGTCAAGGGTCGAAACACGGAACATCTCGCCGGCCCCCTCGCAGTCGTTGGCGGTGATAATCGGGGTCTGAACGTAAATAAAGCCGCGTTCCTGAAAAAATTTATGGACAGCAAACGCCAGGGCGCTGCGTATGCGGAAAACAGCACCGAAGGTGTTCGAGCGCGGCCGCAGATGAGCAATGGAGCGCAGAAACTCAAAGCTGTGGCGTTTCTTCTGCAGCGGATAGTCGTCGTCGGCATCGCCGAGAATCTCGACGTGCCGCGCCAGCAGCTCCAGCGCCTGCCCTGCAGCCGGAGATTCAACCAGCTCGCCAATAACGGCCAGACAGGCTCCGGTTCCGACCTTTGCCGCTGCTGCGTAATTCTCCAACTCGGGAGTAAACACGACCTGCAAGGTGGCGAAACAGCTCCCGTCGTTAAGAGCGACGAAAGCGACCCCTTTGCCCCGCCGCAGGGAGCGCACCCACCCCTTGACACACACCTCGGCCTGCGGCTGAGCAGCCGCCAGGACCTGCCTGATCGAAGTTCTTACAGTTCTGTCCATGGTGATCCTTTTTATGATGCTTTCGCATAGAACGCAAAACGAATGGCTAAGCCCAATGCGCCATCATTTACAAAACGAGATAATTCCGCTTGTCTTCCGCGACATCATCGAGTGCGGCGGGATCCGAATCGTGTTGATCGATCGGCAGCAGGATTTCGACACAGGTTCCGGCCCCCGGCTCAGAAGAGATATCGAGCCGTCCACGGTGGGTCTGGGTCACGATAAAATAGACGATCGACAGTCCCATGCCGCGTTTCGATTCGATCTGCCTGGCGCTGTAGAAGGGATCGAAGATTCGGTCAAGTGTTTCCGAATCCATCCCCGGCCCGTTGTCCTCAACCTTGAGAGAGACCTGCCTTTCCCCGTGCGGAGCGATCCTGACAACCAGCTGAGGAGTTCCGTCATCGGTCGCGGCAGCCTGAGCGGCATTTTTCATCAGGTTGTAGAGAGCCTGGCGCAGCTGGCTGGCGTCACAGAAAACCTGTGGAATCTCTTTGAAATGACGGACGATCTTCATCCGCTTGATGTTGTGGCGATGACGCATATCGTAATCGCGACCAATCATCGCCAGCGCCTCTTCCGTCAACTCGGCCAACGAGCAGTAGGTAAAATGGGTCCCGTCGTAGCGGCTGAACGTCTGCATGTCGGTGACGATCTCGGCCGCCCGACGTCCGGCTTCAGTAATCGACTGAAGCATCTTATCGAGTCCACGCTGCTGCGCATAGCTGGTGATCACCTCGATCGTGGTGCCGAGCTCCTGGGCAACAGCGACGTTTTTGCTGACCTCGGGCGACAGCCGCCGCTCCATCACCTGGGCGCTCTGCATGATCGCCGCCAGCGGGTTGTTGATCTCGTGCGCCAGACCGGACGCCAGGTTACCGACCGTCTGCATCTTCTCCGACCGGATCATCATCTCTTCGATGTATACCCGCTCCGAGACATCGTCCAAATGGACCACCGCCCCAACCCCTTCCCTGCGGGCCAGAGGATAGATCATGATATCGAAATAACGGCTGTTCCCTTCCGGCGTTTTTTTCCTGCTCCTGACTTTGCTCAGCCGGACCGGCTTGCGTTTCTGCAGCGCTTCCTTGAGACGCGGCAGGTACAAATCGGGATCGAACAGGGCGCAGACCTCCCACATGAACATCCCGCGCGCCTGAACCGCCTGCAGCGAACTTTCCTGTTCGGCGCGACGGTTCCAGAGCGTGACCCGCATCTCCGTGTCCACACCGATCAGGATCGACGGCATCGAGTCGATGATCTCCTGGAGGTAAGAGCGAATCTCGTGCAGGGAATCCTCGGCGGCCTTACGCGCCGAAATATCCTGCATCGTCTCCTCGGTGTAGAGGATGACCCCTTCGTCGTCACGGATGAGGTGGGTGTTGATCGCTCCCCAGAAGTATTCCCCGTCCTTGCGCCGCAGCAGGGTGATGAAGTTGAGGCAGATCCCGTTTTCGAGCAGTTCTTTGGAGATCTGTTCGCGAGCAGTGGGGTCCTTGTAGAGCTGGGCAGGATAGACTTCCTTGGCCTCGGCCACCGAAGTGAAGCCGAGCATGGCAGCCGCCGCCGGGTTGATCTCCAGAATCCGCCCTGATGGAGAAATCCGCAGAATCCCCTCGGTACTGTTTTCGAAGATTTCGCGGTAACGTTTCTCCGAGTCGCGCAGGGCTGTGACACTCTGCTGCAACGATTCGATCATCTGGTTGAAAGCACGTTCCAGTTCGCCCCATTCATCCTGGCGCTTCAGGCTCATCGGCGTGGTGAAGTCCCCTTTGCGGAAATCCTCCAGACGCTCGCTGACCAGCAGCATCGGCGCCTGGATATGCTTGCGGAACAGATTCCGATGCACCAGCCAGGTAACCACCGCCATCAGTAGCAGCAGGCTCCAGATCACCCCGCGTGTCCCGTAAATCGTCCGCTCGACACCGGCACGCATCGTCTCGGCCAGCGACGAAGCCTGACGATCGAGGTCTTCCATGCCGGCCATGATCTCTTTCGCCAACCGCGCCAGGTGCTGACTGCGCTCATTCAGCCGGAACATCTCCAACTGGTAAAGCCGCATCAGGTAACTGTAATAGGCGATCCGGCCGACCAGGTGACGGCCAAAGCTGTCGATCGGCGGCTCGGAGGCCGTCAGCGTCCTCAGCCGCAGAGACAGGCGCTGGAGGTCCTCCTCCAGGGGCGGGGGATCGGTCAGGCGCGCACTGAGAAACGCCTGACGATCTTCCCGGGAGTTCTTGATGATAATCTCCAGCAGACTCTCCCGGTAGCCGGAAACCAGCATGGTCAGCTGTTCGTAATAAGCAACATTCCCCCCGGCCAGAGTCTCTTCGATGATGCGTTCGGTCAACAACTCCTGGAGTTGCAACAGAATTTCATCGATATCTTCGTCCTGGCCTGTGCGCCAGGCCAGCAGGATATTGATCCATTCTGCGTGCCCCAGAAACGCATCGAATTCTGCCCCCAGCTCTTTGAGCAAGTCCCCCTGGTGGGAATCGTTGAAGCTCCCCTGCAGGCGGACAATCTCCTGCCGAATCGCCGCCCCTTCGGTGGCGAAAAAATCGTCACGCCCGTAAAAACTGTCCTGAAAAACCTGCAGGCGGGAGTGCAGCAAACCGAAACTGCGAGTGTCCTGGGAGTTCTCGACAGCCTTATTAAGCCCTTCTTCGACGATCTGGTCGATTTTCGAGCGCACGCCGATCGAAGCCGCAAGAAACCCGACAGCGATCACCAGAAAAACCAGGATGGAAATCCGGGTCAACTGACGCAGTCGGGCGTGGATAGAAATCTGTTTACGGATCCGGTAGGCCATGATGCTCCGTCAAACTCCCCGGGGCTATTGCGTTCGCACCAGCGTCGCGCCGCGCAACGCCAGTGGTGAAGGAACAAGCTCCAGCTCTTTCATGACCGTGGCGTTGATCATCCGCTCCCCCTGAAAGTTCCGGGTCACCGGCAACTCCGAAAGCGCCACCCCCTGGAGCAGTTTCAGCAACATTTCAGCAGCTTTGCGCCCCTGCTCCTGGCCACTGGCCAGCACCCCGCACAGAGCCCCCTGGCGAATAACGAATTCCGTTGTCGCACAGACCGGCTTCGCATAAGCCTTGAGAACGGCGGCGATGGCCTCGGCATCAGAGACAAGCTTCCCCTGGCCATCAACGACCCCCTTCAGGGTCAGCAGCAGGAGCAGGTCGGTCTTCTCCCGGTACTCCTTCGCCATGGCAACCGCCTCGGTGAGGGTCTCCGGCTGCAAAACGCCGACCAGGCGTGCAGACAGCTTGTCCCGGTCTTTTTCAAGCTGGGTTGAAACCAGGTCGGCCAACAGGCTCTTGTTGACCATTACGGCAAAAGTATCGGTCTGTCCGGCGAGCTGCCGGTTAAAAGAGAGGGTTTCTTCCAGGTGGAAGCGTTCGAGGATGCCGGTCACGTTCTCCGCCGGATAGCCATAGACTTCAGGCTCGGCATTGACCCCGCAGAAGGTCACCGGAGTTTTCACTTTATTCTTCAGGTAGGGGACGACAAAGAGTTCCTGGGCGACATCATCGGCGGCGATCACACCATCCGGCTTGAGCGCCTGATAGCGGGCAAAGGCTTCCGCCGCGCGGGCCTCGCCACCAGCCGGATCCTCCTTGGTGTTCATATAGAAGTAGCTGAGTTCCACGGCTGAGGCAAAGACATCTTCCACCCCTTCGCGGATCTCCCGTTCCCAGAAGTAATCAGGTTCATAGCTGAACACCACGAGAACCTTGTAGTGCTCCGCGGCGCAGGCCGGAGAGCAGCCGATGACAAACAGGAGCAGAAGAAAAGCAGTCAGCCCCGTGCCGAATAGCGCTCCGTTTTTATGGTACCCGGTCATCCGCGACTCCCTTGCCGGCTCAGGTTAAAAATTAGCCAGATCTTACAAAACTACCATATCAATGACAGTTGAAGCCATTATAACGCGGAACTTTGGTGAAACTCCTGCTCTCAAACGTTTTTCAACTGTGCTCGCGCGACTTCAGGAAGCGAACCCCTTCCCACTGTTCCATGGTATGGCCGAGGCGCCACTCGCTGGCGGCCAGGTAGGTCAGGTGCCCCTCAGCGTCATGCGCCAGATGGGCCTGATTCTTCTTCTGGAAATCATCAAACAGCTTGCGGTCGTCGCACTCGATCCAGCGCGCGGTCGAATAATCGACCCCTTCGTAAACCGCCGTGACATTATACTCGGCCTTCAGCCGCTCCATGGTCACATCGAACTGGAGCACCCCGACCGCACCGAGGATGAATTCGGCCCCGCTCACCGGCTTGAACACCTGCACCGCCCCTTCTTCGGCAAGCTGGATCAGCCCCTTCTGCAGCTGTTTCGACTTGAGCGGATCTTTCAGGCGGACGCGACGGAAATGCTCCGGGGCGAAGTTGGGGATCCCGGTGAATTTAAGCGCTTCCTTCGTCGTAAAGGTATCGCCGATCTTGATCGTTCCATGATTGTGCAGGCCGATGATGTCACCGGGCCAGGCTTCTTCAACGTTGGCCCGGTCCTGGGCCATGAAGATGGTCGCGTTGGCCAGCGAGACATCCTTGCCGATCCGGTGATGGCGAACCTTCATGCCGCGGGTGAACTTGCCGGAACAGATCCGCAGAAAGGCGATCCGGTCGCGGTGAGCCGGGTCCATGTTGGCCTGTATTTTAAAGACAAAACCGCTGAATTGCTCTTCATCCGGACTGACGACACGCTCCAGCGTCTCACGTGGGCCCGGGGCCGGGGCCAGATCGACAAAAGCATCCAGCATCTCCTGCACCCCGAAGTTATTGATCGCGCTGCCGAAAAAGACCGGCGACTGGGTCGCACGCAGGTAATCCTCGTGAGAAAAGGGGTTGGCCGCCCCTTCCAGCAGTTCGATATCGCTGCGCAGTTCATCGGCCTGGGAGCCGAGCAATTCATCCAGTTTGGGATCATCAAGGTCGGAGATCTTGACCGTTTCCGTCGTCCTGATATCCTCTCCCGGACGGAACAGGTTCAGCTCTTTACGGTAAAGGTTATAGACCCCGCGGAAGCGCTTGCCCATGCCGATCGGCCAGGACAAGGGGACACACTCGATCTGCAACTTCTCCTCGATATCGGCGAGGATATCGAGTGGTTCAAGCCCCTCGCGATCGAGCTTGTTGATGAACGTCAGCACCGGTGTATTGCGCATGCGACAGACTTCCATCAATTTTTCCGTCTGCGGCTCGACCCCTTTGGCGCTGTCGATGACCATCAGGGCACTGTCAACGGCCGTCAAAACCCGGTAGGTATCTTCGGAGAAATCCTGGTGACCCGGCGTATCGAGCAGATTGACCTCGTAGTCGTGATACTCGAACTTCATCACCGAGGAGGAGACCGAAATCCCCCGCTCCTTCTCGATACTCATCCAGTCACTGGTTGCATGGCGCGCCGATTTACGTGCCGTGACGGTGCCGGCCATCTGGGTCGCCCCACCGAAGAGGAGCAGCTTTTCGGTCAGGGTGGTCTTACCCGCGTCCGGGTGGCTGATAATGCCGAAGGTCCGACGCTTGGCTATTTCACGTTGCAGTTCTTTACTCATATGTCTCTTTCACTTGCTTTCGATGCAATCAGGGGAATCAAGGCGAACCTGCCCGAGCCCCTCAAACCGGTTGTCGATTTGCACTTTTACGCCAGCGCTTGTGAACCCAGAACCACTGGCTCGGGTCCCGGCGGATCGCCGCTTCGATAATGGCCGTCAGACGCTGGGTATTCTCCCTGACGGCGTCGTTCCCCTCCCCTTCAAGGATCAGCAGCGGTTCAATCCACATATGATGGCGACCGTCCTCGCCGCGCAGGCTGAACACCGGCACCACCGGCACCTGGTTCTTCATCGCCATATTGGTGATCGCCGTGGTCGTCCAGGCCCGCCGGCCGAAGAATTCGGTGACCACCGAACCGGGCGGCGAAATATGCTGATCCAGCAGCAGGCCGACCACACGCCCCTTGCGTAACGATTGCAGAATCCGACGCGCCCCTTTGCGGCTGTTGAGGATTTCCGTTCCGTAGGTCTCGCGCAGGCGGGCGAAATAATTATCGGCCAACGGGTTTTTCATCGGCTTGGCAACGACATCCAGCCCGATCCCGTATTCGGACAGGACAAAAGGGCTGGTTTCCCAGAAACCGATGTGAGCTCCGAGAAGGATGGCGCCACGCTCCATGGCCAGCGCCTCGCGCAGGTTTTCCACCCCCTCGACGGTAAACCGTTCTTTGAGATCACTGCTGCCGGGGCGATACATATCGAGGCGCAACATTTCGATGCCGTTGGCCCCCATATGAGCAAAATTTTTCCGCAGGATCTGCTCCAGTTCGGTGCTGGACATATCCGGAAAAGCCTGACGCAGATTCTCCATAGCCAGCGCCCGACGGCGGGGCAGGAACCGCAGTGCCAGCAGGCCCAGTCCGCGACCGGCCGTCAGCGCTGCCCGGGGAGACAGCCTGCGCACTATCGCCGCCGTCAGTCGCAGCAGGAGATACTCACACTTATGTTTCAGGGAAATCGATTCCATCAAGTCTCTATTCAAATCTCATCCAAGTCGCAAAACAGCCGATCATTATAGCCGGATCACTACAAAATAAAAATGAAAGTTTTCCCTCATAGAGAAACTGCCCTGTCTTTCTCGCCGACAGGCGACTGTTCCCTTGACCCTGACAGGTGATGCTTTTATGCTGCGCTGTTGAATCCGGCAACTCATTACAAGGAGGCGACCTATGGCCGTTTACGAAATCAATCACCCCCTGGTCAAACACAAGCTGGGACTGATGCGCCAGAACGACATCAGCACCAAAGATTTTCGCGAACTGGCGTCCGAAGTCGCCCGACTGCTGACCTACGAAGCGACGAAAGATCTGGAAACCGAAAAGGAGACCATCTCCGGCTGGTGTGGTCCGGTTTCCGTCGACCGGATCAAGGGGAAGAAGATTACTGTTGTACCGATCCTGCGTGCCGGGCTGGGCATGATGGACGGCGTTCTTGACCTGGTTCCCAGTGCCCGCGTCAGCGTCGTCGGCCTCTACCGCAACGAGGAGACCCTGGAACCGGTCGCCTACTATGAAAAAATGACCAGCGACATGCCGAACCGCACGGCCCTGATCCTCGACCCGATGCTCGCCACCGGCGGCTCCCTTTCGGCCTGTATCGACATGCTCAAGAAGTCCGGCTGCACCAGCATCCGCGGCCTCTTTCTCGTCGCCGTCCCGGAAGGGATCGAGCGCATTCAGAAAGATCACCCCGATGTCGATATCTACGTCGCCTCGATCGATGAGCGCCTGAATGAGAACGGCTACATCCTCCCCGGCCTGGGAGATGCCGGAGACAAGATCTTCGGAACCAAGTAATTTCCGAGGCGTAAGGCAAAAGGGAAGAGGACAAAGGCCTGCCTTGGAACCCTTTATCCTTTAGCCTTTTACCTTTTTCCTCTCATTTTTTCCTTTTGCACGACAAAGGACACAAACATGAGCCAAACCCCGTCCCCCACTGACTACAACTTCCGCGCCAAAGACTGCCTGCTCGGCGCCCAGATGCTGTTCGTCGCCTTCGGCGCGCTGGTTCTGGTGCCGCTGCTGACCGGCCTGAACGCCAACGTCGCCCTCTTTACCGCCGGTCTTGGCACCCTGGTTTTCCAGGCCATCACCCGCGGCAAGGTTCCGGTCTTCCTGGCGTCCAGTTTTGCCTTCATCGCTCCGATCATCTACGGCGTCTCCGCCTGGGGAGTCTCGGGAACCATGTGCGGCCTGATCGCCGCCGGCCTGCTGTATGCGATTCTCAGCCTCATCGTCCGGATCTTCGGTTCCGGCATTCTCCACCGGATTCTGCCGCCGGTGGTCACCGGCCCGGTCATTATGGTCATCGGCCTGGTGCTGGCCCCGGTCGCCGTCCACATGGCGTCCGGCCGTACCGGTGACGGCGCCGCCTGGCTGGTGCCCCAGACCAGCGCCTATATCATCGCCGGTGTTGCCCTGGTCGTTACCATTCTGATGTCCCTGCTCGGGCGCGGGATTTTCAAACTGATCCCGATTCTCAGCGGCATCGCCGCCGGTTATATCGCGTCGCTGATTCTCGACGCCAGCGGTGCCAGCGCCTCGATCCAGGCGGCCTTCGACCCCGGCACCTTGCAAAACTGGACGGCCCCGGCGCTCGTATCGATGCAGCCGGTCCTGGAAAGACCCTGGTTCGCGATCCCCGACTTCACCTTCCCGACCTGGAACCTGGAAGCCATTCTCTACATGATCCCGATTGCCATCGCCCCGGCCATCGAGCACTTCGGCGACGTTCTCGCCATCGGCAGTATTACCGGCAAAGATTATGTCGAAGATCCGGGCATCAAGAACACCATGCTCGGTGATGGTATTGCCACCAGCCTGGCAGCTTTTCTCGGCGGCCCGCCGAACACCACCTATTCCGAAGTGTCCGGCGCCGTTGCCCTGACCCGCTCCTTCAACCCGGCGATCATGACCTGGGCGGCCATCGCTGCGATCCTGCTTGCCTTCATCGGCAAGCTCGGTGGTTTCCTCAATACCATCCCGGTTCCGGTCATGGGTGGCATCATGGTCCTGCTCTTCGGCGCTATCACCGTCATCGGCATCAACACTCTGGTCAAGGCCGGCACCGACCTGATGAACCCGCGCAACCTGGCGATCGCCGCGATCATCCTCGTCTTCGGCATCGGCGGCATGAGTTTCGACCTCGCCGTCGTTAAACTCGGCGGCATCGGCCTGGCCGGTGTCATCGGCGTTGTTCTCAACCTGATCCTGCCGGCGGCGAAAGATCACTGAAGAACGACAATAATCGCTATCGGAATCGGGATCGGAATCGGAATCGGGATCGAAAATCGTAATCGACTGTAACCACGAACAGCGATAGCGATAAATTATCAGTCATTCACAGACAAACAAAGAAGGGGTGAGCCATCTGGCTCACCCCTTCTTTTATTCCTGCTCGATTGAATGGGCGGGCTTTTCCGCCCCGGCCCAGATCAACTGTTTGCAGCATCATTCAGCGAACCGGTCCGCTTGATCGGGCAGAGGTCACCGCACATGGTGCAGACATCGCCATCTTCCGGCATCGAACTTTTGCGGTAGGCAATCGCCTTTTCCGGGTCCATGGCCGTGGTGAGCATCTCGGCCCAGAACAGCTCGCCGCGCGCCTTGCTCATCTTGTTGTCCCAATCACGGGCGTTAGGAATCCCCTTGGCGATATCGCCGGCGTGGGCGGCAATGCGGAAAGCGATCAGCCCCTCGCGGACGTCGTTCAGGTCGGGCAGGCGCAGGTGCTCGGCCGGGGTGACGTAGCAGAGGAAGTCAGCGCCGGACATGGCCGCCTGGGCACCCCCGATGGCACCGGTGATGTGGTCGTAACCGGGAGCGACGTCGGTGACCAGCGGCCCGAGAACATAGAACGGCGCACCATGGCAGAGTTTCTTCTGGATCTGCATGTTGGTGTGGATCTCGTGCAGCGGCACATGCCCCGGCCCCTCGATCATGACCTGGACATCCTGTTCCCAGGCCTGCTTGGTCAACTCACCGAGAATGATCAGTTCGGCAATCTGCGGTGCATCGGTCGAATCGTGAATCGATCCCGGACGCAGGCCGTCGCCAAGGCTCAGGGTCACGTCGTACTTGCGGCAGATCTCAAGCAGACGATCATAATGCTCGTAAAAGGGATTTTCCTTGTCGTTACGTTTCATCCACTCGTAAAGGATCGAGCCGCCACGGCTGACGATTCCGGTCAGGCGCGGGTTGCGATCAACACGCTCGGCCGCGGTCCGGTTGAGCCCGGCGTGGATGGTAAGGAAGTCGATCCCGTCTTCGCAATGTTCCTCAACGACACGGAACAGATCATCACGGGTCATGCCGCCGATATCCTTGCCCAGTTTGGCCACGGCGTCGTACATGGGCACCGTGCCGAGCATGACTGGGGACTGTTCAACCAGTTCACGGCGGAACTTGCGGGTGTCCCCATAGGTGGAAAGGTCCATCAGGGCGTCGGCTTTCAGTTCGATGGAGAGCTTGGCCTTGGCCATCTCATCCGCCGGACTGCAGCGATCCTCGCTGACGCCGAGGTTGACATTGACCTTGGTTTTGAGCCCCTTTCCGACCCCGCAGCCGTGCAGGTTGACGTGGTTCTTGTTGGCCGGGATGGCGATCCTGCCGGCGGCAACCCGCTCCAGCAACAGGTCCTTGTCGATGATCTCATCGGCCAAGACATCTTCCATCTGCTTGGTCACGATCCCCTTGCGGGCCGCGTCCATCTGCGTTGTGTAACTCATTTGTTCGTCTCCTTGCACAGGGTGTTTAGCGTGCGCAAAAAAAATCAGGTCGCATGGCGAGACATGCGACCTGATGATATCTTTCCCGAGACGGGATATGTCTTCAGACCGCTTTCCTACGCCGGTGTTAACCGGATCAGGTTCCAAGGGTCGGGTTAAACCTCTCTCAGCTCTGCGAGCTCCCCTAGCGATGCCTAATCATATTTTGTTGTGACTCCGGAGCTTGCGACACAGGCTGTAAGCCGAAGTCTTTTACTTCTAACGGAAAGCGTGGGTCGCTGTCAATCCTTCGCGATAACTTCTTTGTCTCAGCCGGACAACTCAGGCGGCACTAGCGGCCAGGGCGGCAAAGGCCACCTCCAGGGCAGCGATAACGGGAGCCACCTCCCCTTCGCCGACCGAAAGCCGGATCAGCCAGGGGGAAATTCCCATGGCCTCAAGCTCGTCCTGCCCCTCCGGCGAGTTGACCATGTCCCAGTGGGCCATCAGTGTATACGCCATCGCCAGCGGAAAGTCACAGCCGAGGCTCGGCCCCTTGGGGATATCCAGATTGTCGTAAAAAATCGCGAACTCGCCCTCGACGACGAAGGAAATCACCCCGCCGTAGCCGGTTTCGTCAACGGCGATCCCCCGGTAAATATCGCCGGTAGCGTCCGCATAGGCATGGTGCAAGGACTTTACCAGAGGCTGCTGCGCGAGATACGTGACCAGCTGCGAGGCGTTGTGGTTGACCCGCTCGACCCGCTCGCAATAGCCCCCGATCGTCGCCCCGATGCGTCGCAGATCACGGCCACCGAGCGGAACCAGATAGGGGAAGAGAGCCGCAGCCGTCGTTTTCGGCAGGCGTGACGCCGGGGGGATGAAAATCGCGCCGGCCATGCAGTCCCCGCGTCCGGAAGCGAACTTGGTCAGGCTTTCGATGATGACATCGGAATAGGCCGTGACCTCGACATTCCATGGCGTCGCAAAGGTATTGTCGAGAACCACCATAAAGCCGTAGCGATGAGCCAGTTCGGCGAGAGCCGGCAGGTCGGGAGCCTGCAGCAGTGGATTGGAGAGGGTCTCGGTGATGACCGCGGCGACCCGGTCACCGTTCTCGACCAGGAAGTGTACCAGCGCGGTGAAATCGGTCACCCGGCCGATCTGGTGAAAACGGCCGCTGCATTTCTGCAGGATGCTGATCGAATCGGTATAGATCCAGCCATACTGAATAAAGATATCCCGCTCCTCCGGGAAGGTCTCCCTGATCGCCGCATACACCGCATAGATCGCATTCATCCCCGAGCTGCACAGGGAAATCTCCCCGGCCCCATAGCCTCCATGCAGCACGGCGAGAATCTGATCGATCGGGTCGTTCTCGTTATATTCCTCCCGCCATTCCGGCAGCTCAACGCCGCAGCTCCGCAGGAAGTCTTCCGCCTCGCGCGAATAGATCATGTAACCGCAATGACGCATGAAACTGTAATAATCAAACGGGGAATCCTGGCTGTCTGCCGGAAAGTAAGCGAGCGCATAGGGGTGCGACTCAAAAATCTGCGGCGCGGTCCCGGACAGCTCGGCGACATGCTGCGCCGCCCACAACGAAGGAAGAATATAGCTGGCCCCGCCATCCGGCAGTCCGTTCTCCCTGCGCAGCTGTTCGGCGGCACGCTTGACGTAAGGATGGATTTCGATCCGCGGGTAGGCGGTTTTGATCAATTCGAGGACCGCTTGGACACCGTCCTCGTAGTCCGCAACATCCTGGTAGGTCGGCATGGAGACGGAAAAGGCGTGCGGATTGTCAAGCGGCAGAGGGGCGCCACAGGGGATCGGCTGGAAGTAACGTGGGTCCATTGCGCGTGTCCTCGTTGTCGGGTCACAGAGGCGGTGGCCGCTTCGGCTGAATCCGGGAGCGGGTCAGGAAGGGAGAAGTATACGCGTAATCGGCCGTTCCGTCTGTAGAATTTTGTTCAGGTTTCGCGCTGCCGGTCGCGCAGGCAGATAGACCAGATGAGTCGGACAACCGCAATCACTGGAACCGAAGCCGGCGACCGGTTGGCACGCCCCCGGCACTTCGAGCAGGCAACGGCTCCACTCATGTTCCAGATTGACCCCGCGGCAGAACCAGAGCGCCCGGACCCGGGCCTGCTCCTTGAGATAGTCGATGTGCCAGTGCCGCCGTTCCGAGAGTTGCAGATGGTGCCCCAGGCGCGCTCGCAGGCCGCTCGGTCCGAAGGCGCTGCCGCAGTAAAAGTACCACCCCCGGCGCAACCGAGAGGCCC
>PKUG01000107.1 GCA_002869665.1 Desulfuromonas sp. | reverse complement strand
CGGGGTGATGCTCTATTTCGACCTGATCGGCCGCGAATGGTTGCCGATTGTCGTCGGCACCGTCTTTTCCACCTTCGCCGTCATGGCGGTCACCGGCTGGACCGAGCGCTGGCTTGAGAAACGGAGCGGCCATGATTGAGCTGCTGCATACCCCGCTGTTCGCCATTGCTCTGACTCTGGTCGCTTATCGCTTGGCTGAGATGCTCTATCGCAAAACGAACTTCATCCTCTTCAACCCGGTGGCGCTGGCGATCTTCGTGATCATCCTGCTGCTCAAGCTGCTCGATGTCCCCTATGCCGATTACGCCCGCGGTGGCAATATGATCCTTTTTCTCCTCGGTCCTTCGGTCGTGGCTCTGGCGCTGCCGTTGTACCAGCGGCGCAGGGAGATTCTCAAGCGCAAGCTGCCGATCTTCGCCGGAATTTTCGCCGGTGCTCTGACTTCTATTGTCACCGCGGCTGGAAGCGCCTGGCTGCTCGGCGGCAGCCATGAAGTGGTGCTCTCGCTGGTACCGAAGTCGGTGACCACGCCGATCGCCATCGGCATCGTCGAAAAGATCGGCGGCATCGTGCCGCTGACCGCCGCCCTGGTTGTCCTCACCGGCTGCCTCGGGGCGATCTGCGGGCCCGAATTCTGCCGCCTGATCGGCATCCGCACTCCCGCCGCTTTGGGCCTCGCCGTCGGCACCGCCTCCCACGGCATCGGCACCGCCCGGGTACTGGGGGAAGACCGCTTCGCCGGCGCCGTCTCCGGCCTCGCCATCGGCCTCAACGGCCTGGCAACCTCGATCCTCGTGCCGTTGTTGTGGTTGCTCTTCGGCTGAGGAGTGTGAGGAGCCTTTCGTTTTGACAATCACCGGTTCCTGGGCTAGATTGCCGTAATACGATTTATCTATAGGTATCTGATAACGGGGGATTGATGATACATAACGACAAGCCAGCCGTGAGAATTCCACGGGTGGCTTTTTTGATTTGCGGCTTTATACGGACCCTCATAAAAATCCCTGCTAAAAAGTGTATTATTTGCAATAGTCTGTAAATGCAGGGAGTATTTAGCTTTATTGGCAATTTCTAAAAATGTCTTATGCGGACAGAAAACTTGTTTTGTTGTTTTATCAGGATACCGCCCATAACCAAGGTTAGATGCAAAAAGGTAATCCATGAACATTCAAGAACTGTATGATCAAGTTACCCTTGGGCATATCCAAGAATTTATAGCTGAGTCTCAAGAAGAAAATATCTACTTGGATTTCAAAACCATAACCAATGCCAACCTCACTAATGGGGCAGACAAGAAAAATTTATCCAAAGCCCTTTCTGGTTTTTCTAACTCAAGTGGTGGTCTAGTCATTTGGGGTGTAGATGCAAGGAAAAATGCAAAAGGCATTGATTGCGCAACTGAAATCAAAGAAATAGTACCGTGCCAGCAATTCATAGCAAGACTCAATGAATTTACCGGAATGGCAGTTTCACCTCTAGTTGAAGGTGTCACTCACAAGGTAATTCCGACCTCTGAAGAAGGCGGTATTGTCATTTCCTATATCCCGGAAAGTCTCTCTGGCCCCCATATGGCAAAAATGGGCGAAGATCGTTACTACAAGCGAAGTGGCGACAGTTTTTACCGAATGGAACACTTCGACATAGAGGATATGTTTGGCAGAAGAAAAAAACCAAAATTATCTCTCGTCCCCATAATTAAAACCAGAGGGCAACAGTTCAATATCATTTTAAGCATCAAAAACCTAGGTAGGGGTAGTGCTAAGGCCCCCTATCTCGCATTTGACGTAAACCGCCCATATATCTTCAACCAATATGGAATTGACGGCAATATGAACCACGGCATGAAACGTCTAAAGCACGCGGGTAGAGAATTGCCTTTCAGGTTTGGCGAAGACAACACTTTTGTTATTCATCCAGGTATTTCCCATGACGTAACCGCCGTACACATGGGCTTGGTGTCGAAGAATGACCCAGATCGTGATTTAGAAATTCCGTATATCTTGGCAGCTGAGGACATGCAAATGGAAGAAGGCGTATTAATCGTGCCTCTTGCTGAAATCATATAAAAAGCATCTAACCCTTATCAGGCCCCCGTTGATCCCATCACCTAATCCGCTGATAGCAGCTTTGATCATCACAATCTCTGCAGCACCAGTGAAGCAAAGCTGAGAACGAAGAAGAAACCGCACATGTCGGTGACCGTCGTCAGCAGCGGACTGGAGACCAGCGCCGGGTCGAGCTTCAGCCGTTTGAGCAGCAATGGGATCAGGCCGCCGAAGGAGACGGCGACCAGGGTATTGAGCGCCAGCGCCCCGCCGACGACCATCCCGAGATAGAAATTCCCCTTCCACAGCCAGGCCGCGCCGCCGAGCAACAGCCCCAGCACCGCACCGTTGAGCAGGCCGATCCCGGCTTCCTTGCTGAGGACGCGCAGCAATTCGCCCGGCTTCACCAGGCCGAGAGACAGTTCGCGCATACTGACGGCGACCGCCTGGTTGCCCGAGCAGCCGCTCATGTCGCTGACCATCGGCAGGAATACCGCCAGGGCGATGGCCGCGGCCAGAGTGTCCTGGTAGAGGGCGATGACGCTCGCGGCGACGATGTTGAGGACGATATTCAGCGACAGCCATGACAGCCGCCGCCCCGAGCGTTGGAGCAGGGGCATGGAGCGGAACTCCTCGCCGCCGACGATACCGGAGAGGCCGAGGAACTGGTGAACGCTGCGCTTGCGCCGCGCTTCTTCGACCGCTTCCGGCAGGACCACGCCGAGCAGATGCCCTTCCGCGTCGACGATCGGGGCGCCAAACAGGTGGTGCTCTTCAAAGAAGTTGCGCAGCTCGTCAATGCTCGCGGTCACCACGATCTTCAGCGGATTCTCGATCATCAGGTTTTTCAGCTTGGAATCCCGGCGCGGGAAGAGCAGGTCGTGCATGCGCAGCACGCCGGTCAAGCGGTTGTCCGTGTCGGTGACGAAGATGTACTGCACGTGGTAGCCGGAATACTCCTCGCGCTTGTCCTGGAAATCGTCGAGCACTTCGCGGATCGTTTGCTCGCCGGAGAAGGCCAGGTATTCGGAGACCATCAGGCCGCCCGCCGTGTCCGGCTCGTATTCGAGGAACTGGCGCGCTTCCTCGGCGTCCTCTGGGGCCATCTCGTTGATGATCGCCTCGGCGTCCTCGTCGTCGAGTTCCCACAGCAGGTCGGCAATGTGGTCGCTGTCCAGCTCTTCCAGAATCGCCGCTGCCTGCTCCGGTTCCAGCTCCTCGATAACCTCGGCCGCCTGGCTGTCCGGAATGTCCTCCATGACCTCGGCCGCGTCGGCCGGATTCAGCATCGCAAAGAGGCGCCCCTGATCTTCGATCCGCAGGCGCGAGATCGCCAGAGCGGTGTCCGGCGGTGTCATGCTGTTGAGGAAATCAAGCAGCTGCGCGCTGTCTTTGGTTTCGACCAGCTCAAGGAGCCGTTCCCAGGGCTTTTCAAGAAGTTCAATCGTCATTATCAAGATCCTTTGACTCTGCCTCTTTGCCGCTTTATGAGTGGGCTGTTTTTCTGGATTATTTCATGGAGTGTCGAAGATAAATTGAGAAGTGCCTTATTTTACACCGGAAATAGGCTTCTGGATATGATTGTTTTGTTAATCGGAAAGGCTCTTTGGTTTTGACAGGGAGTTTTGAGCACATTAGATTGGATCAGTCGCTTTTATCCGCGAATGCCATCCATAGATCCAGGCCCGTAATTTAAGAATCGAGGGAGTTCAGATGGTCGAACAATTGACAATTCAGGCCCCGGACGACTTTCACGTCCATTTTCGTGACGAGGATATGCTGCCGGAGACGGTGGCCGCCACGGCCCGGTGCTTCCGGCGGGCGATTGCCATGCCGAACCTCGTGCCGCCGGTGACAACTGCCGAGATGGCCGCAGCTTACCGCGAGCGGATCGTCAGTCAACTCCCTGCGGGACTGTCGCTTCAGCCGCTGATGACCCTTTACCTGACGGATGAGACGACGGCGGAGATGATCCGGGCGGCAAAAGCGGCGGGCGTGGTGGCCGCCAAGCTGTACCCGGCCGGTGCGACCACCAATTCCGCCTCCGGGGTCACGGCGCTGGAGAACATCTTTCCGGCCCTGGAAACGATGGTCGAAGAGCGGATGCTGCTCCTGGTTCATGGGGAGGTGACTGCGGCTGAGATCGATATCTTCGATCGCGAGAAGAGCTTTGTCGATAGCCAGCTGACGCGCATCGTTCAGGGTTTTCCGCAGCTGAAAGTGGTCATGGAGCACATCACCACTGCCGATGCCGCCCGCTTTGTTCAGTCCTGCAGTGAGAATGTCGCGGCGACGATCACGCCGCAGCATCTTCTGCTCAACCGCAACGATCTGCTGGTCGGGGGTGTTCATCCGCATAATTACTGTCTGCCGGTGCTCAAACGCAACACCCACCAGCAGGTGTTGCAGGAGGTCGCGGTCAGCGGCTCGCCCAAGTTCTTCCTCGGCAGCGATTCCGCCCCGCATGAGCAGGAGAAAAAAGAGAACGCCTGTGGTTGCGCCGGGTGCTACAGCGCCTGGTCGGCGCTGGAACTCTATACCCAGTTCTTTGACGAGGCCGGGGCGCTGGACAAGCTGGAAGGGTTTGCCGCCCGCTTCGGTGCCGATTTCTACGGGCTGCCGCACAACAGCGGAACGGTGACCCTGGTCAAGGAATCATGGACGGTTCCGGAGCAGATCACCCTCCCCAACGGGCGGCCGATTGTTCCTTTCTTCGCCGGTAAAGAGATCAGCTGGACGTTTCAGGGGTTCAATTGCTGAGAGCGCGGAACAACCGATTTTGTGACCAATGTTTTTGCTCGTCCGGCAAGATTTGTGGAGGCAAGGTCGTTGAGACCTCTGAATGGCCGGGAGGCTGAATTGAAATTCTTCAAATTATCGCTACTGGCAATCGTGATTTCACTTCTGATTTGCGGCTGCAGCTATATTTCTCAGGAGATCAACTATCATCACGGACATGGAGGTCAGGTCTCCTGGGGCTTTCGCATGTGAGCCGTGGCGATGTCCCACTGAATAACGACATTCAGCCCGTGGGGGGAATTGTCGCGAAGTTCGATTTCAACTAGATGGGCCGTGGCGATCCACCTGGCGATCGCCAGCCCGAGCCCGCTGCCGGTCTGGCCGGTTTTATCGACCCGGACAAAGCGCTCGAAGACCTGCTCCTTTTCCGCGGCGGAAAGCCCCGGGCCGCTGTCGGCGATCTCCAGAACGCCGGCCGCTGAGAGTCCGATCCTCACCTCCCCCCGTTCGGGGGTGTACTTGACGGCATTGTCGAGCAGGTTCTTGAACAGCAGCATGAGCGACAGGTCGTGCCCGGCGACGAAAACGTCATCGGCGATGGCTGTCGTCAGCGTAATCCGCTTCTGCTCCGCCTTGTGCCTGATCTCATCGATGCTGTCATACAGACATTCCGACAGGTTCGTCGGTTCCAGGGGGAAGCTGTCTTTCTGCAGCCGGGCCAGGGCCAGCAGCTGATTGACCATGTGCGTGGCGCGATCGATTGAGGCGATCAGGTTTTCGAGGCCGTCCCGCGCATCCGGCAGGTCGGCCGCTCGTCTCAGCAGCACCTGGGCCTGGGTTTTCATCGCCGCCAGCGGGGTGCTCAGCTCATGGGCGGCATGGTCGGTGAACTCGCGCTCCCGCTGCAGGCTGTCGCTGATGCGGTTGAAGAGGCCGTCGATGGCATGAACCAGGGGGGCGATCTCTGCGGCGACCCTGCGTTCGGCGATGGGGGTGAGATCGTCCGTCGTGCGGCTGTCCACATCGTTCGAAATTTTCACGATCGGCTTCAGACTGCGTTTCGTCCCGATCCAGACCACCAGCAGGACCAGGGGGAGAAAGACCAGATTCGGAATGACCAGCGCCAGGATGATCTGCTGGTTCAGTTCGTAGCGGATATCGTAACGTTCCGAGACCTCGATCTTGATCCGGTTGGCCGGATCGAGAAAAACGAAGAAGCGCCATTTCTCTTCCCCGATTTGCTGATTGGAAAACTGCGGTGGCGATTCGAAGCCGTTAAAGGCGAGGGTGTTCGGCGACTGGGTGATCAGGGCATTGTCGACCCAGATCCGGAAGCCGATGTTGCGTTCGTATTTGTGCTGCAGGTCGATCTCTTCAATCCCCAGATCAAAGGCTTCATCCTGCTTGATCTCGTGCTGGGTCAGTTGCAGCAGGACCTTGGCGAAGTGGGCAAGATGGGCGTCGTAGACCTCTTCCGTTTCGTGCCAGGCGATGTACGAGCCGATGACCAGGGTCAGGAGCATGGCGACGAGGAGCGGAATGGTGATCCGCGAAATCAGGCGTTTGCTGAGGGAATAGGTCCGGGTCATTTCGCTATGATATACCCCACGCCGCGGATGGTTTTGATCAACTCGCGCCCCAGTTTGCGGCGCAATGAGGCCACGTGGACCTCGATGGTGTTGCTCTCGATCTCCTGGGAGGCCCAGTCGTAGACGCTTTCGACGATCTTCTCCTTGCTGATCGGGCGGTCGATGTTGCGGATCAGGCAGTCGAAGATGGCCAGCTCGCGCCCCGACAGGATGATCGTTTCGCCGTTCTTTTCCAGTTGATGGGTGGCCGTGTTGTAGGCGATATCCCGGTGCAGAATGAGCGGAACCGCCTGGCCGCTGCTACGCCGGATCAGGGCCGCGCAGCGGGCCAGCAGTTCGTCGAGGTCGAAAGGTTTGACGAAGTAGTCGTCGGCGCCGGCGTTGAGCCCCTCGATGCGCTGGCGTACGGCGTTGCGCGCCGTCAACAGCAGGACGGGGATCGGATCGTTGTTCTTGCGCAGGCGCTCCAGCAGCTCCAGACCCGAAGCTCCGGGGAGGTTGATGTCGAGCACGATCAGGGCGTAGGCGGTGGTCGCCAGGGCGTCTTCGGCATCTTCCGCCGAGGTCACCCAGTCGACGGCGAACGCTTCGCGCAGCCCCTCTTCGGTCGCCTTCCCCAGGTTGTGATCGTCTTCTACCAGCAAAAGCCGCATATCTTGAACTCCCGGTATCGTTGACGTTTTCAGCAGCAGCCCGGGGGAAGGGAGAACCCGCCCGCTGTTCGTGGCCGGATTGACGGGCTTAACGATAGCGGAAGGGGTGCCACGTTGCGCGTGCGCGGCGCAGGTGGGCGGATTCTCGTGAATTCCTGACCGATTCAGGCCCTTCAGGTATTCTTGCCGTTTCGGTTGATTTTGGCAAGGGCTGCTTCAACTTCCTGACGGCGGCCGGCGTCCGCCAGGATACGGCCGGGGCGTTCCGGTGCGCTCAATGCGCGTTCCAGGTAGACCTTCGCCTCATCAAAACGCTCCTCCTCGATCAGGAAGTCGGCGTAAAAGAAGTTCGAGTCGATATCGGCCGGGCTGATCTGCAACGCCTGTTTCAGGTACTCTTCCGCCTTTTCGTCGTTGCCGAAGCTGATCGGCCAGCCGGGAACCTGGTAATAGAGGCTGCCGAGGGAGGTGTAGGCGGCTCCCTCGAGCGCCTTGCCGTCCTGAGCGATGGAACTCTCGAACAGACCCTTGGCCTTCTTGACCTTGCCGAGAGCGCCCAGACCGCCATCCATCCCGGCATAGGTCGAGAGGATGATCCCTTCCCAGATCTTCGGCTCCGGCCGATCCGTGAATTGCGCGGTCACGGCTGCGGCCTGTTCAGCCAGTTTCCCCATGGCCTCTGTCTGCATCTCCTTGTCGCTCACCTGGTACTTGATGCGCGCCCACTCGCTCTGCAGGGTGGCGATCTGCTCCATCATCGCGCCCTGGCCCGTATCCGCCGCCCACAGCGGGGCGCTGAGGCTAAGAAGCAGTGCCAGGCACAGGAATATTTTTCTGTTCATAGTCTTTCCCCTTTTCAGGTGCGTTCGTGGTGAGAATCTCTTCGCCGATCCGGCTGTTCTTGCGCAGCCCCAGGTCGATCAGGGCGGGGAGGTTGGCATTCAGGAACGCGAAGATGCGTTCCGGCCAGCCGAAGCGGACCTCGCGTTCCCGCCGCCGGATCGCCTTGAAAATCCGGGCCGCGACGACCTCCGGGTCGTCGTAGTTGACATGGGTGCGGGCGTTGATCTCGGCGCAGGCACCGCTGTTCATGGGGGTGCGCACGGCGCGCGGCAGAACCATGGTGACAGCGATTCCGCTGCCGCCCAGTTCCCGGCGCAGGGCGTCGCTGAAGGCCTTGAGCCCGGCCTTGGCGCTGGCGTAGCCGGAGAAGTGGGGGAGGGGGATCAGTCCGGTCATCGAGCCGACGTTGACGATCTGGCCGGAACCGCGGCGTTTCATGCCGGGCAGCACCGCCTGGCAGATGCGCATCGGCACCAGCAGGTTGAGCAGGTTGATGCTCTCGTAGTCCTGGTCTTCGGCCCGGTTGAACTCGTTGACACCGGCCATGTTGATGAGGATGTCCGGTGTGTTCTGCGCCAGTTCCTGGCACAGCGGTACAAGGTTGTCGATCAGGTCACCATCCGTGCGACGCTCGTAGACCCTGACCCGGGCCCCGGCCTCGCGCAGCAGCTCGACCAGCGGCGCGCCGATCCCACCGGTCCCGCCGGTGATGAAAACACTCTTCCCTTTAAGCAGCATGTTTCACGGCTCCTTCATGCGGAATCGAACGCAGCACGTTGGCAAACAGACGGAAGGTGTTCTGCGCCACTTCGATAATCGCGGCCTGATCTTCCGGGTCGCTGACCTGGTTGACCGTTTCTTTAAAGAATTCCATGTGGCTGACATCCAGCTCACCATGCGAGTAGAGGTAGGAGAAGGCCTCCTCGGGCAGTTCGAGGTGTTCGCGGATCGCCCCGGCCCCCTTGTTGGCGATCTGGACCGAGGTGCTTTCGAGCATGAAGACCATCCCCAGGAAGCCGACCGGGTTTTTCCGGTTGATGTAATCGTGGTTGTAGGCGTTCATTGCCTGGGTCTCCAGGTGGGGTGTCGAGTTGCGGGCCGCTTCCTTGTCGCCGCCGGCGGCTTCGATATCGTTGAGAATCCACTCCTCGTGGCCGACCTCTTCTTCCAGGTATTCGATGATCGGCTTGTGCAGCCATTTTTTTGACTGCGGCAGGCGCGCGCCCATGCTCATCAGGAACGGAACCGTCTGGTTGACATGGTGAAAGGCCTGGGTCAGGTAGGCGATGTAGGTTGTGCGGCTGATATTGCCGCTCAGGCCGTCGACCAGTTGCGGGACGGAGTAGAGGGCCTGGCGTTGTTCCTGGGTTTCCTTGACGATGCGATCATAAAAGCTCATGTCTGTTCTCCTTGAGTAAAGGTTCAGTATCTGTTGGCGACGGGGGCGGCCGGTTCCGGTCAGGGTGCCGCTTTCCACCGTAAAGGGTTGAACAAGCTGAACGTCGTGAATGCGGGCGTAATCCGGCAGCCCCGCATTGGTTGCGGCGACGGCGCTCCGGATATCGGCTGTAGCCGAGGTGGGGACGATCAGCGCGCTTAACTGCGCTTGACCGTCGCCGTAAACGACGGCCTGGGCCACGGCGGGGTGGGCCAGCAGCGCCGCTTCCACCCACTCCGGCGAGATGTTGCGGCCGTAGGAGGTGATCAGGACGTTCTTCTTGCGCCCGGTGATCGAGACGAACCCCCGGGCGTCGATTGCGCCGAAATCACCGGTCGGGAAGCTCTCCGGCGCGTCTTCGCCGACATAGCCGAGGAAGCCAGGGCTCTCGATGCGGAGCTCTCCGTCAACGACCGCGGCGCTGACATGCGGCAGCAGTTTGCCGACACTGCCGGGGCGGTCGTGCTGCGGGGTGTTGAGCGAGACGACCGAGGCGCATTCGGAGAGGCCGTAGCCTTCGTAGACGGGGAGGCCGAGCGTGCGGGCCTGGGTGATCAGGGTTGGGTCGATCTTCGAGCCGCCGACGGCGATGAACTTCAGCTTCGGCAGCGGTCCTCTTTCAACGACCTGCGCCATCAGGGTGCGCAGAATCTCCGGCACCAGGATCGTCGAGGTCGCGTCTTCAAGCTGTGCGTGCAGGTCGGCGTAGTTGGCGCCGAAGCGTGCCAGTCCGTTCAGCCGGATCGTACAGCCGGCGATCAGCCCGGCGTAGACTCCGGCCACGTTTTCCAGCAGCACCGCCAGCGGCAGCACGCTGACATGAGTCCCGACCAGCTCTTTACCGAGGACATCAACGAGACTTGCGGCGACCTGTTCCATGGCCCGTGCCGGCAGGCAGACCCCCTTCGGCGTTCCGGTTGTCCCGGAGGTGAAGGTGATCTTGGCCGTTTCGGGGTGAAAACGCTGCTGCGCTTCAATCCCTGTCTGCTGCATCCCCTGCGGGGTGAGCAGGTGGGAGATGCCCGCCGTCGCGATCGTGTGGTCGATCTGCTGCCGGGTGAAGAAGAAGGGCAGTGGCACACAGGGGATTCCGGCCGCCAGCGCCGCCAGGTCCCAGAGCACCCAGTCGACGCTGTTGTCGAGCATGAGGCCAAGGACGGAGACCCCCGCCAGGGCCTGCCGGCGTTCAGCGACCCGCTGCGCCAGCTCGCCATAGCGAACGGACTGTCCGGCGTCCTGCAGGGCGATCCGTTCGGGTGCGTGTGTCGCGAATGCTGAGAAGATCATGCTGCGGCCACCTCCGGACGAAATTGGAAACGCGGGAACAGGCGCGGACGGCAATCGTCAAATTCCGCACCCAGCAATGTTTTGAAGCGGGCCACGGCCATTTCCAGGGAGCCGGCGAGAACCCGCGGCTGGGTGTCGTAATAGCTGCCCCAGTTCTGCCCTTCCCCCTGCACTGCGGAGATAGCGGCATCGCAGATCCGGCGCGGGGCGAAGCCCATTCTGGCGAAATGGCGGTGGAGAAAGTCGGTCCCGGTAATCGCGGCGTACAGGATGTTTTTGTTCAGCAGGTACGAGGCGAGCGCGGCGAAGAGCAGGTTCAGCGAGCCCTGCCCGGACGACGCCAGGTTGCCGATCTCGACGATCTCGCTGCGTGGGCAGTTCAGGATCTGTTCCAGCGGTTTCTCCGTGTAGCGTTCGAGAAACAGCGGACCGCCCCCGGCATAACGGAAGCCGAGCGCCGCGAGGATCTCTCCGTCGGCATTGCGTAGGCTCATCAGGCAGGGGTAGTCAACGCTGATCTCGGCGTTGTAGCTCTTCCTGAAAATCTCCTGAATGAACCGCTCGACCCGCGGTCGCTCCTGATCGACGGGCCTGGTGATGCAGATCGCGTAAGATTGCCGGTTTTCCTCCCTGGCCGTGCGTTTGCCTTTCAGGTGAAGATTGGCGGTGGTGATGTCGTTTTCCCGGTAGTGAAGCGTAAGCATCGTGGCCTCCTCGATTGTCTGTTGAGGCCATCATTCGCTACGAACCTGAAGTGAACCTGAAGGGAACGAAAAAAAATGAAATTTTCGGATTTTTTTTGAATCGGATGGGGTTTGTCTTTGTTGACTCCTTTGTTTTGACACGATCGGTTTATAGCGCTAAATTGTGTGGAATTGAAGTTGACGCAGGTATCTGAGACTTCGGGGGGGATTGACGATACGTATTAAAAGCCATCCGTAATAACTCAACGGACGGCTTTTTTCGTTTACAGTGAAAGCAGAATTTGTAGTGGAGGGGTTGGATGATTCTTAAAACGGCAGATGAGAAAACTACGCAAATTGAAGAACTTCAACGGTTACTGGCGAGCGCGCCGGCGGCTGTTGCGCCGAGAATCAAGCAAGAACTGCGAAATCTCCAGGCCGGGATCAAGGGGGAGAACGAGGCGGCTTATCATATCGATTTCCACCTGAAAGATTCCAAAAACACGGCGGTTATTCATGATCTGCGGCTCGAATTCAACGGGCGAGTTGCGCAGATTGATCATCTTTTGCTGCACCGTTCCATGATTCTTTTTGTCCTGGAGACCAAAAGTTTTCATGCCGGGATCAAAATCGGCGACGACGGGCAGTTTATGAACTGGAACAATTTCAATAAAAATTATGAGGGTATGCCTTCCCCGCTGGCGCAGAATGAGCGTCACATCACGGTGCTGAAGGATCTAGCCAGCTTTATCGAGTGGCCGACCCGGATGGGGTTGAAGCTGACGCCGACATTCGAGTCCTTCGTGCTGGTGTCCAGTCAGGCGCGGATCGACCGGCCGAAAAAGTTTGATACCAAACAGGTTATCAAGGTCGATGACTTCATAACGGCGCTTGATAGCAGCCTGGAGTCCCGTGGCGTTGTCGAGGTCTTTGGCGCGGCCGCCAAGTTTGTCTCCAGCGAAACGATCCACGAACTTGGCCGGCGGATTGTCAGGCGTCACAAGCCGCTTGTGCCTGACTACGCTGCCAAGTTCGGTCTGACCGATTTGAAGCCTCAACACTTACCTCCATCATCGGAGATAAGAGAAACCGAGGCGTCTTATGGCGACGGGAAGGCGTGCGGAAAGTGCGGGTCAAGTCAGGTTCAGATTCTCTATGGCAAGTACGGCTACTACTTCAAATGTTCAGCCTGCCAGGGGAATACGGCGATCAAACTTCAGTGCGGACAGGATGGGCATAAGGTCAGACTCAGGAAGGATGGGGCGAATTTTTATCAGGAATGCTTAGAGTGTGGGACGTCTGTTTTGTATTTCAGGAATCCATAACCGGCGATGAAGTGTAGCGGAACCGGTCCCCTGGACACAAGTTTAGCTTATGCTGCCTGACGATTTTCTTGCCAATCATGGCGAATTTCCGAGGGCGCTTTGAAGGCGTTTTTCTCAACGCGCCACTCACGGTTGTAAAGGTCCACGAACTTCTTTACGGCTTCGCGGACATCATCCACGGTTCGGAACACCCGGCCGTAGATGGCTTGCTCTTTCAACGTTCGGTTAAAGCGTTCGGCAACTCCGTTGGTCTGGGGTTCCGCAACGAAGGCGAAGCTGGGAACGATTCCCCAGAACTTCACCTGGTTCAGAAAATGATCCGAGAGGTACTGGGTGCCATGATCCATCCGCAGGGCCAGTCCTCGGGCAACTCCGGCCTGTACGCCTCCGTAGAGGTTATTCAGGGCCATGGACAGCGGCTGCAGGGCGGCATAGCGATCCCCCTTTTTGCAGACGTGCCAGCCAACGCATTCGGCGTTCCAATGTTCGACGGCGGTGAAGATCCACACCCAGCCTTCGTCCAGGGTGAACACTCTGGTGCCGTCGGTGCCCCACATCAGGTTCGGAGCCATGGTGACGATCTTGCCGTCATGTGCCCTTGGTGCCTTGGGGCGGCCACGATGCGGCGAGAGAAGCTGATTTTCACGCATCAAGCGCAACACCCGTTTGCGAGCAACTCGCACACCGTCACGAACGCGAAGACGCGCCCAGACCTTGCGGTGCCCTTCGCCGGTAAACGGCGAGGTCGCCAGATCGTGGCGGATCAAACCCAGCAGATCTTCGTCGCTGATCGACGGACGCGGGCCACGACGCTTCGGCGGTTCATCGGAAGTCTGCTGACCCGCATTGTAGAACGTGGAGCGAGCCTGCTCCCAGATGCGGCAGACCCGCTGGACGCCGTAAAGCTTATCAGCGCCCGGGGAGACCGTTTGGCTCATTTCGACGATCTCCGTTTGGCTAAAGGGCCGGGTTTCTTCACCCGTTCCCAAAGTAGTTCGTTCTCCATGGTCAATTCGCCGATGCGGCGCATGGCCTGGTTAAGCTCAACTTGAACCGGATCACCCTGACGCTTTTTCAGCG
>PKUG01000023.1 GCA_002869665.1 Desulfuromonas sp. | reverse complement strand
CGAAGGTTACGCCTGATTCAGGCGTCGCATCAGGCGGAGGTGGCAACCTCGCCGTTAAGGATCAAGAGATAGCCGTCCGGGTCCTGGAGCCAGAGTTCCCGCCGGCCGTGTTCGCGATCATCCAGCTCGTACAGGACCGGCCAGCCGTAACGCTCGGCCAGGCGCTCGACGCGGTCAAGATCCGGGCAGTCCAGTTCGAGCTGGACACCGACCCCGAGCAGCGAGCGGCTGAGGTGCTGCAGCAGCGCCGGGTGCTGGCTCTCCATCTGCTCCAGGGACTGAAAGACCACTTTGAGATTGGAAAAACAGAGGACGAAATAGCCTTCGCCGGCCCCCTCAGCGGAAAAGCAACGGGCCGGGAGATCGAGAATCTCGCGGTAAAATTCACGACTCTGTTCAGGGTCGGCGACGCCGAGTGTCAGGTTCATCTGCATGCGGTTATCCCCTTTATTGTGACAACGCACTCGTTCGAAACGATCAAATACCTGTTCAGTTTTTTCATTTTGTCAGGCCGGGTGAAAGGGCTCTTCCACCCCCGTTTCAAAGGAAAAAGGCGAATTGATTTTGCTTTCCCCCCTGTGCTTAAATGCCACAGATTATGACAGAGAGAAACTGGAGTCGAGTCTTTCTCGGCCTGGGCGGCAACCTCGGCGATCCGCTGAATGACTTCCGCCGGGCACGACAACAGCTCGCCGAACATCCGCAGATCGAACTGCTCGCCAGTTCGCCGCTCTACCGCACTCCGCCGGTCGGCGGTCCTGCCGGCCAGCCCGACTATCTTAACGCAGTGCTGGAACTGCGCACCAGCCTCGCCGCAGGCGAACTGCTCGAACTCTGTCGCGGGATCGAGAAAGCTGCCGGCCGGACCCGCGAACTGCGCTGGGGACCGCGAACTCTCGACATCGACCTGCTGCTGTTCGCCGGTCTGCTGCTGGACACCCCGGAACTGACCATCCCCCATCCACGCCTGCAGCACCGCCATTTCGTCCTGCTGCCGCTGAACGACCTGGCTGCCGACCTGACTCATCCGCAAATTGGACTCAGCGTCAACGAACTGCTGAAACGCTTACCCCCGGCTGAAGGAATCAGCCGCATCATGGAAAGTTGGTAATCACGATGATCAGACTGCTGCTCTTGATTCTGGCCGGTTTTGTCGTCTACGGCCTTTTCACCAGCCTGCTGCGTCAGAATCGGCCGAACCGTCCGAGCCGCCCGCCGGAAAACCGCACGAGCGATGGCGAATCGATGGTCGAAGACCCGGAATGCGGCACCTTCATCCCCCTTGGCGAAGCCGTCAAAGGGACGATAAATGGTCGCCAGCATTATTTTTGCTCGAAAAAATGTCTCAATGACTATAAAAGAAAGCACTCTCACTAACCTGCCAGCAAATTAAAGGAGCAAGGCATGAAGTTTTTTATCGATACCGCCGAAGTCAACGAGATCCGCGCCGCCCACGAACTGGGCCTGGTTGACGGCGTCACCACCAACCCGTCGCTGATCGCCAAAAGCGGTCGTGATTTCCGTGAGGTCATCACCGAGATCACCGGCATCGTCGACGGCCCGATCTCGGCCGAAGTTATCGCCCTCGATGCCCCCGGCATGCTTGCCGAAGGGCGCGAGCTGGCCAAAATCCACGAGAACATCGTCGTCAAGGTGCCGATGACCACCGAGGGGCTGAAAGCAACCAAGCAATTCACCGCCGAGGGGATCAAAACCAACGTCACCCTGGTCTTCTCAGCCCTCCAGGCCCTGCTCGCCGCCAAGGCGGGGGCGACCTACGTCTCCCCCTTCGTCGGCCGCCTCGACGATGTCGGCCATGACGGCATGGACGGAATCGATCAGATTCGCACCCTGTTCGACAACTACGGCTACGCGACCGAAATCATCGTCGCCTCGATCCGCAATCCGCTGCACGTCCTCAACGCCGGCCTGATCGGCGCCGACATCTGCACCATCCCTTACGGGGTCATGGTTCAGTTGGCCAAGCACCCGCTGACCGATATCGGCATCGAAAAATTCCTCGCCGACTGGGAAAAGACCAAGTAAGCTACCGACAACAAAAGTTCACAATAAAAAGGCGATTCGAATTAATTTCGAATCGCCTTTTTTGCTTTTATCTGGCTTCTGTATCAGCAACTTCCTTTTTTCAGATACCACTGCCGATCACCATAAAGCCCTTCCATACATGAAAACCACAGAGTTGAGTTCAATTGTTGGGGGTGTTGAAGATTATGCAGAAACTTCT
>PKUG01000119.1 GCA_002869665.1 Desulfuromonas sp. | reverse complement strand
GGCGGCCTGATCTCCGGCTGGCTGGTCTATACCTTCGCGCCCGAGGCCGAAGGGCATGGGACTGATGGTGCCCTGGAAGCCTTCCACCGTAAGGGGGGCGTTATCCGCGGCCGCGTTCCACTGGTCAAAACCATCGCGTCAATCGTTACTATCGGCACCGGTGGATCGGCCGGCCGTGAAGGACCAATCGCCCAGATCGGCGCCGGCTTCGGCTCTTTTGTCGCCACCCGCCTGGGGCTCTCGAGCATGGACAGGCGCATTCTTCTGCTTGCCGGCATGGCCGGCGGCATCGGCGCGACCTTCCGCTCCCCGCTCGGTGGTGCCCTGTTCGCCGTCGAGGTTCTCTATCGCGACCCCGAGTTTGAACATGAGGGGCTGATCCCCTGCATCATCTCTTCGATTATCGCCTACTCACTGTTCGGTGCCGTCACCGGTTGGGAACCTCTTCTGGAAACCCCGAAATTCCACTTTGAGCAACCGGCCGAACTGCTGCTCTTCTTTATTCTCGGTGTTCTCTGTGCCCTCTTCGGGGTGCTCTATGTCAAAACCTTCTACGGCATGCGCGAACTGTTCCGCCGCATTCCGATCTCAAACTGGCTGAAACCGGCGATCGGCGGCCTGGCCCTCGGCATCCTCGCGCTCTTTATCCCCCAGGTTCTCGGCTCCGGCTACGGCTGGGTTCAGGCCGCGCTCTACGGCAAGATGGCGCTCTGGGTCATGCTCGTTATCGGCCTGGCGAAGATCCTCGCCACCAGCCTGACGATCTCCTCCGGCGGCTCCGGCGGGGTTTTCGCTCCGAGCCTGGTCATCGGGGCGATGCTCGGCGGCGCCTTCGGTGCCACCGCAGAGCTGCTTTTCCCAATGCTCGCCCAGGATCCGCGGGCCTACGTCCTGGTCGGTATGGCCGGGTTCTTCGCCGCTGTCGCCAACGCTCCGGTCGCGACCCTGATCATGGTCAGTGAACTGACCGGCAACTACGGCTTGCTGGCGCCGCTGATGCTCGTCTGCGTCATCGCCATGCTCGTCATGCGCAAAAACACCATCTACGAAAAACAGGTCGCCTGCCGCTTCGATTCACCGGCCCATCAGGGGGATTTTGTCATCGACATCCTCGAAGGGGTGAAAGTCAAAACTCTGGCCCGCAAGGGGCGTGTCGCCACGCTGATCCCCGAGTGGACAACGCTGCCGGAGATCCTCGACCGCATCGCCCCGGCCAAAACCGCCTACTACCCGGTCGTCGACAGCGAGGGATTGATGAGCGGCATCTTTTCGATGACCGACATTCGCCGGATTCTCAACGAGGATATCCCGCCGACCCTGGTCATCGCCGGCGACATCGGCACCCGCAACGTCATCACCGCCACCGAAGATGAGCACCTGAACGATGTCATGAAGAAGCTGACAGCGCGTAACCTCGAAGAGATCCCGGTTGTCGACAGCGAAATCCCCGGCAAGGTGCTCTACATGCTCTCACGGCGGACTCTGCTGGCCCATTACGCTGAACAGATGGACAAGACCAAGCACAGGTATCAGGACTAAGATCAGGACAAAGGTTCTAGGAGAAAGGTAAAGGACAATCCGATGGAAAATCCTTCTCTCCTGCTGGCGGTCGATGTCGGGTTGCGTACCGGGCTGGCGCTTTTTGCCGCAAACGGCCGTTTGTGCTGGTACCGTTCCCATCACCTGCCGACGCCGCAGAAGCTGAAACGACTGATTTCCAGCCTGCTGCGCGGAGCGGAGGCTCCGGCGATCATCTACCTTGAAGGGAGCGGCGCCCTCGCCGACCTCTGGTTGCGTGAAGCGGAACGCCGCAGCATCCCCATCGTACAGCTTCACGCCGAGCAGTGGCGCAAGGAATTCTTCTATGCCCGCCAACGCAGCAGCGGCATCCAGGCCAAGAAGGAAGCCGGTATTCTCGCGCGTCAGGTGATCACTGAACTCGGCGGCAAAAAGCCGACCAGCCTGCGTCACGATACGGCCGAAGCGGTTTTGATCGGGCTCTATGCCTTGCGGCGCGAAGGCTGGCTCCCCGCGGACAACTGAAGAAGGTCAGGGTATCGAACAAAAAAAAGGCCGGGGCGGCGTTACCGCACCCGGCCTTTACTCTTTTCAGTGTAATTCTGCTATCAGCGTCTGGTCACCGAAGAGGACGTGTAACCGCTGATACCGGTGGCACCACCGATGCTGACCCGCTGGAAGTCCGGATAGGCTTCCATACCGATCTCGCAGGCATCGCAGCCGAGCATCTCTT
>PKUG01000081.1 GCA_002869665.1 Desulfuromonas sp. | reverse complement strand
CCCTCATCCCCCCCTCCCAACAAAAAAACTGCTCAGGTGATGTGTGCAGCGCAATCACTTGAACAGTTTCGTCTTTTCCCCCTCCCCGATCCCCATGTAAAGTTAACAGCTTGTCAATACTAGCGAATCCGGGTTTATTGGTCAATGACACTTGCGAGCTGTGTTATCTGATAACAGGAAGCATTGACTTCAAACCGACCTAAACTCGCATCGTGGAGTCCGCATGATCTCAATATGAACCAGAACTGCGCGTGGACTATTGAGTACACTGGACTGCATTGCCACACCCTGTTCAGAAAATGCATAATTGCTGGAATGCTTGAGCAGAAAGGTTCTGCAGGGGCGTGATTCATCACGCCCAGACAGCTATGAAAAAGGGCGCGATGAATCGCGCCCCTACGGAAATACTATTTTTTCTGCCACCCCTTGCCGGTTTTGACATACTGCCCGGGAGGGGTCTTCTCGATCGCTTTTTCGCCGGCCAGTTGCTCGACCTTGTCCAGGCCGATCTCGTTTTTGGCCGCGATCTCCTGATACTTCTCTTTGCGCTTGCCGTTGATATCGGCGAGCAGCTCTTTGACCTCGGCATTGGGGCTGACAACGGCCTCCAGATAACCCTGGGGTGTTTCGCCGACCAACCCCTGCTCCTTGGCATCCTGCAGCTCGATCGCCAGCACCGGAACGGCCAGGAAAACGAGTACACACAACAGTAAATGAACCAGATATTTCATATCGCTTCTCCGCCTAGAACTAGAAGAGTCCGCTATCTTCGCTGAGGATGGAATCGAGCTCCTTATCGACCTTCACCTTGATCTCATGCTCGATCTTGACGTTGAGGTTGATGGTGATCGGTTTGTCGGGCGCCTCAACCTTGACCGTCGGGGAACAGGAGCAGAGAAAGCCTCCCAGCACCAGCAAAGTAACCGCTATTAAGGATCGTCTTTTCATCGTTCTCACCTGTCCGGGGATTGCCCCCTTCAGCTACTTTTTCTGTGTTTTTTCAATATGTTTCTCTATTTCTCGATCGAAAGTTTCACTATAGCTCAGGCTCCTGAGCAAGGAAAGGAGATTCTGTTCGACGTTCAGGTTGATGTGGATGGGGCGCTCGGTCCCGGCGCTCGGGCTCTTCCCCTTCAAGTGGACGGCGAGGGTAAGCAGGCCATCCGGCTGATAGAAAGCATCGACCTCGAGACTGTCATAGCGGAAGTCCTCCAGGGCCAGAATCACCACCTCGGGCAGTCCGGCCCGTTTCAGGGCCTCACGATCACCTGGTTTGTAGATGATCGTCCCCGGCCCCTTCTGACGAATGGTCCCATTGCTCATTGAAATCCCCGCCGGTCCAACCTCAAGGGGGAGGACGGCATCGACGAGGCCGGTCACGGCCAGCCCTTCGGTCTTGACCAGCGGCACCACATTGGCCAGATCAAGCGCACCCGCCTCAATGCGGATCCGGTTGTCCTCGGCATCACTGCGATAACTGAACGGCGTCAAGCTGAAGAGACTCCCGAGGGTGACGAAGCTCCCTTCCTCCAGATCGACGGCGAAGACTGCGGGCTCGGTCGTTAGCTGGCGCAAGCGCAGGCGGGCCTGAATGTCACTCACCGGCACCCCGACATCCACCTGCGCAACGGCCACCTGCGCCGTATCCAGCGAGGCCAGCTCGGGCCAGAGTGTCAGCCGCTGGGTCAGGGCCAGTCCGCTGAATGCGGTCTCCTCCCAGTTGCCGGCAATATCGGCCAGGCGGATATCGGCTTCGGCCGTGCCCCCCGCCTGCGGCGTCCAGGCGGCATTCAGCGTCAGGCCGATCTGCCCGGCAGTCGCGTCGCCGGCGACCGGCCAGGGTTTCAGCAGGCTGCTGAGCGGCTGAGTGCTGCTCAGGCGCAGATCCGTGGTCGTCTCCAGATGCAGCCGTGCGGCTTGATCCTGCAACCCGTAACGCGCCGTAAAGCCGAGCATCTGGGCGAAGGGACCCGGGAGAAAATGCCCCTCGGCGCTGACTGCGTCATCAGCAAGGGTAAAATCGACGGCCAGATTGCGCAGGTGAGAGCTGCCCTCCGGGGCAGCGACATCGATACGCGCCGTCGTCAGCGAACCACGCCCCTGAACCGTCGCACCCCGCCCCGACAGGCGGGCAAAATTCAGCTCCAGCGGTTTGAGCTGGACCTGCGCCTGAGGATGCTCCAGTTGCGCCAGCTCGATCCGCCAGGTGCTGTCCGCCAATTTCCAGGTAAACGCATCCGCCAGGGCATAGGTCAGCGCGGTTTTAGCCTGCGGCCGGATCGCAAGCGAAGGGATTTGCGTCTCGACGGCCGTAAACCGATCCAGCGCAACCGCAAACTCGGGGGCGAAATCGACCCGGCCACCGGCAGGCTGCGCGTGCAGGACAAAGGACGGCTTGATGTTCACCCCGGCAACAGAAAAATCGGCGCTCTTCAAATCCGTCAGCGTCCAGGGTTCGTGACCGGCAAAACGCAGCATTATCCCGTCGTCCCCGGCCAGGGACAATTCACCGGCCACCGGCAGAACCGCCTTTTCAAACCGCCCCTGAGGGCTGACGAGTTGAGCGATCTTAAGTTCGGAATCTTCCGCCAGACGATAACTGCCGGGTTCGGTCGCTTCGAGAGTTAGCACCAGGGCCACGTCATCCAGGGCAAGGTCGGGCCGGGTGATCTGGTTGGCGGCCAGCTTGACCCGGCCACTGCGTAGCGGGTCTGCGTTATTCGCACCATCCAGCGCCAAGTCAAATTGCAGGGCGAGCCCTTTTAACCGCGTATCGGCCAGCGTCAGGTTTTCCGCTGCAAGCCGCCCCTGCAGCTCCAGCTGCGGCCAGCTGTCCAGCTGCGCCTTGAAGCTGCCGGTCATGCGCGCCGGGCCGACCTCGTCGAGCAGCGGCACCCCCTTCTGGCCGAAGAGTACGAGCAGGGAATTAAGCTGCGCAGGATCGAAGGCAAAGGCTCCGTCCAGTTCGCCACCGGTGAGCCCCGCACGCACCTCGCCAGCCCCCTGCGCAACGGCTTCAAGTGTCAGGCTCTCGGCATGTTTCTCAAAACTCAGTACCAGCGGCGCAGAAGGCGACTGCTTTACCGGGTGCGACTCGACCGTCACCCCGTCGACCGTGCGCACAACGAACAGGCTCAAAGGCTGGATCAGGGCCGGGGGGAGTTCTGGGGCACAGAGGCGGATATTGGCGACCGTGGCCCTGTCGAAGGGGAGCAGGTCCTGCCAGTCCCCCGTCAGGCGGGTCAGCAGTTCCGGCAGGTTGATGGGCGCAGCAGGTTCTGTCTCAACCTCGCCCGGAGCCAGCGACTGAAGCAGAACCAGCGAATCGAGGGAGATATCCCGCACCCGGCCATCGCGCAGCTCAGAGGCGACAAACTCCACCGTCAACCCGGCCAGCTGCAGATCGAGAACCCGGCTGCCGCGCGGCAGAACAAAAGCGAGCCGGTCGAGCCCGAACGTTGTACTGTCGAGGCGGGAAACGACCACGGAAACCTGGCGCGCCCCCTGCTGCTCAAGCGCCAGCTTCAAGCCGTAGGCGGTCAACTGGGTGCGAAAGCCGACAACCGCGATAGTGAGGAGCAGGAAAAAGAGGAGCAAACCCAGAAGAATCTTGCGCAGCATTGTGATCAGTCTCCAGCCGTGAACAGCATCGGGTACAGAATGATCTTATCACAATCCCGGACAGGTGAAGTGGTCACGGCCGTTCCCAAAGCGCTGCCACAAAGAAAAACTGGCGCAGGAAAATAGAATCAAGCGAACTGCTCAAGGAACGCGGCACCGCTGGTCTGCACATCCTCGCCGATCAGCACCAGGAAACGCTCGCCCGGATCGGCTTCGCTCAGGGGTGGATGCCGCAAGCGGCAGGATGGCGATCCGGCAACTCTGTACCGCGCTCGGTGGATGCCGGACAGCAGCGGCAATGCTGGAACGTATTCAACAATCACGCAAACTGTTCCCCGGCATGGACGCGGTGATCTATTCCGACATCTACGCACGGCGCAACAAGGTCGTTGTCTGCGCCGCCGGGGAGCTGCGTGAACCGTTGACAACCGGCAGCCAGTTCCCGTACGCTGGGACAATCGCCGAAAACATCGTCAAGGAACATCTCGACTACCTGATCGTTGACGATACGCAGAGCAGCATCAAGGCGATCGACTGGATGCTCTTTGTCCCCAAAGGGGTTCAGTCCTACCTCGCCAAGGCCTGTTACGAACGCGGGGCAATGCGGACGGTCCTGATTTTGTGCTCGCTGCGCAAAAGCTCGTTCGCCGAGCACCAGATCGAGCCGCTGACCCTGCTGGCGCGCGCGTTCCACAGACAGATCAAGAAAATTCGCCGGGGGAAAACCGGCTGATTCAAGCAGCACCCCCTCCCTCGATCAAAGAAGACCGACAGGAGTCCATGACGAAGACAGTGCGGGACAAGTCGTTTCCGGATGTGAAATCGGCTTTGACTCACTGTCGCGCCTGGAGTATATGTAGCCTGATAACAACATTCTATTCCTGACCATACGTGGGAAAAATTGTTGTTATTGTAGGCTTTTTTCACCGTGTCTTCGTATCACCCAACACCATCTACCGCAGGAGGCAACAAACATGAAATTAGCAAAAAGTCTGGTTCTTTTTCTGGCCGTCAGCCTGATGGCCGTATCTTTCGCTTATGCTGGCAAGGATCTCGATGCCGTCAAAGCCAAAGGCTTCATTCAGGTCGGCGTGAACGGCGGCGTTTTCGGCTTCGGCATGCCTGATGAGAAAGGGGTCTGGAAAGGCCTTGACGTCGATACCGCCCGTGCCGTTTCCGCGGCAATCTTCGGCGATGCCGACAAAGTCAAATACACCCCCCTGACCGCCCAGCAGCGCTTCACCGCCCTGCAGTCGGGCGAGATTGATCTGTTGACCCGTAACGCGACCCGCACCCTGTCGCGCGAAACCCAGCTCGGCCTCAACTTCGTCACCGTCAACTATTATGACGGTCAGGGCTTCATGGTTCCGAAGGCCCTCGGCGTCAAGAGCGCCAAGGAACTTGACGGCGCCACCGTCTGCGTTCTCCCCGGCACCACCACCGAGCAGAATGCTGCCGACTTCTTCCGTAGCAACAACATGAAGATGAACCCGGTCGTCATCGAGTCGACCTCCGAACTGGCCAAGACCTTCTTCGCCGGTCGTTGCGATGTCCTGACCTCCGATGCCTCCCAGCTCGCCGGCACCCGCGCCGTGGCCCCGAACCCGAAAGATTACATCATTCTGCCGGAAATCATCTCCAAAGAGCCCCTGGCTCCGGCCGTTCGTCATGGCGACGACCAGTTCCGTGACATCGTTGACTTCTCCGTTCTGGCGATGATCAACGCTGAAGAGCTGGGGATCACCTCGGCCAACGTTGATGAAATGCTCAAGAGCACCAACCCCGTCGTTCAGCGCTTCCTCGGCGTTATCCCCGGCAACGGCGAAGCTCTCGGCCTGGATGAGAAGTGGGCCTACAACATCGTCAAGCAGGTCGGCAACTACGGCGAAGTGTTCGAGCGCAATGTCGGCGTGAACACCAAGCTGGGGATCGAGCGCGGCCTCAACGCGCTCTGGACCAATGGCGGTCTGATGTACTCCCCGCCGTTCAAATAATCTGGTTTTATCTTGTCAGCCGCCGGGTATCCATTCCCGGCGGCTGATTTTTATTCTCCCCGGGTCATGACGCCTATGCCACAGAACTCTCCAGCGAAAGATGCTCCGATGCCGTCCGCGGTGCCGTTCTGGCGGGACGAAGCCAAGCGTGCCATCGTTTTCCAGCTTGCCGCCATCGCGATCGTCTTCGGTATCAGCTATTATCTGTTCAGCAACACCCAGGCGAACCTGCAGCGGCAGTCGATCGCCACCGGTTTCGGCTTTCTCGACAAGGAAGCCTCTTTCGAGATCGGCGAATCGCTGATCGAGTATTCGGCCGCCGACAGCTACACGCGTGCCCTGCTCGTCGGCGCCCTGAACACCGTGAAGGTCTCGTTCATCGGGATCGTCTTCACCCTGATTCTGGGAACCGTTATCGGGATTTCGCGGCTGTCGAAAAACTGGCTGGTCTCGAAGCTCGCCGCAGCCTATATCGAGGTGATGCAAAACATCCCGGTCCTGCTGCAGCTGTTCTTCTGGTATGCCATCTTCTATGAAGCCTTTCCGGCACCACGCCAGGCCTTGAATCCGTTCACCGGACTGTTTCTCTGCAACCGGGGGATGATCTTCGCCGTTCCCGCGGCCCACCCGGCCCATTCAGCCATGGGCTGGACCCTGCTCGCGGTGCTGGTAGGGGGCTGGGTCCTCAACCGCTGGGGGAAGAAAAGACAGGCGGCGACCGGTAAGCCTTTCCCGGCCCTGCGCATCACGATCGCGGCCGCCATCGTTCTGCCGGCAGTGGTGTGGCTGCTGTACGGCGCGCCGACGGCGATGGACATCCCGGCCCTGCGCGGCTTCAATTTCAAAGGCGGAGTCACGGTCAGCCCTGAGTTCAGCGCCCTGCTGCTCGGTCTGGTGATCTACACCTCGGCCTTCGTCGCCGAAATCGTTCGCGCCGGCATCCAGTCGGTCGGCAAGGGGCAGATCGAAGCCGCCATGGCGATCGGCCTGCGTCCCGCGAAGGTTCTCCAGCTGGTTGTCCTGCCCCAGGCCCTGCGCGTGATTATTCCGCCGCTGACCAGCCAGATGCTGAACCTGACCAAAAACAGTTCCCTGGCGATTGCGATCGGCTATGCCGACTTCGTTGCCGTCACCAACACGATCATCAACCAGACCGGACAGGCGATCGAGGGGGTCGCGCTGATCATGCTGGTCTTCCTGGTCTTCAGCCTGTCGACCTCGCTGTTCATGAACTGGTACAACAAGAAAATGGCCCTGGTGGAGAGGTGATGCGATGAGTACTCCGACACAACCGACCCGCGAATACCTCGCCGCCCCGGTGCACAAAGACGGGGCCGTCGCCTGGCTGCGCAAAAACCTGTTCAGCAGCTGGTTCAACAGCGTCCTGACGGTCCTGACCATGCTGGCGCTGCTCTACACCATTCCGCCACTGATCAAGTGGGCTTTCATCGACAGCGTCTGGAACACCTCGGCCGAGGTCTGCCGCGATATCGACGGCGCCTGCTGGTCGATCATTCCGCGCAACATCAAATTCATCCTCCTCGGTTTCTTCCCGGAAGGGCAGGAGTGGCGACCGATCCTGGCGATGATTCTGCTGCTCGGCCTGGTCATCTACTCCAAGGAGCGGCACCGGTGGAAGAAAGCGCTGCTCTGGTACTGGCTGGTCGGCCTGATCGTCATGGGCACCCTGATGTACGGCGGTGTGTTCGGCATGCCGGTCGTCGAAACCGGGCAGTGGAGCGGTCTGCCGCTGACCATGATGCTGTCGTTCTTCGGCATGGTCTGCGCCTACCCGCTCGGTGTTGTGCTGGCCCTCGGCCGCCGTTCGAAGATGCCGGCGATCCGGACCCTGTGCGTCGTCTACATCGAGATGATCCGTGGTGTCCCGTTGATCAGCCTGCTGTTCATGTCGTCGATCATGTTCCCGCTGTTTCTGCCCGACGGTATGACCATCGACAAGGTCCTGCGCGCCCAGGTGGCGATCATCCTCTTCACCGCCGCCTACATCGCTGAGGTCGTCCGCGGCGGCCTGCAGGCGATGCCGAAGGGGCAGTACGAAGCGGCCGACTCCCTCGGCCTCAACTATCGCCAGACGATGCGCCTGATCATTCTCCCCCAGGCGCTCAAGATCGTCATTCCGCCGACCGTCGGCATTCTGCTTTCGGCCTTCAAAGACACTTCGCTGGTCGTCATCATCGCCCTTTACGATGTCCTCAAGACGACCAAGGTCACCCTGCAGAACCCGAACTGGACCGGCTACTCGACGGAAGCCTACATCTTCCTGGCGGTTCTCTACTTTATCTTCTGCTACGCCATGTCGAGCTACAGCCGACGCCTGGAACGTGAACTTCACACCGGCCATTAACAGCGGTGAACCCGGAATAGACGCGAGAGACAACATGACTATGGATAAAAACACTGCGGCATACTGCTCTGACCCGACGGCGCCACCCATTATCGAAATCCGCAACATGCATAAATGGTATGGCGATTTCCATGTCCTCAGCGACATCAACCTCAAGGTAAAGCGCTGTGAAAAGATCGTCATCTGCGGCCCGTCCGGCTCGGGAAAGTCGACCATGATCCGTTGCATCAACCGCCTGGAAGAGCATCAGCAGGGGCAGATCATCGTCAACGGCACCGAACTGACCCGCGACATCAAGAACATCGAAACCGTCCGCGCCGAAGTCGGGATGGTGTTCCAGCACTTCAACCTGTTCCCTCACCTGACGATCATGGAGAACCTGACCCTCGGCCCGATCTGGGTCCGCAAGACGCCGAAGAAACAGGCCGAAGAAGCCGCCATGATGTACCTGGAGAAGGTCCATATTGCCGAGCAGGCGCACAAATTCCCGGGCCAGCTCTCCGGTGGGCAGCAGCAGCGTGTCGCCATCGCCCGCAGTTTGTGTATGGCGCCCGAGGTCATGCTCTTCGACGAGCCGACCTCGGCCCTCGACCCGGAGATGATCAAGGAAGTTCTCGACGTCATGGTCGACCTCGCCAGCGAGGGGATGACCATGCTCGTCGTCACCCACGAAATGGGCTTTGCCGAAAAGGTCGCCGACCGGGTCATCTTCATGGACGACGGCCAGATCGTCGAGGAGAACACCCCGCACGAATTCTTCCGCAACCCGCAACACGAGCGCAGCAAGCTGTTCCTCAGCCAGATCCTGTAACCGCACAGAAACGTAAAAACTAAAACGGAGAGCTGAAAGGTTCTCCGTTTTTTTTGCTCCCTCCTTGGCAGCAACCGGTGTTTATGTTAGCTTCCGGATTTCGTACGAAGAGCAATTAAATTCCCTCTCTCCAAGGCCGTACACACGCCGGAAAAGGAATAGACATGGCTGAAGACAAAGAAGAATTGAACCGCATGGAACTGTTCAACATGGCAGACAGGTTTATCGCCGTCGCCAATGAACTTCTCAAGGAAGACGAGGCCACTGTTGGGCATGTCAGTGTAGCCCTGCGCTATGCCGCGGCCCGCTTCAGCGCTCACGAGGCCGCCCACGGCAGCCCGGATATCGCTGCTGACAAGGAAAAAGCTCTGGAGTGGTATTCCAGCCAGTTCCAGAATATGGTGTCGGAAAACCTGGATCAGTACATCTCCCTGACCAAACAGAACAGCGGGCTGGTCACGGAATAATCCGACCTGACAGAGAGAACAAAAAAGGGGCGCCGCCGACATCATGTCGCACGGCGCCCCTTTTTTTTTGCGTCTGCAAAAGATTTCCCGAGAGGCAGATGCAAAATATTTTCTATGAACCCTTCACTACTCCATCAGGCTGAGCTTCTTTACACCTCTTCGAAACGGTTCATTTCAACGTTCTTCCGGGCGTGCCGGGGATCGAAGACCCGGCCGTTCATGACGATCCAGACCCCTTCGCCGAGCACCTGTACTGCGGTCAAAGCGGCGGCGACGTTGTAGATAGCGTCGGTAAAACGGAAACGGGCCGGTTGCATGGCTCCGGTCAGGACCACCGTTTTTCCGGGAAGCGTACCGATGGCGAGAGCAGTCTTGATCATGGTATCGGTCCCGTGGGTGATCACGATCCTGTCGTTGGCGCTGGCTGCGGCCGTTTTACGGATGAGCTCGCGGTCGTCGTCCGTCAACTCCAGGCTATCCTTACGCAGCAACGGCGTGATGCAGTAGTCGATCACCAGGTTGGCGTCCTCCAGCACCTGGCCGATTTGTGGTTCACCGATTTCATAGCTGCTTTTGGCGTCGAAGTAGATCTTGTCGATGGTTCCACCGGTGGTGATGATTTCAATCGCCATGGCTTTCTCCTTCGCCGACCGTTTCGTGCGGCTTGATCAGGATGACCCGGCCGTCGATCAGGGCTTCGATGATTTTCTTGCGGCCGCTGACGACCAGACGCTGCACCGTGCCGCGCGAAATCCCCATCTGCTCTCCGGCTTCGGCCTGGGTCAGGGAATCACGGTCGCAAAGGGTCAGGGCTTCCAGTTCATCGGCTTCGATTTCAATGACCTGGAGTTCGGACATCGGGGTTCCGACCGGTTTGAACAGGTGATCCGACGGCCGTCGACTCGGGCAGCAGTGCCGCGGTTTTCTGGGTCTTGGAGACATGGTTGATCCTTTACAAAGCGGCTTCGATCGCCGTGATCAGGCTGCGGCATATGGCCGAATTCTGGGCGGGAAAATCATTGTCATCTACCAGTCCGGCAATCAGTTCTTCACCAAGACGCAGCAGCCGGACCTGGGTTTTACCATCGAGGGTGAAAACGGTGATGAATTTCGGCATCAGTACGGCACGCTCGAGATTCCGCACCAGAGATTCAGCCGCCCGTTTCGGCGCGCAGACCTGAATCATGCGCAGGTCGAAGCTGCTCGCCAGTTGTACGCCGTGATGACCGAAATGATGCACCATCTCCATCTTGTCTTCGTTGTGAATGATGAACCCGTGCATCGCCATCGAATGCCCGAGATCCTTGATGAAGGAGACGATGTCTTTGTCGCTTTCGGCATGGAAAATATGAGTCTGCATAGAAAATGGGGCCTCACGCTGTCTATAGCTTACTTTTTGTGCGTATACACAATAGTTTTGTTGATTTTTAATGTCAAGATTACCGCAACCGACAGAAAAATAGACCAAATAAGTTATATTGCCGAGAAAATGTTTAAACCTGTTGATTTTTTTCCTGATTTGAAAAAAGATGGGTTTTTGTGCGACAAGGAAGTCGTGCCGGAATCTTGGGTACAACGACTGTATCGAAGTCCGCATCGGGAGCTGCATAATTTGTCTACCGCCGGGTTCGGGTTGTACCAACCAGGCGGTTTTTCTTTTTTGTCGGTTCGTTGAACCGCAGACCACCAACCACCTAAACAAGAGGAGAAGCTATGAAACGTCTATCGACCGCCCTGCTCATTTCCTGTCTCGCCCTGGCCCTGGCTCTGCCGGCCCTGGCGGCTGACACGATCAAGATCGGCTTCAACATTCCGCTGACCGGCGCTATTCCGGAAGTCGGCGAAGGCTCCAAAAACGCCGCTGAAATATACCTCGCGGATATCAACGGTGCCGGTGGCCTGGAAGTCGGCGGCAAGAAATACATGCTCGAGTTTGTTTACATGGATAACGAATCCAAGCCCGACTCCGCGGTCAACGCCGCGCTCAAACTGATCAATCAGGAAGAAGTCGTTGCCATCATCGGCCCCAACTCCTCTCAGCAAGCCATTCCCGCTGGAGGAACATGTAACGAGAACCGCGTCCCGATGATCAGCCCCTGGTCGACAAACCCTGACACAACCAAAGACCGTCCCTGGGTTTTCCGTGCGGCCTTCCTCGACCCCTTTCAGGGCCCGGTTGCCGCAAACTTCGCTGCAAAAAAATACAATGCTAAGACAGCTGCGGTTATCTACGATATCGACAACGACTACTCTGTCGGCCTGGCAGAAGCCTTTAAAGGGGCCTGGGAAACAAAAGGGCTCGGCCCGGTCGTTGCTTACGAAACAAACGGAAATAAAGACCAGGATTTTTCGGCTCAATTGACCACCATCATCGCTGCCAAGCCTGACTTCATCTTTGTTCCGGAAAACTACAACCAGGTTGCCCTGATTATCCCGCAGGCCCGTGACCTGGGCTACAAAGGACCATTCATGGGTGGCGATGCCTGGGGCACTCCCGATCTGGTCAAACTCTGCGGCGAGCAGTGCTATGGTCAATTTTTCTCGACACACTATGCAGCAGCTGGAGCCACCGGTGCCACCAAGGTCTTCATCGACCGCTACATGGAAAAATACGGTTCCGAGCCGGCAGACTACGCTGCTCTGACCTGGGACTCCATCGGCCTGATGGTTCAGGGGATCCAAAACGCCGGTAAGGTTGAAAGCAACCCGCGGAAAATGCGTGCCGCTATCCGTGACGGCCTGGCCGCCATCAAGTCTTTTGACGGCATCACCGGCTCCTCCAAGTTTGACGAGCAGGGTGACCCGATCAAATGTGCCGTCGTTGTCAAAATCTCTGATGAAGGCAAATTCATCTTTGAAGAATCTGTCTGTCCGGAATAATTATTCAAGGTTAAGTTTGACCGAGGCGGGGGCCTTTGGGCCCCCGTCCTTTTGTTTATTGATATCTTTCAGTCGGCAGTCATCTGAACCTCAACCAACGCTTATCCCAAGGAAGAACCTGAAGTGGATTTCATAATTCAGAATATCCTGAATGCCCTGCAGTGGGGGAGCTTCTACGCTCTCATCGCATTGGGCTACACCCTGGTTTACGGGGTGTTGCGCCTGATCAACTTCGCCCACGGCGATATCTTCATGGTCGGCGCCTATATTTCATTCTTCGTCGCCGGCTTTCTGCTCGGACCGCTGGCAGGCCTATCTCCGTCGATAGCCTTCGCCGTGACCGTACCGCTGACCATGTTCCTGACCTCGCTAGTCGGAGTCACCCTGGAGCGAATCGCCTACCGCCCGCTACGCAGGAAAGGAGCCCACCGGCTCTACGTCGTTATCACCGCGCTGATGTGCGGTCTGATTCTTGAGTACTCCAACCTGGCCGTGCTCGGTGCCAGCCGCCTGAAGTTCCCTGAACTGATTGAAAAGCAGATCTGGAACATCGGCGGCATCACCCTGACCAACCTTAAAGTTATGGTCATCTTTGCCGCCATCGTTGTTTTTCTCTTCCTCCAGTGGGTGGTCACCAAAACCCGGATCGGCATGGCGATGCGCGGCATCTCCTATGACAAGTTCGCCATTCCGTTGATGGGGATTCCGATCGACACGATCATCGTCTTCACCTTTGTCCTGGGTTCGGGCTTTGCCGGACTGGCCGGTCTGCTGTTCGCCATGAGCTACCCGGTTCTGGAACCCTTCATGGGGATGCTGATCGGCTGGAAAGCCTTTATCGCCGCGGTTGTCGGCGGCATCGGCGATATCAAGGGGGCGTTCGTCGGCGGCTTCCTGCTCGGCTTCATTGAGGTCGGTGTTGTGACCGTCTTCCCTTCCAGTTACCGCGACCTCTTCGCCTTCACCATTCTGCTACTGATCCTGTGGATGAAGCCGACCGGCCTGTTCGGCATGCCGCAGTCGACAAAGATATAGTTGGGAGGATTAACCATGATGAAATATTCTCTCAACGTCCTGCTGGTTGTCTTCGCTGCCCTGCTGCTGGTCACGGCTCATTTCGGCTGGATCGACAACTATGTCCAGATCGTTATCATGACCATCGGCATCAACATCATCATGTCGACCAGCCTGAACCTGATCAACGGCAACATGGGTGAATTCACCTGTGGCCACGCCGCCTTCATGTGTATTGGCGCCTATATCTCGTCGATCCTCTCCGTGGTCTGCTTCGGCACCAAGTTCGGCGACCCGCTGTTCCCCGCAACCGCAGTGTTCATCGTATTTCCGATCATCCTGCTCATCGGCGGTTTCGTCGCCGCCCTGTCGTCACTGCTGGTCTCCATCCCTTCATTCAAAACCCGTGACGATTACCTGGCAATCATCTCCCTCGCCGTCAACTACATGATCATCTCGGCTCTTTCGAATATGAGCTTCATCGGCGGCTCGCGCGGGTTCCAGGGGATGAAGGACACGGTCTGGGCGATGATCGACATCTTCGACGGCCCCTGGATGATGTTCTGGGTCATCCTCTTCACCGCGTTGACGGTCTGGACCATTCGGCGCTTTATCTCGTCGACTTACGGCAAGGGGGTCAACGCCATCTGTCAGGATGAAGTCGCCGCCGAGATCATGAGCGTCAACACCAACAAGATCAAGATCGTCAACTTCATGCTCGCTGCCGGGCTGGCGGGCTGTGCCGGG
>PKUG01000132.1 GCA_002869665.1 Desulfuromonas sp. | reverse complement strand
TGGAAACCGGCATGCTGGGCGCCTTCGTCTCCCTTGACCTGTTCCTTTTCTATGTCTTCTGGGAATTGATGCTGATCCCGATGTACTTCCTCATCGGTATCTGGGGTGGCAAGAACCGCATCTATGCAGCCGTCAAGTTCTTCATCTACACTGCTGTCGGTTCGCTGCTGATGCTGGTCGCCATCATCTTCGTCTACTACTATGCAGTACAGAGTGGCGCGGATATCAATGGTTTCGGTATTCAGGAGTTCTACAAGCTTGACCTGCCGTACAACGCGCAGTTCTGGCTGTTCCTTGCCTTCGGATTCAGCTTTGCGATCAAGGTTCCGATGTTCCCGCTGCACACTTGGTTGCCTGACGCACACACCGAGGCACCAACTGCCGGTTCCGTTATCCTGGCCGCTGTCCTGCTGAAAATGGGTACCTACGGTTATGTCCGTTTCGCCATGCCGCTGTTCCCCGAAGCGCTGCCGACCTTCATCCCGTTCCTGGCCTTCCTGAGCGTCGTCGGTATTATCTACGGCTCCCTGGTTGCCATGATGCAGGAAGACGTCAAGAAACTGGTTGCTTACTCTTCCGTTGCTCACCTTGGCTTCGTCATGCTCGGTATCTTCGCCATGAACATGCAGGGCCTCGCTGGCGGTATGATCCAGATGATCAACCACGGTATTTCGACAGGCGCGCTGTTCCTTATTGTCGGTTTCATCTACGAGCGTCGCCATACTCGCCTGATTACTGAGTTTGGCGGTCTGGCAACCAAGATGCCGATCTTCGCGACGATCTTCATGATCATCACCTTCAGCTCCGTCGGCCTGCCGGGTACCAACGGCTTCGTCGGCGAGTTCCTCGCCCTGATGGGCGCTTTTGAAGGTGGACTGCGCTGGTATGCTGTCTTCGCTACCACCGGCGTAATTCTCGCTGCTGTTTACATGCTCTGGATGTACCAGCGCGTTATGTTCGGCAAGGTCACTAACCCTGAAAACGAGAAGCTCAAGGATCTCTCACTGCGCGAGATCGTCATCATGCTTCCGCTGCTCGTCTTTGTCTTCTGGATCGGTGTCTATCCGAACACTTTCTTCTCGAAGATGAACCCGGCAATGGAAAAAGTTCTTGAGCAGATGGGTCATCAGCCCGCGATTGTAGAGATGCATCAGCCGGCTGCTGAGGCTCATGGTCATGCCCCTGCCGCTGAAGGGCATGCTCCCGCAGCACACGGACATAATTAATTATTGGATTAACTTGAGTAAACTCTGGTTCTGAGGAGCTGTTCGATGGAAAATCTGGTTCAAGAAGCCATCCAGAATGTCAATTTGCAGGCCATAATGCCTTCATTGATTCTCAGTGGCTTCGGTATGTTGCTGCTGCTGGCCTCGGTGTTCATGAAACGTGGCAATACAACACCGATCGCCTGGATGAGCATTATCGCTCTGGTTATCACCGGGTTCGTATCCCTCTCCGGTTGGAATAATGTTCAGGCTGGTTTTGCCGGAAGTGTCGTTCTCGACAATTTCGCAACATTCTTCAGTCTGATCTGTATCGCTGCCGCGATCCTCACGATTCTGATGTCTGACGACTATCTCAAGCGTGAGGAATTCCCGGTCGCTGAATATTACCCGCTGATACTGTTCACGACAGCAGGTGCCATGTGGATGGCATCGGGCACCGACCTGATGACGATCTTCCTGGGGCTGGAAGTCCTGTCCGTTTCGCTCTACGTGCTGGCCGGTTATTTCCGTGATCAGACCAAGTCGAACGAGGCCGGCCTGAAATACTTCTTCCTCGGCGCCTTCTCAACCGGCTTTCTGCTCTACGGTGTGGCCCTGCTCTACGGCGTAACCGGTTCGACCAAGATTCAGAAGATTGCCGAGTATGTCAGTGCTCATCCCGATGCAGTTCTGAACAAGATGTTCATCGCCGGTGGTTTGCTGATGCTGACCGGCTTCCTCTTCAAGGTCGCTGCTGCTCCGTTCCACATGTGGACTCCCGATGTCTATCAGGGTGCCCCGACGCCGATTACCGCATTCATGAGTGCCGGTCCCAAGGCTGCTGCCTTTGCCGCTTTCATGCGCGTCACCATCATCGGCCTCGATGGTATGCAGTCCGACCTGAGTGCTATCTTCTGGATTCTCGCTGTCCTGACCATGACCGTTGGTAACTTCATCGCTCTCGGTCAGCAGGACCTCAAACGGATGCTGGCTTACTCCTCCATCTCCCACGCCGGATATGCTCTGGTCGGCATGGTTGCCTGGAACGAAGTCGGTCTCTCAGCGATCCTCTTTTACATGCTGGTTTACACTTTCATGAACATGGGTGCCTTTGCTGTCCTGGTTCTGATTGGCAAGAAGGGCGAAGAAAATCTGACTCTCGACGGTATCGCTGGTTTCGGCTACAAGAAGCCGGTCCTTGCCGTTGCCCTCTGTATCTTCCTCTTCTCCCTGATGGGTCTGCTGCCGACCGCCGGTTTTACCGGTAAGTTCTACATCTTTGCCGGTGCCGTGAAGGCCGGTTACATCTGGCTGGCCGTTCTTGGTGTTCTGAACTCTGCCGTCTCCCTCTTCTACTACCTGCGGGTTATGGTTCAGATGTACTTCAAAGAGCCGACCGAAGATTTTGCCTGGGTCAAGATCAACGTTTCTACTGCGATTTCGATCGTTGTCTCGATCATCGGTGTCCTTTATCTTGGGATCGTTCCCGGCACCTTGATGAATCTGGCGAGGCTGGCCGGTTTCTAATCCGAAACTGAGTTAAGTACAAAAAGCCCTTCAGCATGCTGAAGGGCTTTTTGCGTTATAGAGAGGAAATCGGCTAAACTCTGCGCATGGACCTACGCGACTATCTACATAGATTGGACGCCATTGGCGAGCTTGAGCGAATTAACGAACCTGTTTCTTGCTCTTTGGAAATTTCTTGCCTAGCCCGTTCTGAGTTCAGAAAACTCGATGGTGGGAAAGCACAACTGTTCACAAATGTGAGCGGGTCCGCATGCCGGGTTGTTACCAATTTGTTTGGCTCGGACAGTCGTTTGTGTGCCCTGCTGCAGTCGGATTCACTGGCTGCTTTTGATGTGCGCTTAAAAGATTTCTTTACTCAACGCGCAGGTTCTTCAAATGAACGCCTTAAGCAGTTAAATGCGACGCCTTTAGGTCATAATCAGTATCATACACAAAATGAAATCGTTGATCTGACGAGGCTCCCTGCTATTCAGAGCTGGCCCCGAGAGGGGGGGCGCTACCTGACTCTCGGACTGGGGATATCAAGGCACAGGCAAACCGGTGCGATAAACATTGGGATTTATCGTGCTCAGATGCAATCGGCAACGACTCTGGCGGTTAACTTTGCTCCCGGCTCAGATGCGGCTATAAATCATGAAGCTGCGAAAGCCATGAATGAGCCCTTCTCCTTCAGCCTGGTGCTTGGGGGGGATCCGGCCCTGATTTGGGCCGCAGCCGCACCATTACCGTCAGGAGTCAACGAATTCGATTTATGCCAAACCCTGATCAGTCCAGACCTGAAACTATACACCTCTGATACCACTGACTTGCCGCTGCCAGTCTCTGCTGAACTGGTCCTAGAGGGGTTTATTGACCCACAGGAAACAACAGTTGAAGGGCCATTCGGAAATCATACCGGGCAATACGTGACGCGTAATGATTGCCCTCTGTTCCATGTTACGTCAGTTGCACAGCGTTCTGAAGCGATCGTCCCGATGACCGTGGTTGGTCCACCACCCAGTGAGACTGTTCAGTTGGCAAAGGCCAGTGAAATCCTCATACGGAACATGTTGGCAATCGACTATCCACAGGTGTGTGGTCTTAAAATGCCGCTGTCGACCTTTTATCATGGAGCCGCACTATTGCAGGTTAAGAACTCGTCTCCATCGGACAACCGCGATTTGATTCAGAGCCTCTGGCAAAACAGCCCCTTGCAACGCTCAAAACTATTAATTCTGCTGGATCAGGATATAGACATTGAATCGGCAGCTGATTGCTGGTGGCGAACGGTTAATCGTCTGGCTGGTGAGCGGGTCTATCAGGACAAGGGCAGACTGGCTATTGACGCTACAGGAGTCAATCCAGCGACGCTTATAGTAGAGGATATAGCGGGAGAGGGGAATCATGTCTGAAGCAGTTGGTGAAAACGAGAGGGAGCTTAATGCTCTACAGGTACTGAACGAGGTTTTCGGCTACCAGAATTTTCGCAGTCATCAGGAGCAGGTCATCAACGAGATAATCGCCGGTGGTGATGCCTTTGTGCTGATGCCGACCGGAGGCGGAAAATCACTTTGCTACCAGATCCCGGCATTGCTGCGTTCCGGTACCGCAATCGTCGTTTCTCCACTGATTTCATTAATGAAGGATCAGGTCGATGCCCTGCAGGCCAATGGCGTGCAGGCTGACTATTACAACTCGTCACTGAGCGGAGATGATGCCCGCCGGGTCCTGGCTAAATTACATGCAGGACAGCTCGATCTGCTCTATGTCGCGCCGGAACGCTTGCTGGCTACAGATTTCCTCGCCCGCTTGGAAGATCTGGAGATCGCCCTGTTTGCGATCGATGAAGCTCACTGTGTCTCCCAATGGGGGCATGATTTCAGGCCGGAATATGTCAGATTGGGAAGCCTGCGTGAGATCTTTCCTGATGTTCCACTGATCGCACTGACCGCAACCGCAGAGAAGCAGACGCGCCAGGATATCATCAATTGTCTGCACCTGAAGAAGGCCTGTCAGGTCTCTGCAGGCTTCGACCGGCCGAATATCCGCTACACGGTTATCGATAAGAGCAAACCCTACCAGCAGTTGTCGGCGTTCCTTGACAACCATACAGATGAGGCAGGAATCGTCTACTGTCTGAGCCGCAAGCGGGTTGAAGAAACAGCAGCCCGATTGATCAGGGATGGATTTAAGGCGGCCCCCTATCATGCCGGAATGGACGGTCAGGAGCGCAAAAGTGTTCAGGAAGCATTCCTGCGCGATGATATCAGGATTGTTGTGGCCACCGTCGCTTTCGGCATGGGGATCGACAAACCGAATGTCCGCTTTGTCGTGCACCACGACCTGCCCAAGAACATCGAGAGTTACTATCAGGAGACAGGGCGCGCCGGGCGTGATGGGCTGCCTGCTGAAGCGCTGTTGCTCTTCGGCTACGGCGACATCGCCCTTAACCGCGGACTGATCGAGAAGAGTAACAACGCCGAGCAGATGCGTATCGAGGTTCATAAACTGAATGCTATGGTCGCTTTTGCCGAATCTGGAATCTGTCGTCGACGAGCACTACTTGGTTACTTCGGTGAAACGCTGGAACAGGACTGCGGTAACTGCGATATCTGTCTCGATCCGCCACAGCGTTACGATGCTACGGAAGATGCACGCAAGGCGCTCTCATGTGTTTACCGGGTCGGTCAGCGTTTCGGAATCGGCCATGTTATCGATGTTCTGCGTGGTGCTGACAATCAACGGGTCAGAGATCTCGGCCATCAAAAATTGAGCACCTATGGTATCGGGCGTGATGGCAGTCAGGACCACTGGCATCATCTGCTGCGGCAGCTGATACATTATGGCTATCTGGAGCAGGATATCGGCAATTATTCGGTCCTTAAACTGACCGAGGGCGCACGTCCGCTGCTGCGCGGAGAGCGTGAACTGCAGATCACGGCTCCGCGGGTCAAGCCGCAACGGGTGAAGAAAACGGCACCGAAGATCGCCGGTCTGGACTACGATACTGAACTGTTCAACCGACTGCGAAGCCTGCGCAAGCAGATTGCCGATCGTGACGGGGTTCCCCCCTATGTCGTTTTCGGTGATGCCTCTTTAGCGGAGATGGCGGCGATGGTCCCGACGAGTGAAGAGGAGTTGCTGCAGATCAACGGTGTCGGCCGGACCAAGCTTAAGCGCTATGGCAGAGAATTCATTTCCGAGATTATTGGTCATATGTGCCGCTGAAGGATTGTTGAGATACCTGTCACATCTTAGTAAGTAGTGGACAGTGTCGATATCGGGTAGGAGTCTTGTCTCGGTACCGAATTATAAAGACGATTCAGAGGGAGAAATAATGAAGATTGTTTCGTTCAACATCAATGGAATCCGTGCCCGATTCCATCAGCTTGAAGCCCTGGTGGCAAAGCACGACCCGGATATTATCGGCCTGCAGGAGATCAAGGTTGTCGATGGTGACTTCCCCCATGAACAACTCGCCGGTCTTGGCTATCGGATGATCCATCATGGACAGAAGGGGCATTATGGAGTGGCGACATTCTCAAAACTGGAGCCGGATGAAATCGCCAAGGGCTTTCCAGGTGAAGATGAGAACCACCAGCGTCGACTGCTGATTACCGGGTACCAGTTGGAAAACGGCAAGCGATTGCGCGTGGTGAACGGCTATTTCCCGCAAGGGGAGAACCGTGATCATCCGGAGAAATTTCCGAACAAACGGATATTTTATGCCAGATTATCGGACTGGTTGGAGCAACATGCGGATCCGAACGAGCTGCTGGCCGTTCTCGGTGACATGAACATCTCCCCTGAAGATGCGGATATCGGCATCGGCGAGGACAATCGCAAGCGCTGGTTGCGTACGGGGAAATGTAGTTTCCTGCCGGAAGAGCGTGAATGGCTTGGCAAGGTCAAGGGGTGGGGACTGATCGACACCTACCGGGCAGCAAACCCCGATGTTGCCGACTGCTTCAGTTGGTTCGATTACCGTTCACGCGGCTTCGAGGCTGATCCGAAACGCGGGTTGCGCATCGACCTGATCCTGGCCACAGAGCCGCTGGTTAAATGCTGTAGTGAAACGGGGATCGACTACGAACTGCGGGGGATGGAAAAGCCGTCAGATCACTGTCCGATCTGGGCAGTTTTTGACATCTGACGCGGGGCCAGGCGGAACAGGAGCAGACCGCTGAGAATCAGGACTCCGGCGCAGAGAAACAGGATGGTGAAGCCGTAAGCTCTGCCGATAACGCCGAGGACGAGCGCGCCGAGGAAGACGCCGCTGTCGATACCGCCGGTGAAGATTCCGGTGATCTTGCCGCGAATCGCATAGGGAACGCCACGAATCGCCATCGAATTGAGCGACGGGAACAGCAACCCGTGGCCGATGCCGAAAATAAATCCGACCACGAGCAGGAGAATGTTGCCGTTCACCAGCGGGGTGAAGAGCAGCCCCCCGGCAGCGATCATCAGCCCCCAGGGGATAATCCGGTTTTCGCCGATACGGTCGGCCAGGCGTCCGAGGGTGAAGCGTACAGCAATTGCTGCACAGGAATAGGCCAGGTAATAAAGGGAGATAAAGCTGAGCTGCTTCTCCTCGGCATAGGGAGCAATGAAGTTTCCCGTCGCCGCCAGGCCGATTCCAAAGAGCAGGGAAAGGCAGGCGCAGATGAACAGCTTGCGGGTGCGCAACAGGGAGAAGAACCCTGGTGTCGCAGCATGATCAATGCTGCGCTGACAGGGGGGGCGAACCGGCAACTGAAACAGGAATGCCAGCGTGGCGAGCAGAGCGGCTACGAAAAAGAGTGCCGTTTCCCCATAAAGCTTGATAAACGGCTCGGTCACCAGGGGGCCAAGAGCGATGCCTACAAGGCCTGAACTGCCGAAAATTCCGATCCCCTCGTTCAGCCGGGCAACCGGAATAAAATCGATCACAAAGGTAAACACGGCGGTGAAGCAGATGGCCAGGCCGATACCGTGGACCACGCGGATCAATAGCAGCAACGGATAATAGTCTTGAATGGGGCCGATACACCAAAGATGGGTCAGTGGCATCACGGCGAGGATGCCGCAACCGATACTGTAGGAATGTTTCGGGCCGAGTCGGTCGATCATGTTAGCAACCCAGGGGCGCAGCAGGGCAGAGGCGAGGGAGAAGGCGCCCATGATGATGCCGATATCCTGGCTTGTACCGCCATGACCGGTGATGTAAAGCGGAAAAAGAAAGAACGCTCCGAAGCTCGCCACGTGGGCGAGATTGGCAAAAAACAGGGCGATAAAGGCTGGAGTGTAAAGCTTCATGAGGTTGCTGACTGCGACTGCGGAAAAATGAACAGATGATGAACGGAGCTCATCATACGCTGAGAAGGAGTCGCGGGAAAGAACTTGTTCCCGTTATCTTCAGGGTGTAAATTAGCCCCTTCATGCGAAGGGAGAGCAGACGACAGATGGACAGAAAACAGGTTCAAGACAAGATAGTTACCCTGCTGGAAATGATCAAGTTCTCCCACACGATCTTCGCCTTCCCCTTTGCTCTGATGGGGGTCGTGCTGGCCTCGCTGGCGAGCGGTGAGGCGCCGGGGATCGGGCAGGTGTTCTGGGTCTGTGTCGCCATGGTCGGTGCGCGTAGCGCGGCTATGGGGCTGAACCGACTGATCGATGCGAAAATAGACGCCGAAAATCCGCGCACCGAAGAGCGCCATATCCCGGCCGGAAAAGTTTCGTTCCTGGAAGCGCTGTTGTTTATTCTGGCCGCGTTGGTGATCTTCTTCTTCGCCGCCTGGATGCTGAATCCGCTCTGTTTCAAACTGGCCCCGGTTGCTATAGGCTTCTTTGTCCTCTATGCCTACTGCAAACGCTTCACCCACTTCGCCCACGTGGTTCTGGGGATTTGTCTGGCGGCCGCGCCGATCGGTGCCTGGGTCGCGTTACGCGGCGATATCGGCTGGCCGGTTATCGCGCTCGGAATGGCTGTGCTCTTCTGGGTTGCAGGGTTCGATATCTTCTATGCCTTGCAGGACTATGATTATGATGTGGAAAAAGGGCTGCACTCGATCCCTTCACGGCTCGGCAAGGAGAAGGCATTCCTGCTGGTACGCATCTTCCACGGACTGATGTTGCTCTTCCTGCTGCTGGTGATGCCCGGCAGCGGCCTGGGATGGATCTATTTTTTCGGCGTGCTCGTTGTCGCCGGTCTGCTCGCCTATGAGCACATGCTGGTCAAGCCGGATGATCTGAGCCGGTTGGACGCTGCTTTCTTCAACATGAACGGCTACATCAGCGTAACGATCTTCATTTTCACCCTGATTGACGCGCTGGTTTAAAGGAAAAAGAACCAAAGAGAGCCAGAGGTACAGAGAATCGTCCCTAACATCAGCTTTTCCTCTGTGTCTCTGTGTCACAGTGGTGAGAACGAATGATGGATAGCATTGTCGTCGGCATAACCGGAGCTTCCGGATCGATTTACGGGCTGCGCCTGATCGCTGAGCTGCTGCGTGCGGATCAGCAGGTGACGGTTCTACTCACTAACGCAGGGCGCCAGGTGCTGGCCTTTGAGACGGGGGTGAAGATCTCTGCGGAAGCGGTTGAGGCGCTGCCGCAGCTACGTGATTACTTCGGTGCCGGTGAAGAGCTCTCCCACTTTGCCCTGAACGATTTCTTTGCCCCCCCGGCGAGCGGCTCGAACGCCCCCGCTGCCGTGGTGATCTGCCCCTGTTCTATGGGGACTGCCGGACGGATCGCCGCCGGGCTTTCCGACAACCTTCTGGAACGTGCCGCAGATGTGGCACTGAAAGAGGGGAAGCGCCTGCTGCTGGTACCGCGTGAAACCCCCTTCAATCAGATTCATCTGGAGAACCTGCTGCGACTTTCTCGCGCCGGCGCCCAGATCCTGCCGGCCATGCCGGCTTTTTACCAGCAACCTGAAACGGTCGACGATCTGGTCAACTTCGTCGTCGGTAAGGTTCTGGACAACCTGGGGATTGCACATCAACTGTTTGAACGCTGGGGTGAAAACCAAGGTTAAGGTTTGAGGAAAAGGAGAAAGGTTCCCGAAACCGGGAATCATCTATCAGAATCAATGATTGATTTATTTACGAACATTCGCAACAAGATTGAGGCGGGGCAACGTGTCGATGAGGCCGAGGCCCTGGCGTTGTTTGAATCGAACGATCTGCTGGCTATTGGAGAACTGGCGGCCGAGGTTAACCGGAACAAGAACGGTGAGCGAGTCTATTTCAACGTCAACCGCCACATCAACTACACCAACTACTGTGTGAACCAGTGTATCTTCTGCGCCTTTTCGAAAGAGGACGGGGACGATGGCGGCTACACCCTGACATTGGAAACGATCCGGAACAAGGCGAAGGAAGCGGTTGCCGCCGGGGCGACGGAGATTCATTCCGTTGGCGGGTTGCATCCAACGATGCCGTTCGAGTTCTATCTCGACATGCTAAGGACGATCAAAGGGGTCTCGCCGGAGCTGCACGTCAAGGCCTTTACCGCGGTCGAGATCGACTATTTCGCGCGCATCAGTCGCCTGAGTATCCCCGAGGTCGTTGCCGCGCTCAAGGAAGCGGGGCTCGGCTCCATGCCCGGCGGCGGTGCCGAGATCCTCGGCAAGGAGGTGCGCGACAAAATCTGTCCCGAGAAGATCTCCGGTGAGCGCTGGCTTGATGTGATCGAGCAGGTTCACAACTCCGGTCTGCGCAGCAACGCCACCATGCTCTTCGGTCACCTGGAAAATTATGCTGACCGCGTCGATCACATGCGCCGCATCCGCGAGCTGCAGGATCGCACCGGCGGTTTCCAGAGTTTCATTCCGCTGGCCTTTCAGCCGGATAATACCCGCGTTCCCGGCGCTAAAGGGGTCGGCGGCGTCGATGCCCTGAAGACCCTGGCGATCAGCCGCATCTACCTCGACAATTTTCAGCATGTCAAGGCCTACTGGGTCATGCTCGGCCTTAAGATCGCCCAGACAGCGCTCTGCTTCGGGGTTAATGACCTCGACGGAACGGTCATCGAGGAGAAGATCGGCCACGACGCCGGGGCTGACTCGCCGCAGGAGATTGCCAAGGAACGGATCATCAGCCTGATCCGTAACGCCGGCAGGATCCCGGTCGAGCGGGACACGCTTTACAACGAGTTGAGGGTTTATTAGGAAAGGAGCTAGGAATTAGGAATTAGGAGCCAGGTAGGGCATTGATGTGACATGCCTAGAACCTAGATCCTAGGACCTCATTTCTAATGAAATGTTTTCAGTTATTGAACAAAAAATTTATGCCGGGAACCCCATCGATCGCGATGAGGCTCTCTGGTTGTTGACGGAAGCCGATCTGCTTCAGATCGGCAAGCTGGCGGATGGAATCCGGCAGCGCAAGCATCCTGATAACCGGGTGACTTTTGTCGTCGACCGCAACGTCAACTACTCCAACGTCTGCGAATCGAAATGTCGCTTCTGCGCTTTCTATCGCAACGCGGAGGATGCGGACGCCTATACGCTCGACTACGAGGAGATCTTCCAGAAGGTCCAGGAGCTGGTCGACCACGACGGCACCCAGTTGCTGATGCAGGGGGGGCTGCACCCGACCCTGACGATCGACTGGTTCGAGGAGCTGTTCCGGCGCCTGAACGAACGTTTTCCGCAGGTGCAGATTCACTCCCTCTCGCCGGCCGAGGTGATCCATGTTGCCAGACTGTCGGGGATCGGTATGCCGGAGTGTCTGCGTCGCCTGCAGGCGGCCGGGCTGGCGTCGGTTCCCGGTGGCGGCGCCGAGGTGCTGGTCGACTCGGTGCGTCAGGAGATCTCGCCGAACAAGATCGGCTGGCGCCAGTGGGCGGGGGTGATGGAAGAAGCTCACCGGCTCGGGATGCGTACCACGGCGACGATGATGTTCGGCAGCCGCGAAAAGCAGGAAGACATCGTCGAGCATCTGTTCCGCATCCGTGAAATCCAGGCACGTACCGGCGGCTTTACCGCCTTCATCCCCTGGACCTTTCAGCCCGACAATACCGAGTTGGGTGGGGAGACAGCCGGTGGTGTGGAATACCTCAAGGTGCTCGCCCTGGCACGGATCGTTCTCGATAACATCGACAATATCCAGGGGAGTTGGGTGACCCAGGGGGAGCGGATGGCCCAGGTGGCGCTCTTTTTCGGTGCCAACGATCTCGGTGGAACCATGCTTGAAGAGAACGTGGTTGCTGCGGCTGGCTGCTCCTTCCGCATCTCCCGGGATGACCTGGTCCGCCTGATCCGCGATGCCGGCTTTATCCCGGCACGGCGAACAACCGAGTACAAGGTTTTGCAGGATTATTAATCCGCAGATTACGCAGATTCACGCGGATTAAAGACAGGCGTAAAGTCTATAAGAAAAGTTTAGGTTGATGGCAAATGGCGCCGGTTACTTTCGGGTTTTATGTGATCTTGGCCCCTTGAATCTGCGGCAATCAGCGTAATCTGTGGATAATAAAACAGTTGGAGTAACGATGCTTCCTATGCGTAAAAACATCGCCGAAATGGCTGGTTACGTGCCCGGATTTCAGCCAGAAGGGGACGGCTGGATCAAGCTGAATACCAATGAGAACCCCTATCCCCCATCGCCGAAGGTTGTCGAGGCGATTCTCGCCGAGGTGGGGAGTGACGGTGGCAACCTGCGCAAGTATCCGGACGCCGGCAGCCGTGAAGCGCGCCGTGCCGCGGCCGAGCTGTACGGGGTTGAGCCGACCTGGGTGATCATGGCCAACGGCTCGGACGAGCTGCTCAATAACCTGATCCGGGCTTTCGCCGGAGAAGGGGAGGAGATCGCCTATGTGCATCCGTCCTACTCCTATTATGCGACCCTGGCCGAGATTCAGGGCGCACATATCCGGACCTTCGGCCTGACCGATGATTACCTGGTGGCCGGTTTTCCGGAGCGCTATGAGGGGAAGCTGTTCTTCCTCACCAGCCCCAACGCGCCGCTCGGCTTCGCTTTTGAAAACAGTTACATCGAAGAACTGGCGCAACGCTGTAGTGGCATCCTGGTAGTTGATGAGGCCTATATCGACTTCAGCTCGGGGTCGGCTATTGAACTGGTGAAGTCCTATGAGAATGTCGTCGTCACGCGGACCTTCTCCAAAAGCTATTCCCTGGCCGGCATGCGCCTCGGGCTGGCGGTCGCCCGTCCGCAGGTCATCGACGCCCTCGACAAGATCCGTGACCACTACCACCTCGATCGCCTGGCTCTGGCAGCGGCGACGGCTGCGTTACGCGACCAGGCTTACCTGCGCGAAACCGTGGGCAAAGTCTGCGCAACCCGAGACTGGTTTACCGAGGAGCTGCGGCAGTTGGGCTACAGGGTCGCGGCGTCGCATGCCAACTATATTTTTGCCGAGCCCGCCGACCGCAACGGCAAGCGCGTCTACGATAATCTCTTTGTCCATAAGATCCTGGTGCGCTACTTCTCCGATCCGTTGCTGCAGCACGGGGTGCGGATCTCCATCGGTACCCGCGAAGAGATGGAAAAGACGCTGAAGGTGTTGATCGATCTTGGTTGAGGACAGGTGAAGCAAGGTACCAGGAAAAAGGATAAAGGGCTAAGGGTAGAACCCCTGCCGGTTGCTGCGGCCGAATTTTCCACCCGTTTGCTGCGTTGGTACGGGCGCGAAGGGCGTGAACTGCCCTGGCGCAATACCCGTGATCCCTATCGCATCTGGCTGGCGGAGATCATGCTCCAGCAGACCACGGTGAGGGCGGTCATCGACTATTACCGCGCCTTCCTTGATCGCTTTCCGACCCTTGAAGCATTGGCCGCTGCCACGGTTGAGGAAGTCATCGATCACTGGGCCGGACTCGGTTACTATTCGCGGGCGCGAAACCTGCACAAAACGGCGAGAAGGGTTGTCACGGAGTTTTTCGGGGCCTTTCCTTCTGATGTCGAGACCCTGCAGACGCTGCCGGGTGTCGGCCGGTCGACGGCCGGAGCGATCAGTGCGCTGGCTTTCGAGCAGCGGGCGCCGATACTCGACGGCAACGTGCGTCGGGTGCTCTGCCGCTTATGCGCCCTGGAGGAGCCGCCGCGTTCCCCGATGGCGGAAAAGCAGCTCTGGGCCTGGGCGGAAGAGTTGACGCCGGAGGCTGATGTCCACGATTACACCCAGGCGATCATGGATCTGGGGGCGACGATCTGCACCCCGCGTTCACCACTGTGTGAGCAGTGCCCCGTGGTGGAACTCTGCCAGGCTCGCGCTCATGGGCTCGAACAGGTGTTNGAAACAAGCGAAAAAAGAAGTGCCGTCGCGCTCCGAGTTGACGCTGGTGATCACTCACGCCGGACGCTTTCTGGTGCGCCGCCGGCCAGCCGAAGGCTTTCTCGGAGGGCTGTGGGAATTTCCGAATATCCCTCTGGGGATTGATGCAGATTCCGAACGGCAACTGGGATTCTACCTGCAGGAGCATGGGGTTGGCGCTCAGCTGCTTGCGGTCGGCAGTGTCAAACATCTCTACAGTCATTTTCGCCTGGATGCACGTGTCTATCGGCTAGATGTCGATGATCTGCCCCGGATCAGTGAAGGCGATTGGTGCTGGATCTCCTTGCCGGAGTTGACGACACTCGCCCTGCATGGCGCGCACAAGAAAGTTCTGGAGCTTATTCAATCTTCGGAGTCCAAGGACGCCTGAAGTCTTTTTCAAGGGAGCCTCAATGTCTTTACCCCCGATCCTGACCCGTACCGAGGAGGTTGCTGCGTTCGCAGAGCAGTTGGCCGCGTATGAGGTGATCGCTGTCGACCTGGAAGCGGACTCGATGCACAACTACACCGAGAAGGTTTGCCTGTTGCAGTTTTCCACCCCGGAGACGACGGTTCTAGTCGATCCGCTGGCCGGTGCCGAACTGGCGCCGCTGAAAACAGTTCTCGCCGACCCGGCCGTACGTAAAATTTTTCACGCCGCGGATTATGATATCCGCTGCCTGGCGCGCGATTTCTCAATCACCATCGATGGTCTGTTCGACACCATGATTTCGAGCCAGTTTCTCGGTGAGGAACGCTTCGGTCTTGCCGACGTGCTGAGGAAATATTTCGCCGTCGAACTGGATAAGAAATTTCAGCGGGCCGACTGGTCGTTGCGCCCGCTCTCGGAAGGGATGATTCGTTACGCCGCCGAGGATACCGGTCACCTGCATGCCCTGGCCGGGATTCTCGAAGAGAAATTGCGTGAAAAAGGGCGTCTGGAGTGGGTGAAAGAAGAATTTCGTCTGCTTGAACAGGTGCGCTTTGCCGTCCATGAGGGGCCGGAATATCTGCGTTTCAAAGGGGCCGGAACGCTCAGGCCGCGCCAACTGGCGGTGGCAGAGCAGCTGCTTCAATGGCGTGATCAGGAAGCTCAACGCCGCGACTGTCCGCTCTACAAGGTTCTCGGCAACAAGACGATCCTTGCGCTGGCGAAGGAAATGCCGGAGACGCGCAATGCCCTGGCGAAGATCGAGGGGTTCGCGCCCCGCCTGGTCGAGCGCTACGGCCGGCGGATTCTGGCTGAGATCGCCATCGCGCTGGAACTGCCCGAAAGCCAGCTGCCGGTTTTTCCCCGTGGCGAACGGCGGGAACGGGATCCCGCGGTGGAAAAACGTTTTGAATGACTCAAGAAGTGGCGTAAGAAGGTCGCCGCGGAGCTGGAGTTGGACCCCGGGGTGCTGATCAACAACGCGACCCTCGAAGAGCTGGCACGGGTTCAGCCGCAAACGGCAGCGGCTCTGAAGGGGATCACCCTGTTGAAGAACTGGCAGCGAAAAGAACTGGGAGAGGGGATTCTGCAGGCGCTGAATTGAGCCCCATGCGTCTGCTTGAACTGCTGACAGGACGGTGTCATTCCGGATGATTACCTTTGAAAATGTCAGGCTGCAATTGCCTCAGCAGGTGCTCTTTGCCGCGGTCAATCTCGACCTGGCCGCAGGGGACAAGCTGGTACTGCGCGGGGCCTCCGGAAGCGGTAAAAGCTCCTTGCTCAAATGTGTCGTCGGGGCTTTTCCGCTGAGCGCCGGGCGCATTGCCGTTGCCGGCCAGGAACTCACGGCGACGACCGTGGCTACCATCCGCGCCCGCATCGCCTATATCGGTCAGGAACCGGTCCTCGGTGCCGAAAGTGTCCGCGAAGCGCTACTGCTCCCCTTCCGTTTCAAAGCCCACAGCGGTCGGCGGCCTCTGGACAAAGAGGTCGTCGCCCTGCTGGAGCGTCTGCATCTTTCCCCCAATATTCTCGAGAAACCCTGCAACCGGATTTCCGGCGGAGAAAAACAGCGCATTGCCGTGGCCCGCGCTCTACTGCTGGACAAGCAGATTTTTATCGCCGACGAGATCACCTCGGCGCTCGATCCTGAGAGTAAAGAGGCGGTGATGGCCGAGCTGTTTCGCCCGGAAATCACCCTGCTGTCGGTGTCGCATGACCCCGACTGGATTGCCGCCTGTACGCGGATCATCGAGCTCACGGACGGGCAGCTCAGGGAGGAGGGGCGATGACCGTCGACTTGTCACCCGTTTCCCTGGTGCTGGTTTTTTCCATGCTGCTGGTGCCGCTGGCGATCATGGCCTACCTGCAGCTGGATACCCTGCGCCAGACGCTGATTGCCGTGGCGCGCATGGGGGTGCAGCTGATCCTGGTCGGTCTCTACCTGAAATATATCTTTCAGCTCAACAACCCTCTGGTCAGCCTGCTCTGGGTGCTGGTCATGCTGGTGGTGGCCAACTTCAGCGTCCTGAACAAGGCGGGTTTTCGGCGCCGATTCTTCTTCTGGCGTCTGCTGGTCGGCATCGCCGGTGCCACCCTGCTGGCGAGCGGCTGGTTCATTTTCGTTGTCATTCGCCCCGAGCCCATTTACGACGCTCGCTACATGGTGCCGATCGTCGGTATGATTCTCGGCAACTGCCTGCAGAGCAACGTCATCAGCCTGGAACGTTTTTACAGCGCCATTCGCAAGAACGAGAACGAATTCCTCACCTATCTGATGCTTGGTGCTACCCTGCAGGAGGCTGTTCGTCCGTACCTGCGCGAAGCTCTCAGGGCGGTTATCGCACCGATCATCGCCACCATGGCGACGATGGGGATCGTCACCCTGCCGGGGATGATGACCGGCCAGATCCTCGGCGGCTCGCTGCCGATGGTGGCGATCAAGTACCAGACCGGCATAACCATCAGCATCTTCGTCGCGATGGTCAGCGCCGCCTTTCTCAATATCCTCCTCAGCCTTCCTGTCGCTTTCGACGAGTATCAGCGGTTGAAGACGGAAATTTTTGAAGAATAGAAGAAAGGTTAAAGGTGAAAGGCAAAAGGTAAAGCGCACCGAGATTATGCTGGATGCGCTTTTTTGTTGTTTCGCTGAACTGATTGAATA
>PKUG01000102.1 GCA_002869665.1 Desulfuromonas sp. | reverse complement strand
GACATCAAGCTCCAGCAGCTCCATGGCGGTATTGTGGGTATGCTTGGCATTGGCGGTGATCAGAATCAGTGGTGTGTCGGGCCAGCGCATGGCCAACTGCTTGAACGGCTCGGCCGGGATGCAGTGATCGTGCTCCAGATCGCAGACCAGTAGTTCGCAATGCCCCCCCTGTTCAAGAGCGAGCTTGACGTCGGGAACAATGGTCGCCTGGAGTTTGGCACCGTTGCATAAATCGCCCAGAGGTTGAAGAGACTCTGGATTGCAACCGAGAATGAGAATGTTGGCTTGTGTTGTCTGCATGAGTTGCCTCCCGATCAAAATGGTGCAAAACGATCATGTTAATGACATCAGCAAGAGCTGTTCCAACCTTGGATATTTTTTTATTTTTACAATGATTTCAAAACTATAGCAGGTTTTTTTAAGTTTTCTACGCTTCGGCGATCTGGCGGATTCCCAGATTTTTTTGTCCGAGGATGGGAAAAAAACCACCTGGGCGGTCTGATTTTGAAAAATATTTTGCGTGAAAAAAATCTTCAGACTATTTTTAGCGCGAAAATGTGGGAATATTCCTGAAATTGCCTGGGAATATTCCCACATTTTGTCTTTTGCCGGAAAAGTCCAAAGAGCCAGATGGGCATATCGCCGTTCTTTTTTTGGAACGGCACGGCGGTTGCTAGGCAAAAGCTTTATGGAACAATTCAAACACACCACGATATATGTGCTGTTATTGGCGACTTTGCTGTTGGTGGCTGTAGACTGCCAGGCAGCCCTCTATCAGAGTCGCCGCGGGGGGGGGCATGTCGATGTTGCTTTCCAGTATCTGTTGTCCGACTTTTCCGGTCCGGTCTCTACCCAGTGGGCACGAGTTGTGTGTGAGCCGACGCACCAGGAGACCTATACCCTGAACCAGAGCGGCAACGAGGTGCGCATCTATAATCACCAGGGGATGGAAATCTATGCGTTCGGGGCCGATGGCGGCATCGTCTCGGCTCTTGATGTGGCGACCGACAGCGATGGCACCATCTATTTGCTGGCCCGTGATTTTTCGCATTACGGGGTGCAGGTCCATGATTACAGTGGCCAGCTGAAGGGGGAAATCGTCATTCAGGATCCTTCACCTCTGCTCGCCGAATTCCGACCCGACCGTCTAGAGATTGGCGCCGGGAATTTATATCTACTCGATAGTGGCAGGTGCAAACTGGCTGTCATCGACACCCGTGGTCGGCTTCTGCGGGCCTTTGACCTGACCGCGCAGATAGCGCCTGAACGTGAACGGGAGGGGGAGAAGACCGCTATCTACGATATCAGCGGCTTTTCAGTTGCTGGTGACGGGAACATATACCTGACTGTTCCGACCCTGTTCTCTGCATACCGCCTGAATTCTGAGGGGCGGCTTGAGGCGTTCGGAACCTCAGGCAGCGGACCCGGAAAGTTTGGTGTCGTGTCCGGGATCACTGCCGACGCCGCCGGTCATATCTATGTCGCTGACCGTTTGCGCTCCGTGGTTCTGATCTTCGACCGCGATTTCAAGTTCCTGGGGGAATTTGGCTATCGTGGTGGTCGGCCGGAGGACATGCTGGTTCCGGATGATCTGGCTTACGACCCGCAGCAGCAGCATCTTTTCGTATCCCAGGCCGCCAACAAGGGGGTCGGGGTCTACAAAATAACCATCCCCTGATACAGCAGCCGGCGCCATTTGGTTCCGGCTGTCTTTTGTTGTTCTCACGTCGCATATTCCCTTTCCCGCCCGCTATTCAACAAATCTCTATCCTGAGCGATTCCGATTCCGATTCCGATTTTTGGTGCCGTGGCAGTTGGTGATATCTGGGGAATTTACAAATGAGGGTAAGGAAAAGTCCCAGATATCTGAACTCTGACCACTGAGATGATCAATCTGGATTGCCGATAACTATTTGAAGTTATTTTGAAATATTTTTTTTCAATGGGCTGGCACAGCGATTGCTCTATTGGGTGGGCACTGTGGTATTGCACAGTCACTCAACAGTTTATCGGCGGGTCCGGCCACGCCGATACGCTCAACAAACTCGAATGGGAGGTTTTTAGATGAAAACGAAGATGATGTTGGCCCTCGCGGCAAGTTTTGTCCTCTTCAGCGGTACCGCGTTTGCGTTCCACGCCGGTGGCGTTGCGCATTGCGACGGTTGTCACTCCATGCACAACTCGCCCGATAACCCGGTTGCTGCCGGGGCCACTCCGAATGATCTGTTGCTGAAAGGCAGTGATGCCAGTTCGACCTGTCTGAATTGTCATGCCGGTAGCGGTGGCTATCACATCAGCAGTGCAATTGGTAACAACGTCAATCAGGGCGGCGACTTCTTCTGGGTCACCAGTAGTGCGGTTCACGATGTGAACGTCCGCGGGAATATCATCACATTTGATCCCGACAACAAGGGTCACAACGTTGTTGCTGTCGACTACGGTATGCTGGCAGACGGCACCAACACCAATGCCCCGGGTAGCAGCGGCACCATCGACGTCGATACCTTCGGTTGCAACAGCTGTCACGATCCGCACGGCCAGGTTGACGGTGGTACCGGTAACGATACCGCAGCGATTTCCGGCTCCGGCTCCTATGGTGCGGCCGCTCCGGTTGACGGCTCCATCCTCGGTAACTATCGTCTCCTCGGCGACGCTGGCTACGGCGACATCACTGCCGACGCGCCGGTTGCCCGTGCAAACGGTAGCAGTGGTACCACTGTTGACTACGGTAGCGGCATGTCCAACTGGTGCCTGAGCTGCCACGATACTTATGATGATTTCAACTACATGCACCCGGTTAACGAACTGGTTCCGCTCGCCTACAACTCCTACGTCGCTTCCGGCGACTTCACCGGCGACGTGACCACCGCTTATGACGCCCTGGTTCCCTTCGAGCGTGGTGAAACTGATGGTTCCGCTCTGGATAACACCAGCACTGCCGGTGTTGACGGTGTTGACGACGTGGTTATGTGCCTGAGCTGCCACCGGGCCCACGCTTCCGCATTCGACAACTCCCTGCGTTGGGACAACGGTGAAGAGTTCCTGGCCGAGTCGGCGATCCTGTTCGAAGAAACCACGACCCTGGTTGCCAACGGTGCAGTTCCCTACTACAAAAACGGCGCCTCTGTCGACATCGCGACCGAATACGGCGAGTGGCAGCGTCAGCTGTGTAACAAGTGTCACGTTCAGGACTAATCTCCTGAGTTGAGGGTCACGTAACACCGATCCTCCCCAAAAAACGAAGGCTGACAGTGTGCCGGGCACTGTCAGCCTTTTTCTTTATCGATCTGGTGGCGGAAGTAAATCTGGGAAAATTCCCAGATTTTTTTTTCGGCGCTGTGCCGCGCCGTCAGACCGGCTCTAAATCTTGTGCATTTTCCTTTTAACTCCAAGTGGTTAGGAGATCGCTCTGGAGGTGTTCTCGCTGGCACAGGGATTGCTATCTTTGGAGGTGCCGGCCGCAGAGGAGCCGGAGGATTTGTTACAGGATGATGTGATGATCACACGCATGGTGTCTGAAATCAGAAAAATTGCCTGGATCGGTCTGCTGTTACTGGCGGCGTGCAGCGCCGCCGGCCGGCCGGCCGCACCGATGGTTGCTGACGACGGGCATCTGAGCATCTTCCTGCAACCCTTGCCCCAGGAGGTCGGGCGGCTGAGTTTCCGTATCGCGGCGCTGGATGTGTTGCGGAGCGACGGAGAAGCGATTCCTCTGTCGCTGAATGAGGCACTTTTCAATCAACGGTTGGTCGGCGTGCAGAAGCGTCTGGCGCATCTGGACCTGCCCCCCGGGCAGTACCGCGGCGTGGCGCTGAGTGTCGAAGCGGCGACGGTATCCGGTAGTGAGGGCCCGGTTGAGTTGGTTCCGCCGCCGGAGAGTCTGATTGTCGATTTCCCCTTTACCATTCGTAAGGGACAATCGGAGACCCTCTTTCTGTCGTTGGCTGCAACGCAACTGGTCAGCGACGGCACGCTCTTCACCCCGAGTTTCTCCCTCTGGCAGGCAGAGCGCCCCTTGACCGGTTTGACCGGCTTCGTCAGCAACAGTGGTTCCGGCAGTCTGACCGTATTTAACAAGCGCAGCGTGCTGGTGACCAGTGAACTCGGCGTCGGTGCTCGCCCCATGTCACTGGCCCTCGACCAGCAGCGCGACCGGCTCTATGTCGCCCTCACCGGTGATGACCGGATACTCGCTCTCGATGTCAACAGCGGAACCATTCTCGGGCATGTCCCGTTGCGTTTCGGCGACCGGCCGGAAAAACTCATCCTGATCGCCGAGGGCAAAATTCTGCTCAGCCTCAACCCCGGCAGCGATTCCCTGAGCCTGATCGATACATCAGCACTCTTCGAGAACCAGCGGGTCCTCTTTGACTCCGAAGCTGATGGCCTGTTTGTCTCGGACGATGAGACCCTGGCCTATGTTCTTCACCGCGAAACGAGTGCCCTGACCCTGGTCAATCTGGAGACCCCCGAGCGTCAGACCCGGGTCGCCCTTGAAGAGTTGCCGCAGGATGGTGTTGCAGCGGCCGATGGTCTCAGGCTGTTCTTGATCAATGCCTATTCCGGTAACCTGAGTGTTCTTGCTGCCGGCAACTTGAATGTAACAGCGCAAATCTATATCGGCAGCGGTGCCAGCTGCCTCAAGTACGATGACCACAGTGGCCTGGTTTATGTGGGCAAGGAGAACGGCGAGATCGCTGTGGTCGATCCCCGGTCGCTGATGGCCATCGACCACTTTTTCCTCGACGGGATGATCAGCAACCTGACGATCGATAACGAAGAAAATGCCCTGTTCGCCGTGCTGCCGGAACAGAACCAACTGGTGAAGATCGACCTGGTGAGCAAGCACAAACTCGGGCGTCTCGAACTCGAAACCGGTGCCAACGCGGTTGTCGTGATGGGGCAGAGGTGATTATGCGCAGAGCGGTTCTCTTTTCGATCGTCTGCGGCCTGGCTGTGCAACTTTTCGGGTTTGTGTTCCCCGCGCCCCTGCATGCCGATTCCCTGACCCTGATGAGCATTCTCGAATACGAGGTGAACGACCTCGAAATCTACGACAAGGGAGACAAGGAAACGACCAGCAGCACAACGACGAGTTTCAACCAGCGCTACAACCTGTCCTTGCAGAAAGAGATTTATCCGACGCTCCGCCTGAATGCCGGGGGGCTGTTTGAGCGTGAGCGCGATGATTTTGAAACGGATGATCCCGGCAGCTCCGAGGGGGTCTCCAGCGTCACGTCGCTACGCCCGTATGCCGACCTGCAGCTGAATACCGGGCCGTTCAAGGCCGCGGTCGGGTACCGCCGCAACGAAATCAAGCGCAGTCCCATCGATCAGGTGACAACCCGTTCCTTTACCGATGAATACAGCGCCAGGCTCTCCTGGGAGCCGGTCGAGCTGCCGGAAGTGAGCCTGGCCTTCAGTCGTAATGACTTTCATAACGATCCGAAGACCCGCGAGCAGAGTGTCGAGAGCTACCAGTTGAAAAGCCGTTACACTTACGACCGCTTTGATTTTTCCTACAGCCACAGCAGCAACAAGACCAGCAATAAAATGCAGGATTTCGAAATTCACTCCCAGGCCGACGAAGGGCGCGTCCGTTTTTCCGACAGCTACAGGGATGGAAAACTTTCGCTCTCCGGTGGCCTGCGCGCGCGCTATAACCGCACCGATTTCAGCGGCTCCGGTGAACGGCGGATCGACAGTTCCGGACCCTGGGCGACGATCGGCACCAATGATGACGAGTTTCCGGTCATCAGCGAGCCGGAGGACAGCTTTTCACTGAACGCTATCGATCTGCTGATCGATCAGGGGGAGACCGCCGTACCGTTCAGTTTCGGTGTCGATTTTTCGAGCCCGACGACGGTCGATACCCTGCTCATCAATCTGGCCGACGATCTCAACGGTCACCGCCAGGATGAATTTATCTGGGAACTTTACGTGCGGGACGAAGAGATGACCGACTGGCAGCCGGTGGTCTTGCTGACGCGGATGACGAATGTCGTTGAAAACCGCTTCGAGTTGACCTTTGCCGAGCAGAAGGTCCGCTACCTCAAGCTGGTCACCCGGCCGATCGTTGCCGATGGCGAGACGTTGAAGATCGAATCGCTTACGCCCCAGGTCACCTTGCCGCCTGATACCTCCTCGTATTCCAGCTTTGACTGGACCGGCGATATGCAGCTGACCTGGAGGTTGAGCGACAAGACCACGGCAGGCGGCGATCTCATGTATCGCGAGCAGCAGCTGTCCAGCCCCCTGTCGCGGACCAAGGCCCAGCTTAACGGCGGGTTGCGGTTGAGCCACAGGTTCAACGACGTCTACTCGACCAACCTGCGTCTGTCCCGGACCGAGAGCCGCGAGGATGGTGAAACTTTGCAGACCAGCTACAGCTTCTCCGCGGCGCTGGCGGCGCGTTACCTGGAGACCTTCAGCCAGAATCTGAGCTACAGCTTCAGCTTGCGGGAAGACTCGTGGGGGCGGGTGAGTACGACGAACGGCCTGTTCCTGCGCAGCAATATGGAACTCTATCGTGGCCTGAGTCTCTATGTCGACAACGGCTATACCCGGCTGCAGGCGGAAACAGATACCGTCGATTCCCTGTTCCTGCGTCTGGGGAGCAATATCGTCCCCAACCGCTGGCTCAACCTCAACCTCTCCTACGGGTCGTCCTGGACCAGCCGGAGCCAGGGTGATGACAGCTGGGATCAGAACGGGCGCCTGGTTGTGACCTGGGTGCCGACGACGACGCTGAGCCTGTCAGCCGATCTGTTCATGAGCCAGAAGGGGGGCAATGTCGATAGAACGACTGCGGAACAACGCTACTCCGTCAGTTGGTCGCCACTGCGTGACGGGACCCTGTCGTTTGCGTTTTCCTACAACCAGTCGCAGAAAGATACGGGAGAGTCGGCCTGGAGCCTGTCCCCGGTGCTGCGCTGGCAGATCAACAGCAAAACGTTGCTGACCCTCGACTACGCTCTCGGCGAACGGGAGGACAGCAATACGCTGATCAATTATGAGAATGTCGGCCTGAGCCTGAGATTCTATTACTGAAGATGGATTGTCGTTACGGAGAAACCGGGGCTGCCGCCCCTTTACGGAAGGGTGAGAAGATGAGTTGGAAAAAGGGATTCCTGGGGATCTGGATGGTCTGGGCGCTGGCGCTGCTCCTTTCGGGCTGTGCGACATCTCCGACGCTGCCTGATTACACCAACTAGCAGATGGATTTCAGTGCAGTGCGCTCGGTTGCGGTATTGCCGTTTCACGATCTGGTCGGCGACACCCGGGCTGCCGACCGGGTTCGTGATACCTACATGGGGATGCTGCTGGCGACCCGTGCGGTTTACGTGCTGCCGAGTGGCGAGGTCAACCGTGGAATCGCCCGGGCGAGTATCCGCAATCCGCAGCAGCCGACCACCGATGAGATCGTCAAGCTGAAGAAGGAACTCGGCGTCGATGCCGTGATCACCGGAGTTTTGCGGGAATATGGCAAGGTCCGCTCCGGTTCGGCGGAGGCGAATATGATCTCCCTGAGCCTGCAGATGAGTGAAACCCAGACCGGTTCCACGATCTGGTCGGGCTCTTCGACCAAGGGGGGGATTTCTCTGGCCGACCGCATGCTCGGCACTGGCGGTCGCCCGATGAACGATGTGACGGTACAGGTGATCAATGATCTGCTCGACCAGCTGTTCGAATAGATTTCTGCTGCTCCCGCTGGCACTGCTTGTCGTTCTGCTGTTGGGCGGGTGCGCGGGGCTTGAGCACACGACCGTGTCGTCGTCAGGGAACACCGACCTGCCGGCCCGACTGGAAGAGGGCGCGCTTTACGCGCTGCTGCCGATCGAGAACCTGAGTGCAAGTCGGGCGCCGCTGGCGGAACTGGATATGCAACTGCGGAATGCGCTCAAGGAACGCGGAATCCGGTTGCTCGAACCTGAACGGCTCGAAACCTTCATGCGCGAGCAGCGCATGCGCAGCCGTGGCGGAATCAACCTGACACAGAGCCGGGCGTTGCGGGACCTGGGGGTCGCCGGAGTTTTCATCACGGCGCTGGAAACCTGGCGCGAAGGGGAGGTGCCGCGGGTTTCGCTGATCATGCGTCTGGTGCAGAGCGGTGACGAGCCCGAGATCCTCTGGATCGACGGCGTCGGACGCACCGGCGATGAAGCCCCCGGGCTGCTGGGACTTGGACTGGTCAAGGATGTCCGGCAGTTGACGGCCGGAGCACTGGAGCGTTTGCTGGACAGCTTTGTTGCCGCCCGTAGCGGAGCGGAACCGGGCACAGCGGCGCAGAAGAAGCGCCATCAGCCGAAATATCGCTATCGCGCCGCCGACTTCGATCCGGCCGCGGAGTACCGGGTTGCAGTGATCCCTTTTCTCAACGTCGACACCCGTGAACACGCCGGGCGGATCGTCGGCCTGCATGTCGTCCGCCAGTTGCAACGTTACGGCAATCTGAAGGTGCTGGAGCCGGGGCTGGTCCGCGAAGCGTTGCTGAGCCAGCGCATGATCATGCAGGAAGGTCCATCCCTCGAAGCGGCGGAACTGCTCGCCGCGGCCGATGTCCTCGGTGCCGACCTGGTGGTTTCAGGGCGCGTGTTTGCCTACGAGGGGGATGCCGGGGAGAGCAAGGTCGATTTTTCGCTGCAGATCTTCAGCGGCATCGAACCGCAGGTGATCTGGACCTCGCACAGCTACGGTGGAGGGGACGACGGTGTCTACTTTTTTGATCGTGGGCGGGTTCCGAGTGCCCATGAACTGGCCGGTCGGTTGGCCGAGGCGGCCATCGGTGATTTCGCACAATAAGAAACAACAACGGCACGGATGCCGTTTTCACAGGGAGTATCTGATGAACAACAGACTGATCGCAATCATTCGCAGTGGCCTCATGACCCTTTTTCTGTCCCTGCTGACAGCACTTCCGGCCTTTTCTTTTGCCGGCTCCGGAATGGCGACAGAACCATCGGCTCTGGATGGCGAACTTCTGATCCTGAATGTTTCCGTTCGCCAGCGAAATGGGGACATCCTGCAGGTGCCGATTTTCTCAGAGAAGTACGCGGATCTGCCGTTGGCCGTGGTGGATGGCGAACCGATCGTTCTCGCCGATGTGACCCGCGAGCTTGCCGCGATGCACTCCGGCCGGGAAGAGACGGGGACCCCGGTGGCACAGAAGCTCGACAGCCTGCTTGATCGCCTGGTCGCGATCAAGCTGATCCGGCTGGAATCCTACAATATCGGCTTCGACCGCACCCCCGATGTGCGCAAGCAGCTCGATAATTTTGCCCTTAAGGCGATGGTCCAGGGGCTGCTGGCGCGTGAGGTGGCCGAGGTGCGGGTTTCCGAAGAGGAGGTCGACGAGCTTTATCGTGAGATGGCGGTTGAGGTGCAGTTGCTGACCTACAGTTTTAAAAGCGAATCCGATGCTGAAGCCTTGCTGGCCGCAGTCGAAAAAGGTAGCGACTTCAAAGAGGCCGGGGCCGCTGCTGTTGCTGACGGCAAGGCCGCCGGGGGTGGGGAGGGTAAATTCTCACGCCTGAACGACCTGTTCCCGGAGATCGCCCGGGCCGCCTACGATATGTCGACTGGAGAGGTCAGCAAAATTTTCAAGGCCGATCAGGACTTTCTGGTTTTTCAGTTGCTCGAGCGCCGGGTCTACGATGATCCCGCTGTGCGCCAGGAAGCCGCCAGCCGCCTGGTTCAGAAGCGGTCGCGCGAGGTTCAGTACGAATATCTGGAGGCGTTGATCGATAAGCATGCGAAGGTCGATGAAGAGGTTGAACAGGCCCTCGATTTCGCTACCATTCTTGCCGCCAACCCGGGAATGCGCGGCAGCGAACTGTTCCCGAAATTAAGTCGCGACAAGCGGACCCTGGCAACTGTCGGCAGCGGAGCTGACCAGGTGCAGATCAGTGTTGCCCAGATTGCCGACAAGATCAAGGCCTCCATGTATCACGGTCTGGAGCGCGAGATGGAGGTCGAACTGCTGGTCAAAGAGAAGGAAAAGGCTCTCTGGAATACGCTGGTGGCCGAAGCCGGGCGTATTGAAGCCCGGCGTGAAGGGATCGATCAGACCCCCGAATTCAAAAGCAAGATGACCCGTTTCGAGGAAGAAGTGTTGTTCGACACCTTCATGAGCAAGGCGGTGGTTCCGGGGATCACAATTCCCGAAGAAGAGGCCCGTGCCTACTATCAGGAGCATCGTGCCGAGTATACTTCGCCGCTGATGTTGAAGCTCAAGAGCCTGGTGTTCAATGACTCCGGCGCGGCTCAGGATGCCGTCGCCAAGCTGCAGGCCGGTAGCGATTTCAACTGGGTCTCGGCTAACGTCGAGAATCTGGCGGATGGGGATCAGCCGGGAATTCTCAAGTTTGACGGTGTCCTGCTGGCTGCCGGTTCCCTGCCGGATACCCTGCACCACGATCTTGAAGGGGCGCAGGTCGGGGATGTCCACTTCTACGCCGGGGAGCAGGGGCTCTATTACGCTCTGCAGGTCGAGACGGCTTTCCCCTCGGTGACCAAGCCATATGAAGATGTTCGCCAGGAAGTTGGTAGAATTGTTTATGCGCAGAAAATAAACGAAGCCTTGGAAGAGTGGGTCGCCAAACTGAAAGAGGCCTATGAGACGGAAATTTTCCTGGTCCGGAATAACTGATCTTGAGGGGGACGGATTTTGTGCTTTGGTCTGAATACGGATTTGATACGGAGTCGCCATGATGTCGAATAACACCGGAATGATAAGGACCCTGCTGGGCGTTGCCCTGCTGCTGTGCGGACTGCTGGCCGTTCAGTTGGCGGTCCCCGTAGACGGGGCGGCGGCGCGGAAATTCAAGCAGAAGGAATGTCTCGACTGCCACAGCGATTTTTCCGCGACCTACCAGACGCTGAAGAACCAGCATCCGGGGGTGAAAAACAACAGCTGCCAGGATTGCCACCTGTCGCACGGGATTGTCGGCAAGCTGCTGCTGGTCGAGGGGGGAAACGATCTCTGTTTCCTGTGCCATGACAAGCAGGGCTTCAATCTCGACCAGGTAACCGGCGTTCATTCGGCCCTGCGCCGCGGCAAGTGCGTCACCTGTCACGACCCCCACGGTTCCGATGCGGATGCGATGCTGGTGGCCCAGGGGGAAGAGTTGTGCTTCCAGTGTCATGAGCGGAAGGACTACACGAAAAAGGTTGTCCACGGGATTATCCGTGAAGAGGGGTGCCGGGCCTGTCACGATCCGCATTATTCGGAACAGCCGCAGTTGCTCATGACTGAGCCTGAGAGCCTGTGCCTCTCCTGTCATGACGGTGACAGCTCCGCATTTGCTGCAGCCCATGGCGACTACCCGGTCGCCACGGCCTCCTGCACCACCTGTCATGATCCGCACAGCTCGGACAACGCTGCGCTGCTGAAAGCCAGCCTGCACAGCCCGGTCGCCGAAGCCGAGTGCTCGGCCTGTCATAACGACGCGACCGATGCCGAACCGTTCGGTCTCAACAGCGCGGCCGATGAGCTGTGTCTGAACTGTCACGACAATGCCGGTATGGCCGGAGAAGGCCCGGTCGGACATGCCCCCTTTGTCGATGGCAGCTGCCTCTCCTGTCACGACCCGCACAGTTCGCAGCAGCCTTCGCTGCTGGTGGCCGAGGGGAACGAGCTCTGTTTCAGCTGTCATGCCGATACCAACCGCAAGGTCATGTTCCCGCATGCTCCGATCACCGACGGTGATGGCTGCCTCTCCTGTCACGCGCCCCATTCGGCACAGCTGTCCGGCCTGCTCAACGAGGCGGAAGGGGATCTCTGCTTCCAGTGTCACAGCGATGTCAAGGATGCGGCAGAGGCGAACAGCGTGATGCACAGCCCCTTTGAAGGGGAAATGTGCACCAGCTGCCACAACCCTCACGGGTCCAGTGCCAAATACCTGTTCGCCGGGCGCCCCGATACGGTTTGCTATTCTTGTCATTCCGACGCCGAAGGGGAGTTCGAACGCAGCCAGGTGCATCAACCGGTTCGCAACGGGCAGTGTACGGCCTGCCACTTCGGCCATGGGGCGGATAATGCCCAGCTGCTCAAAGCGGAGGGTGAACAGCTCTGCGCAACCTGTCACGAAACAAACACGACCCCGGACGCCACGGCAACGGCACACTTCCCCTTCGCCGAAGGGATGTGTTTGACCTGTCACGATCCACATGCATCCGACAATAAGGGGATCACCACGCAGACGCAGAAAGTGCTTTGCCTCGACTGCCACAGTGATATCGAGGCTAGCCTGGTCGCGGCTAAGGTGCAGCATCAGCCGGTGACGGCCGGCGACTGCAGCTCCTGTCACAATCCGCACCAGTCGAAGTTGAATACCCTCTTGCAGGCAGCCGGGCCGGATCTTTGCCTGAGCTGTCATGACGGGCTGAAGACGCGAATGGCCGAAGATCAGGCTCATTCCCCGGCGGCACGGGATTGCCTGCGTTGTCACCAGCCGCATGCGGGCGAGGTCGGCCGGTTGCTGAATCAGCCGTTGCAGCCCCTGTGCGGTGAATGTCACGAAGCTGACGATGCCAACTTCAAAGCAGCGCACCTTGACATCGCTGCCACGGAGATGGATTGCATGAGCTGCCACGATCCTCATGCTTCAAAGGATGCCAAGTTCTTTAAGCCGGTGATGCATGCGCCCTTCGCGGCCCGCTCCTGTGAATCCTGCCACGCCATCGAGAACTGATAGAGGTGTCGATATGAGAAACGGAAACAAGATTGTTCTCGTCCTGCTGGTCAGCGTGCTGGTCTGCCTTTTGGCGGCCCTGGCTCAGGCCGAGGGGAAATATAAACTCAAATCCGGTGCGGCCGGCGACCTCTGCCTCGATTGCCACAGCGACTTTACGGCAAAGATGCAGGCCAAATATATCCACACGCCGCTGGCCGCCGGGGACTGTACCGGTTGCCACAACCCGCATGCCTCCGATCACGGGATGCTGCTGGAGGGGGACGCCGATTCGATCTGCCTGACCTGTCATGACAACCCGATTCCGCAGGGGGCCGTCAGTCAGCACAAGGTGGTCGCCGAAGGGCGCTGTGTGGCCTGTCACGATCCGCATTCATCGGCCAATCCGGCCAACCTGATCAAGCGCGGAGACGAGCTGTGTTTCTCCTGTCATGAAGATCTGGGGAAAAAAGTCGCCGCCAACAAGTACGCTCATGCCCCGGTCGAGGATGACTGCCTGACCTGTCACGATCCGCACGCCGGTGCAGAGAACCCCGCCCTGCTCAGGACGGCAGAGCCGGCGCTGTGCCTTGACTGCCACAGCACCAACGGCGCCACGTTCAAGAAGAAGCACATGAACTACCCGGTTGAGCAGGGGCGCTGCACCACTTGCCATGACCCGCATGGTTCGAACTCGGGCGCGATCCTCGGTGATTATGTCCATGATCCGGTCGCGAATGCGATGTGTAGCCAGTGTCACAATGCGGCCGACTCATCCCAGCCTTTCGCCCTGAAGACGAACGGTTACGAACTGTGCCAGGGGTGCCATTACGACATGGTTAACGAAGCGTTCGCCAGGGATCGCATGCACTGGCCGATGGTCGACAAGACCGGCTGCGTCAACTGTCATAACCCGCACGCGTCCAGTGAGCCGGCCTTGCTTCTCGAGCCGCAGAAGCAGCTCTGCGGCAGCTGCCATCAGGATACGATTGCCCGTCAGGAGCGTGCACGGACCCGCCACCAGCCCGTCGATGACGGCGACTGCACCATCTGTCATGCGCCTCATTCGTCGGACAACCTGTTCCTGCAGCAGGAAGCCTCGACTATCGACACCTGTGCCCAGTGCCACGACTGGCAGACGCACTCGACTCACCCGATCGGCGATAAGGTCGTCGATCCGCGGAATCCGAATGTGACCCTCGACTGCCTCAGCTGTCATCGCACCCACGGCACCGAGTACGAGCATTTTATCTATTACCCGGACGTTCAGGCATTGTGTGTGCAGTGCCATACCAAGTATCGGAGATAGTCATGGGCAGATATCTGATCTCATTTGTCGCACTGGTGCTGCTCGCGCTGGTGGGCGCAACGCCGCTCATGGCGGCCAAGTTCAAGCATCTCAATACTCTCTATGGTGATGGCGCGGGGAAAATGCTGAAAGCCCCCGAAGGGGTTGCCTGCAGTTCCACCACGCTGGTGGTCGCCGACAGCGGTAACGAACGGCTTGTCCGCTACCAGATCACCGAGCAGGGGATAAAGGGGGGGACGGTTATTCCACTCACCGGGCGGGTGCCGCTGGTGACCCAGG
>PKUG01000145.1 GCA_002869665.1 Desulfuromonas sp. | reverse complement strand
TGATCAACCCGACCTTTGCCTACCTTCTGATGATGCTCGGCATCCTCGGCATCTTCTTCTAGATCTCTCAGCCGGGGGTCGTTCTGCCGGGCGCGGTGGGCGCACTCGCCATCCTGCTCGCCCTGTTCGCCTTCTCTTACCTGCCGGTGAACTACGTCGGCGTTTTGCTCATTCTGCTCGCCCTGATCCTCTTCATTCTTGAGGTCAAGGTCGTCTCTTACGGCATGCTCTCCGTCGGCGGTATCGTCGCCATGGCCTTCGGCTCGCTGATGCTGATCGACAGCAGCGCTCCCTATCTGCAGATTTCCCGCGCCGCAATTGCCGCCAGCGTCATCGTCAGTGCCGGATTCATCCTCCTGGCGACCACGATGGTCGTGCGCACCCAGCGCCGCCCGGTGACCTCGGGGCGCGAAGGAATGATCGGCGAAACCGGCCGTGCGCTTGGTACCATCGACGGCAGCGGACGGGTTTTTGTCCACGGCGAAGACTGGCAAGCCTGCGCCAGGCAACCGATCCCGGCCGGAGCCGCAATCCGCGTCGTCGCCATGCTGGACGGACTGAAACTGAAGGTCGAAGAAATCGAAGATCCAGGAGAAAGGCCAAAGGAAAAAGGAGAAAGGTAACTTCAGGCTAAGCCTTTTATCCTTTAACCTTTCACCTCCTACCCAAAGGAGCTTGACATGTTTGGAATCGGAAACGGTTTTTTCTTTCTTGTTATCGTTCTGGTCTTTCTGATCGTCATCATCGCTTCGGCGATCCGCATCCTGCTCGAATACGAGCGGGGGGTCGTGTTTCGACTCGGTCGTTTCTCCGGGGTCAAAGGGCCGGGGCTGAAATTCATCATCCCGATCATCGACCAGATAAAGAAGGTCAACATGCGGACCGTCGCCATGGACGTCCCGCCACAGGACATCATCACCCGCGACAATGTCTCGGTGAAGGTCAACGCGGTCCTCTATTTCCGCGTCGTCCACCCGGAGAAAGCCCTGATCGAGGTTGACAATTACCTGTACGCCACCAGCCAGCTGGCCCAGACATCGCTACGGAGCGTCCTCGGCCAGTTCGAACTGGATGACCTGCTCTCCCAGCGGGACACCATCAACCATAACCTGCAGGAGATCCTCGACCGCCAGACCGACCCCTGGGGCGTCAAGATTTCCAACGTCGAGATCAAGCATGTCGACCTCCCGGCCGAAATGCAGCGCGCCATGGCGCGCCAGGCCGAAGCCGAGCGAGAGCGGCGCGCCAAGGTCATCCATGCCGACGGCGAATTGCAGGCATCCAAGGCTCTTGCCGACGCTGCCCAGCAGATCAGTTCGCAATCGGGCGCGCTTCAACTGCGTTTCCTACAGACCATGACTGAAATCGCCGCGGAAAAGAATTCGACCATCCTTTTCCCGATGCCAATCGATCTGCTCAAGCCGTTCATCAAAAATCAACTGGAGAAGAAATCGACGGATTAACGCCATTCCCTGGAAGTACCGACACCATTCCACGTAGGAGCACGGCACACCGTTCCGAAAGATAGCCAACCATTCTACGTAGGGGCACGGCACACCGTGCCCCTACTCATCCGGACAGGAAAATCTCCAGAACAAAAAACCGCGGCAGGAGCACGGGGCGCTTCAGTCCGGGCCTGCCGTGGTTTTTTTGCGTTCATGGATTTTCAGAAAAGAAGAATATCAGCGCGCGCGATAGACGACGATCCCCGGCTTGTCGCTCAAATATTCTATCAGGTCGACATCCACGACCTGCTCAACGCCGGAAAGTGAACTGGCGTGGCGCAACAGCAACTGTCCGTCCTGCCTGACAACGATGCCGACATGGCTGACGTCCAGCCCCTCCAGGGGGGTGTAAATCCCGAGATAGTCCCCCGCCTTCAAGGCCGCAAGCACAGTGTCATCAAGGTCTGCGGTCGGAAGATAGCTGATCGGGCGTGAAACCACGGGGATCCCCTCCAGCCACAATGATCCATCGGCCTTGCGGTTGAGCTCCTTGGCGACCGTCTGCGCCCGCCCCTGACCGACTTCAGCTGTCACATCGAGGATGGTAGCAGCATTGCGCTGCGGCCAGTCGCTTAAGAAGTGATTACGGCTGCGATAGGCAACCCGCCCGTCCAGATAGCGAACCTGTGGCAAACGCACCGTGGCGGCGGAAAAAGATGGAGAGAGGCGCAGGGCCTCGACATAATCGAGCAGGGTAAAGCAATCGACCCCCGCCAGGTCGAAGACCAGCACTTCCTCTTCGGCCGGACCGCCGACCAGGGAATGGGCTCGATAGGGAACCACAAGAAATTCGGCGGAGAGGTGGGCAATCCGCGCCCCTGGGGGTTCCAGGGCAGCAACGTCCCTGAGGATGCGGTTCCATTCAAGCACCGTATGCGGCCCGGGGGCGACACGGACCGGCGCAGCCGACAGGAGAACACCCGGGAGCAGTACGACAAGAAGCAGACCGACGATAAAAAGTCGAGCAGGCGCGCGCATAATCGCCTTGAAACAGTGCCCGCGACTATTCGTAAGAGAGCGGCACGCCGCAGATAAACTGCAGGTCGCCCGCTGCCGAGGTATTGCGATACTGATGTTTCTCGTTCGGCAGTACCATGGCAAAGTCACCAGCCTTGACGGGCTGGATTTCGCCGGCCTCATTCACCAGCACCCCTTCGCCGGCGATGATGTAGTTCATGTGCTCGAAATCATGGACATGATAGGGGGTCTCGCCACCGGGCTTGACGGTGAAAACCCGGAAGGAATAGAGCGGTGCGCCATCGTCTTTGCCGATCGGAACCTGCTTGGTGACATTGACCGCGCCGGCCATCTGCATCGGCATTGAAGAAACCTGATCCAAAGCTATAATTTTCATGATGTACTCTCCCGCAGGGCTGAGAAGTCGAAGAACGGACCGTTCCGGAACGGCCACTGGAACAGCGTCATTCGAGAATAACAGATAACAGGCACAAAAGAACATACCCGCAGATCTTCCGACCCGGCTGCATAAGACCGATTCATCCCGACAGTATAGCCCCGAAAGAATCGGGACAAAAATGACTTAAGTTCTCTTTTTCATTAGCGACCACCTTGTTGTCCGGGATTCCCTTATGTTAAATTGGCGGGGCATTTTTTACGTTATTGATAAACATCCCACCCTTTCTGTCGCTCAACAAACAATACTGTTCTAGGAGGAGAATCGATGAACCCTGCTGCTCTGATTCCCACACCTGACGCCATCCCCGTCCCCTGGGGTTGGTTCTATGTCCTGCTGATCGTGACCTTCCTGCTCCATATTCTGGTCATGAACGCCATGCTCGGCGGCGGGATCATCACCCTGATCAGCGCCCTGCGCGGCGGTCAGGACAACATCATGCTCGGCAAGGAATTCAGCTACAAGTGGCCCTACACCGTTGCCTTCGCAGTCAACATGGGGGTCGCTCCGCTGCTCTTTGTCCAGGTGCTCTACGGTCAGTTCATCTACAGCAGCTCGATTCTCATGGCGGTCTGGTGGCTGTCGATTATCGGCCTGTTGATCCTCGCCTACTACGCCGTATACCTGTTCGACTTCAAGTTTGAGGCCCTCGGCGGGTTGCGAATCCTGGTGATCGAGTTCGCCGTCGTCATCATGCTGATCATCGCTTTCTTCTTCAGCAACAACATGACCCTGATGGTCCAGCCGGAGAAATGGCTTGCCTACTTCCGTGACGGCAGCGGCACACTGCTCAACCTGAGTGACCCGACCCTCTTCCCGCGCTACTTCCACATGGTCGTCGGTGCCGTCGCCGTCGCCGGGCTCTACCTGGCGCTGATCGGTCACTTCCGCTTCACCAAGAGCAAGGTCGATCGCGACGCCCTGATCACCAAGGGGCTGAAATATTTCACCTACGCCACCGGCATCCAGATCGTTCTCGGCCTGATCTTCCTCGTCACCCTGCCGAAGAACATCATGATGCTGTTCATGGGCGGCAGCGGTTACGGGACTTTGTTGCTCCTTCTCGGCCTGGTGCTCGGCATCGTCGCTTTCTGGTTCGGCTCCCGCAACCAGTTGGCCAAAGCATCGATCTCCACTCTGGTACTGCTGGTCGTAATGATCCTGATCCGCGATCTGGTGCGCACCGCGTACCTCGAGCCCTACTTCTCCATGTCCGACCTGGCGGTTCGCCCCGAATATTCACCACTGATCTTCTTCCTGGTGGTGTTTGTCGCCGGACTCGCCATGATCGCCTATATGCTCAAACTTGCATTCAGCTGCCGTAAGGAGGTGACGAAATGAATTACCCCGTCTGGGATCTGACTACGTTTGGCGGCGGTTTTCTGATCGCCCTGATTGCCGTCGTGCACGTCCTGGTTTCGCACTTCGCCGTCGGTGGGGGCGCATACCTCGTCATGCTCGAAAAGCAGGCCTATAAAAACGAGAACGCCGGACTGCTCGACTACGTCAAGAAACACAGCAAGTTCTTCCTGCTGGTGACGATGGTCTTCGGCGGCCTGACCGGGGTCGGCATCTGGTGGACGATCGCCCTGCTCAACCCGGCCGCGACCTCCAGCCTGATTCATATCTTCGTTTTCGGCTGGGCCGCGGAATGGGTCTTCTTCGTCGGCGAAATCGTCGCCCTGTTCATCTATTTCTACACCTTCGGCCGCATGGATCGAAAGAACCACATGCTCATCGGCTGGCTCTACTTTTTCTGCGCCTGGATGTCGCTGTTCCTGATCAACGGCATCATCGACTTCATGCTCACCCCCGGCGCCTGGATCGAGAACCAGAACTTCTGGTCCGGCTTCTTCAACCCGACCTTCTGGCCATCGCTGGTTTTCCGCACCGGCCTGTCGCTAGTCCTCTGCGGCGTCTTCGGTTTCGTCACCGCGGCTTTCCTGAAAGATGAGAAACTGCGCCGTAGCGTCATGCGCACCTGCGCCCTCTGGGTCGCCGCCCCCTTCGCCCTGATGCTGCTCGGCGGCTGGTGGTACCTCGCTGCCCTGCCGGAAGCCCAGAAGGCGATGATCATGGGCAAGTCGCCCGAACTCGGCGTCTATATGCAAACCCTGCTCTGGTTCCTGCCGATCCTCTTCTTCGCCTCGATGATCATGGCCCTGCGCCTGCCCCAGGGGTTCAAGAAAGGCTTCTGCTTCGCCATTGTCGCCATCGCCCTGGTCTATTTCGGTGCCTTCGAATTCGTCCGCGAGGGTGCCCGCCGCCCCTTCATCGTCTATGACCACATGTATTCGAACCAGGTTTATGTTGCCGACCTGCCGGCGGTTCAACAGGCTGGCTTCCTCGCCAGCGCCAAGTGGGTCGAGCACAAGGAGGTTACGGATGACAACCTGATCGCGGTCGGTCGCGATCTGTTCAAACTCCAGTGCAGCGCCTGCCACTCCGTCGGTGGCGTACTCAACAACATCCGGCCGCTGGTCGCGAAATATGACAGTGTCTTCGGCATGGACGCCCAGCTCGACGGGCTCGGAAAACTCAACACCTACATGCCCCCCTTCATGGGAACCCGCGCCGAGCGCTGGGCCCTGGCGAACTACATCGTCCACGGCCCCGACCTGCGCATCGTTCGCGAGATCACCCCGCAGCAGTCCGTCCATGAAGCAGCCGGCCATTAAAGAGGAGATGAGAAAATGATGAGAGGATATAAGTTTGCCGGGGGCCTTGCCGCAATCCTTGCCCTGTCCGCCACGCTATTAAGCGCGCCGCTCCAGCCAGCGCTGGCCAGTGACCATGCAGCCGCGGCACCGGAACAGCAGATTACCAGCCTCACCGAGATGGACAGCCTCGAGATGGGGAACCCGATCGTCGAGCCGCGGACACTGCCGGTCACCATCCCCCCCTTCGACAAGGAGACGGCGGAATACGTCCTGCTGGCCTGGAATAATCTGGGGATGCACTGCATCTCCGACAGCGATCCCTACTGGATCCTGCTGCCCCCCGCCAATGATATTTTCGCCCAACTGGTCAGGCGCGGCGACTCCCCCGAGATCGTCACCGAAGGGGTCGAGATCAGCTACCAGGTCGAGGCAGGGTTCGAGCATCCCGAAAACCACGTCCGCTTCTGGGAATTCGCCGACAAGCTGTTCGGTGCCGACCTGCCACCGGGGATCGGCGTCGGTGGCCTGGGCGTCAACGGGGTGATGAAGCTGGAAGAAGATCACCGCGCTTTCGTCGCCCCCTTTGTTCCGGTCGTCCCTTACCCGGATGATGGCAGCTACAACCCCTACCCGATCTTCACCATTACGGCCAAGGACAAGGAGACCGGCGAAGTTCTGGCTATGACCAAAACTGTCGCCCCGACCGCCACCGAGATGGGCTGCAAGAACTGCCACGGCGGCGGCTGGCGGGTTGCCGGGGTCGCCGGCTTTACCGATGCCACCAGCCTCGACGTCCTCGCCGCGCATGACAAGAACAGCGGCACCAATCTGGTCGAAAAAGCGCAGAACGGCGAGCCGATGCTCTGCCAGTCCTGCCACGCCGATCCCGTTCTCGGTACCAAAGGTGATCCCGAACTGCTGAGCTTCCCGGCCGCCCTCCACGGCTGGCACGCCAACTTCCTGACCGACCGTGAAGGGATGCAGGCCTGCGTCGCCTGCCACCCCTCGCGCCCCGAAGGCCCGACCCAGTGCTTCCGCAGCCATCACTCCATGTTCATGGACTGCACCAACTGTCATGGCACCATGGAAGATCATGCCCTCAGCCTGCTGAAAAAAGAACATGAGGCCGGCAAAAAAGGCGCCGCCCGGCTGATGGCCAACCTCAAGCCGCGCAAGGTCGCAACCCTCGAAGAGATCAACCCGCGCACCGCTTGGATCAACGAGCCCGACTGCCTCAACTGTCACGAGGATTTCCAGATGGGGATGACTGTCGATGCTTTCAACACCTGGACTGAGGGCCCCGAAGGACTCTACCGCAACCGTCATGACCAGATGGAAGCGATGATGTGCGAGGCCTGCCACGGCAGCACCCACGCCGTCTATCCGGCGACCTTCAACAAACTCGGCGAAAAGCGTGACAGCATCCAGCCGCTGCAGTACCAGGGGAACGACCGGCCGATCGGTAATGACTGCACCGTCTGCCACACCGTCCAGCCCGAATTCGAAGGGCACCATCCGAATTCGTTACGGATGTAACGAGAAAAGGGGCACGGCTTGCCGTGCCCCTGTAACCAAAAATCTTCAGAGAAAACACATGGGAGGGGGGCCCGTGTCAGATATTCAAAATACTCATCACCGACGTTCCATTCGCCTACCGGGCTGTGATTATTCACAGCCCGGTGCCTATTTTGTCACACTCTGTACATACGACCGACAACCACTGCTCGGAGAAATTATCGACGGGCAAACGCAATTGAATAAATTCGGCGGGATTGTCAGAGAAGAATGGATTAATACCGGCAATCTCCGAACAGAAATCACATTGGACGAATGGGTGATCATGCCGAATCATTTTCATGGGATATTGTTCATTGGCGATTGTAGGGGCACGGCGCGCCGTGCCCCTACGGTTGAACGTTTTGGTCAACCGGTTCCGGGCTCCATCCCAACCGTTATCCGGTCTTTCAAATCCGCCGTGACCAAACGTATCAACACCCTCCGCGAGTCCCCTGGCCAGCCGTTTTGGCAACGGAATTATTGGGAGCATGTCATCCGCAACGAAGCCGACCTGAACCAGACTCGTGAATCTATCCGCAACAACCCAGCCAGATGGGAAGAGGACAGAAACAATAGACCTTGACCGGCAAGGGGGCTACGTCAGACACCCCATCCCGCCATTTCCTGCTAAAATTTGACAGCGTGCAAAATCGGGCGTATACAAATTACATTCAAGTTTTTGAATATTCAATTTTCAAGAGACAGGGCCGTATCACGGCAGGAGGTCAGCATGAAATTTGCGGAAGAATTTCGAATCGGCGGTCTGCAACTCAAAAACAGGTTCATCATGGCACCGGTGAAAACCGCCTACGGCACCCCCAAGGGGGAGGTCACCCCGCGCCATCTGAGTTACTACGCCAACCTGTCGCGCGGCGGCGTGGCGCTGATCATTCTTGAACCGGTCGCCGTCAGCCAATCGGGCAAGGAACACCCGAAGCAGCTGGCCGTCCACCTCCCCGACAGCCGCGAGCAGCTGGCCAAGATCGTCGACCTGCTGCACAATAACGGCACCCTCGCCTGCCTGAACATCAACCATGCCGGCCGGGCTGCCAACCCGAAAGCGACCGGCATACCGCCGGAAGCCCCGTCGGCGATCCCCTGCCCAGCGACCGGCCAGACCCCGGAAATCCTGCAGAAACAGGAGATCGAAGGAATCCTCGAAAGTTACCGCCGCGCGGTCCGGGTCGCCAGAGAAGCCGGCTTCGATGCCATCGAAGTCCAGGCCGGTCACGGCTACCTGATCCAGCAGTTTCTCTCACCGCGCACCAACCTGCGTGAGGATGAATACGGCCGCGACAAGACCCTGTTCATCAACAAGGTTTTTGACATCGTCCGCGCCGAACGCGGCGATCTGGCGGTGCTGGTGCGCATCTCCGGCCACGAGTTCGTCGAGAAGGGGTTCACCCCGGCAGACAACGGGGTCATCCTGAAGCTGGCGCAGGACTACGGTTTTGATGCCATCCACTGCGGCTTCGGCAACGCCTGCGACACCCCGCCCTGGTACTACAGCCACATGGCCCTGCCGGAGGAGAAGCAGAAGGAAGTCGTCGCCGCGATCCGCAAGCAGACAACCCTGCCGCTGATCGTTGCCGGACGCATGGGCGACCCGGACAAACTGAAACAGTACGAGCGGGAAGACCTCGCCGACTGCGTTGCCCTCGGCCGCCCGCTGGTTGCCGATCCGGCCTTTGTCACCAAGCTCATCGCCGGCACGACAGAGGAGATCACCTCCTGCGGCTACTGCCTCCAGGGGTGTCTGGCCAACGTCAAGAACGGCAGCGGCATCGGCTGCATCGCCAATCCCGAAGTCGACAAGCAGCCGGTCCAGGCGACACACCAGAGGTCGGTCGCCGTCATCGGCGGCGGCCCGGCCGGAATGGCCGCCGCAACCCAGCTGGCGCTCATGGGGCATGATGTTACCCTCTACGAAAAAGGCGCCCGACTCGGCGGCCAGTTCGCGATGGCCTGGCAGGCGCCGCACAAGGGGACCATGCAGCGTCCACTGCACAGCCTGATCAGCCGCACCGAGCGCCATGTCGCCAAGATCGAACTCAACCGGGCGGTCAACGGCGACTCGCTCGGCAGCTTCGACCACTACATCGTCGCCACCGGCTCACGCCAGCATCTGCCTGAGATCGCCGGCCTCAACGAACAGTACAGCATGACCAGCCTCGAATTCTTCGAGCAGGCCAAAGCGGTCAAAGGGCCGCGCATCCTGATTATCGGCGCCGGGATGGTCGGCATCGAGGCGGCGGAGATCCTCGCCGACCAGGGGTACGATGTCGTCATCACCAAACGTAGCGACACCATCGCCAACGACATGGAGATGATCACCAAGAAACTGATGCTCAAGCGCCTTGATGAAAAAGAGAACCTGCTCATCTCGCCGAACACCACCCTGCTCGCCTTCCACGCCGACCGCGTCGAGTTCACCCGCGAAGGAAAGCACGGCGAATGGGAGCCCTTCGACACCGTCATCATCGCCTCCGGCATGGAGGCCGAAAACAGCCTCTTCAACCAACTTCAGGAGCAGGGGAAATCGGTCCGTGCCATCGGCGATGCCGACACACCGGAAGACATCTTCGCCGCGACCCAGAAAGGTTACAAGGCGGCTGTTGAGCTGGTGTGAGTGAATTCCGACCCGGAGTGAAGGAGTGCGTTGGAAGACCACTCATCGGGCCTGCGGCCACCTTCTCAACAAGGAGAAGGGAGAGCTGAAGAAATGAAAAAGCCCTGCATTCGTTTGAATGCAGGGCTTTTATTATGCGGGCTTTTTTCTGTGCTTCAGTGACTCTGCGGTGAGGGCCGAATCACTTCTCCCAGTTTGCCGTCAGTCCCAGCTGGGCCAGCTTTTCAGCGAATTCCTTGGCTTCGCGCGAAAGAATCTTGCGCTCCTCCTTCAGCTTCACCCAGCCCCGCTCGCGGCACCAGTCGTCGGCAGCCTGATCGCGGCCGGCGACCAGCAGCGACAGCAACTCCTGCTCCTGCTGCGACAGGGTCATGCGGTTGAAGCGGTAATCCATGAAGGCTTCCCAAGCCATCGGCACCCAGCGGCTGACGATCTCGCGGCCGATCACCTCGGCGTAGCGGCGGATCTCCAACTGGGCATGAGCGTCCATGCGCAGGGCGAGGAAGTGCAGCAGGTTGTGCAGGTCCATCTGCCAGAAGGCCTCGGTGTAGGTGCTCAGGGGCAGATCCTTGCGTGCCTGCTCACGCGCAACCCCCTTGTCGAGGCGCTCGTTGTAGGTCGTTTTGGCCAGGTCGTGCAGCGTCTGCTCGGCGGCAGTCAGCTCGGCACCGACGCTCGTGTCGAAGTAACCGGCGCTCCCCTGCTTGTTGTCGCTCGCCTGGCTGCGCCACTGGTCGGGGCCGGTCATCTGCGCCCGGTCGATGGCGATGGAGTAACGGGTGCTGTATTCGTTGACGCTCGCCGTACGGTGACGAATCCACTGGCGCCAGGTATCCATCGGCACCCGCACGTGCAGCTTGAGTGTACACATCTCGAAGGGGGTCGTATGCTGGTTGCGCAGCAAATAGCGGATCAGGGCACGGTCTTCGGAAACCGCCTTGGTCCCGTCACCGTAAGAAACCCGAGCCGCCTGGACAATCGAGCTGTCGGTCCCCATGTAATCGACAACCCGCACGAAACCGTCATCAAGAACGGGAAAGCTCTTGCCGAGGATGGCATCGAGGTCGGGGCTGCCGGGGCGCGTCAGAAGTTTAGCTTCATTACTCATTTTTTATCCGTCCAAATCAATGTTCAGTGGTCGCCAACAAAGCACCGAAGGCGACGAATATCGAGCCGCTGACCTGACCGAAACGCTTCATTCGTTGCGGTTTCAGCAACCAGAACTTGGCCCGATGGGCCAACAGGGCATAGCCCATAAGAAAGACAAAAGAGAAAAACATCAGGGTTGAGATCAGGATCGCGAACTGCCCCGCCAGCGGCGCTTCGAGAACGATAAACTCGGGAAAGAGCGCGGTCAGGAAGACGATCGCCTTAGGATTGCTCAGCGCGACACCCGCGGCCTGGAGATAGATTTTCAATCCCGACTTCTCCGCTGGATTGAACTGCCCCTGCAGTTCGTTCAGATCTATCCCCTTCTGCATGAACAGCCTGATCCCGAGGTAAACCAGGTAGATGGCACCGGCATACTTGACCAGATTGAAAAAGAGTTCCGAGGCATTCAGCAGCGCCCCCAGGCCGGTCACGGCAACGATCCCCATCAGCAGCAGGCCGGTAATGTTCCCCAGCGCCGAGAAGATCGCCTTTTTCCAGCCGTACAGGGTCACGTTGGTCATGATAAACAGCACCGCCGGCCCCGGCGTGGAGCAGGCGACCAGAACGAGAACCAGATAGATCAGCCAAGAATGGAATGTCATCGAAAAACCCTCAGCAATTTTGTAAGAGGATATTGATAACATAAAACTGTCGCGAAATGCACAGTTTTAGAGCCCATGATCACGACACAAACACTGCAAACCCATAGACGCGGACAAAAAAACAGGGCGACCCGGAGGTCGCCCATATGATCGACAATGCAGTGAGGAGAAGTCTTGGTTACTTGGCAGTGGTCTCGGCACGGGCGCCCTTGACGCTCTGGGCCACGCCCTTGGTCATGCCGAGCAGCATCAAGACGGCAGGCACCAGTTGGGCAACGATGATCAGGGCGCAGAAGCCGACAAAGAGCAGAACGAGGATGCCACTGTTGTAGGTGGTGCTGGTATCAACGGCAAACGCGGGACTGATGAGCATCATGGTAATGGCGATAGTCGAGAGAACGGATTTGATTGCAAACATGGCTTTCCCCTTTCTGAGTTGAGTGGTTTCTGCGTACTTCCTGAAGGCACAGACGACAGCTTGATAAATTTCTTCGGTGTTCTCTTCTCCGGCGTTCTTCAGCGCGTGGTAGAAGATCCCTTCCTGACGGATACGGCGAACCAGCTCGATCGGCATCTCGTCCGAAACCAGCACGATCGAGAGGTTGCGGTTACATTTCTTGAGCAACGGGATCAGGCGGGCGACGTTCTGATGATCGTAGTTCCCGTCGATGACAACCACCTGGATCTCCTTGTTGATAATCCCTTCGAGAGCGTTGGCGACCGTATCGGTCTGGGTGATGCTGTACTCGTCGGCATCGAACCGGCTGGCCAGCTGCTCCCGTGAGTCACGATTTTTGTTTGCGATTAACAGGCCTTTCATAGCGCTCTCCTCTCCTCTTCTCGTTCTTGTCCCGACACCCGATTAGTGGTGCAGTTCAACTTTCTTCTCGTCGCGGCCGAAGATCCCTTTGAACAAGCCGACCAGCATGATTACGGCGGGCACCAGTTGGAAAACGATGATCAGGGCGAAGAAGCCGATGAACAGGGCCAGCAGCAAAGAGCCTTCACCAGCGGCCGAAGAGCCGGCGGCAAACGCGGAAGAAGAGAAGGTGACCAGGGCGATCAGGGCATTGCGTAACGATTTTTTCATGACATTCTCCTTATTATGAATGTGAATTGTGTTTCAATCTTTGTCCTCTTATAAAGCAGGGAGCGTGCCAGCTTCGGAATAATTTTTTTATTATCTTTCAACTTACTGATTTTAAAAGGATAAAATCAATCAAGAGGGGCGCAGCAAAGGGCTCGGAATGAAGATTCACAGTATATGGGCGACATACACTCCACCAGGAGCAGGCCTTCTCAAGAACCGGCATAAAAACGACAACTGCCCGTATACATTGGTGATATTAGAACGAGATGGGTGTATATAAAAAATCTGCAGCGGATATTTTATTTATCCGCCGCTCAAGCCGCTTGATGACTGTTATAATCGCTCTAATTGCAACTCATTTCGTAACGGAGGAGCCATGCCGCACTTGCAGTTCGAATTCAACCGCCCCCTGGAGAATGCCGACAAGATCGAATTCGCCGAGCGGGTCAGACAGCTGTTCTCCGCGACCATGGAGACAGGAACCGACCACATCAGCATTTCCATCCGCGAATACGGCACCTACAACCTCTCCATCGGCCGCGCCACGGAACCGGAAAAAGGGATCGCCCTGGTCAACGCCGATATCCGCGAAGGTCGCACCCTCAACCAGCGCCGCACCCTGTGCCTGGGGTTCATGGAGCTGATCAACAAACAGTGGGACATCCCCAAAGAGCAGATGTACGTCACCCTGACGGAACACAAAGGGGAAGATTTCCACCTGGTCGAGAGATACCTGGTCGGCTGGTACGCCGGGGAGGATCCGCTGGCCGATTAGGAAATAGATAGCCCCGGGTAGACCCGGGGTTCTGAGGCTTCGCCAATCGATTGCTTATTGCAATCGATTATTTGCACAGATCCTTCGGATCTGAATTCCCGAATGCCACATGCGATATACAGCGACATTCGAGAATAGGACTCATTCATCCACGGCTAAAGCCGTGGTGTTCTGTCTTCGACCGTATAAAGCGCAGGGGGAAGGGCTCGACCAGTGGTACGCCTGGCTCAAGGAGAAATCAGGTCACGCCTGAAGACCGGGAAAATGGGTGGAAATTGCTCGTTTAAGGCAATTTTCACCCGCCGATCAAGTATTTTGCGCTATCCTTTAACAACGCGGCCGCAGCCGAAAGCCACCCCTGCCCTCCAGCCCGGGAGTTCCCTATGTGCCTGGCAGTCCCCATGCAGGTCAAAAAAATTGACGACCAGACCGCCCTGTGCGAAATCGACGGTGTCACCCGCGAAGCCTGCCTGATGATGCTCGACGACGTCGCCGTCGGTGACTACGTTCTCATCCACGCCGGATTTGCCATCGAGCGGCTCGACGCCGATGAAGCGCAACGTACCCTGGCGCTGTTCAGGAAGTACGCGGATGACTGACGAGCAGAGCTTCGACGCTGCCGCCTTCCGTGATCCCGTCGTCGCACGCAAGCTGATCGAGCAGCTTCAAGTGCTCGTTGCCACAAGCGAGCGCCCGATGACCCTGATGGAGGTCTGCGGCACCCACACCATGGCGATTCACCAGCATGGCATCCGCGCCCTGCTGCCGCCGGGCGTCCGCCTGGTCTCCGGCCCCGGCTGCCCGGTCTGCGTCACGCCGATCGGCTATGTCGACCATGCCCTGGCGCTGGCGCAGCGGGAGGACACCATCATCACCACCTTTGGCGACATGATGCGTGTCCCCGGTTCGGAGAGCAGCCTGCTCGCCGAAAAAGCC
>PKUG01000149.1 GCA_002869665.1 Desulfuromonas sp. | reverse complement strand
GTGAAGGTTTCGACACTCTTCAACCGTCAGCAACGGGTGCTGTGTAACCAATTGCCGCGCTTTGCTGCGGGTGTGTCTTTACCCCGTGGGCTGGCAAAGCTCAAGGCTGTTGTTCTGCTGTTGCTCCTGTTGCCGGCGAACCTTCTGGCCAAAAAGAAGTTGCGTGGCGTGCAGGAGAAGTTCGGCGGGCGCTTGCGGATGGCGATCAGCGGCGGTGGCAGCCTGCCCCCCTATCTCGAAGCATGGATCGATGCCGTCGGGATTCGCATCGTCAATGCTTACGGCATGACGGAATGTGCCCCCGCTATCGCCGGTCGTGGGCTCAATTGCGAGATCTTCGGCACCCTGGGGCCGCCGACACAGGACACTGAACTGCGGATCGTCAACGCTGATGGTGTTTTGCTCGGGCCGGGGGAGGTGGGGGAGATCCAGATACGCGGCGAGCAGGTCTTCTCCGGCTATTACAACAATGAAGAGGAGAACCTCAAGGCGTTCACCGCGGACGGTTTTTTCAAGACCGGTGACCTCGGCAAGCTGACGGTGACGGGTGAGTTGATCATCACCGGCCGTTCCAAGGAGATCATTGTCCTCGCCAGCGGCGAGAACATCGATCCCAGCCGGATTGAATCGGCCCTGACCCAGCTCCCCTTCGTCAGCGACGCGGTGCTTGTCGGCCAGGACAAGAAGGGGCTCGGCGCCCTGATTGTCCCCGACTTTGAGCAGCTACGCCACTTTGTCGGTAGCACTTACGAACGTGGTCATGACTCAATGGAACACCTGCTGAAAGACAAGCATGCCCTCGATCGGATCAAAGCCGAAATGAATCGCATGCTGCACCCGAAGCAGGGGTTCAAACCGTTCGAGAAGCTGCAGAATATCCATTTCCTCGACAAGGAATTCAAGATCGGGGACGAACTGACCAATACCCTGAAAAAGAAACGTCACGTCATCGAGACGAAATATCACGAGATCATCGGGAAGTTACTGAAGTAGGTGTGAGAGGGGATTTGTCGAAAAGCGGGAGGAGGTTTCCTCCCGCTTTTTTTGTAGGCGTCTTAGTTGAAGAAATATTTCAGGCCGACGTTCAGGTTGTGAGAATCAAAGTCGGTCTTATAGCTGTCTCCTATGGTTATGCGGTTTAGTTCGATTTCGGCATCCGCAGTCTTAAAGTAAGTGTAACCAAATTCTAATGCCCATTTTTCATTGATTGCTGTCGAAAGGCCGAGCCCCGCCTGATAGGCAAATACGGTATCGTGGTCATCTGCCAGGGCGTCATCGACTTTAAGCCAAACAGCCCCTAAGCCACCCATGATATAGGGGGTAAACCTGGTCTGATTCTCGAACTCATAGTAGCAGTTTGCCATGGCTTTCAGCATCGAGATGTCACCTCGCATATGGGCAGCTAGGTTCTGGGGGGCGATCGGTATATTTACGTAGTCATAATCGTTGTAAGGGACCTCTCCTATTACCATCGGGAGACTGCCCTGATCTGCCATGAGCGTAGTGTAGGTTGCAAAAGAAGATTTGACCTTGTTGTTAGAATAGGCGACTTCTCCATCAATGCGCAATTTTCCGAAATCGTAGCCGAATGAGCCGGACAGGGAAAAGCCGTAGTCATACTCTATTTTTGCTTTTAATAGGGCATCCATTTCGATAGTCGAAAGCTGTGTGCTTTCAAGTATATACCCAGAAAACCACCCGATTTGATATGTCGTGGAGTCACTGAATTTCAGATCTCCAGGCTTAGAAACGCCGGGCTTGAGGCTGGCATAAAAGCCGGTATCGGCGAAAGAGAGTGTCGGAAAGATGAGCAGGGCAGACAGTAACAGAGTGCGAAGACACAAGTTCTTCATGATTCCCCTCCTGAAGTTGATGTGAAAGATATGATGATTAAAGTTTTGGCAGGTTAGCCTAACAGAATGAATATTTCAACCTTTTTGACCGTGGTTTGTGGCGGCACTGCTTCCCTTCTCCCCGAGGAAGAAGGTGCCCCGAAGGGGCGGATGAGGGGGGCTTTTGCTGACGGTTCCCCCTCACCCCAGCCCTCTCCCTCATGGAGAGGGGGGGTGAGGGGATTCGGGTCATAGTTTGTCGGGCTATTGTTCAGCTCTTCCCCGCCGTCATGTCCCGATGCAGCTCTGCCCGCAGGTCGCGGGCGATCGGGCCGACCTCTCCCCGGTTGATGATGAAATCATCGATCCTCACCACCGGCATGACTTCCAGCGAGGTTGAAGTGATGAAAACCTCGTCGGCGAACTTCAGGTCCTGGAGTTTGAACTCGCCGGTGATCACCCGCAGATTCAGCTTCTCCTCGCACAGGCGCATGATCGTCGAGCGTGTCACCCCTTCGAGCAGCCCGGTCGAGGCGTCGGGGGTGAAGACCCACTGGTCCTTGGTCCAGAAGATGTTCGACGACGCACCCTCGCAGATGTGGTCCTTGTTGTTGAGCATGATCACTTCCGGTACCCCGGCCGCCTTGGCCTCAATCTTCCCCAACAAACTGTTCAGGTTACTGATCGATTTGATCTTCGGACTGATCGCCTCAGGGGCGTTGCGCCGCGTCTGGGCCACGGAAACGTTGATGCCGCGGGTGGAGCTCTCCTCCGCAAAGCCGCTGAATTAGCGGCCGATGATCAGGCAGGTGAGGTCGTTGTTGATGCTGCGCTGAAAGCCGATCTCCCCGCGGCCGCGGGTGATGGTGATGCGGTAGTAGACGTCACGCAGGTTGTTCCGGCGCCGCAGTTCGATGAGCACCTCTTCCAGTTCCGCCTGGGTGTAGGGGATGAGATAGTTCAGCGCCTCGGCCGACTGAACCAGGCGGCGATAGTGGTGCGAAAACTGGTAGAGATGATCACCGACCGAGCGGAAGCTTTCGAAGATCCCGTCGCCGTAGAGGAACCCCTGGTCAAATACCGAGATGCTGGCTTTTTCGGCGGCGATGAATTCACCGTTGAGATAGACGTCGCTCATGTGGATACCTCTTTTCGGGAACCTGTAATTTGTTTGGCTCGATTACGTCAGATTTTAATATACTAGCAACATTGGGATGATTTTTTGATAGGTGATACCTTCTTTTCTTGACCTGCCCTGTTGATGATCAATGGAATCTTTTGTTGAACTTTGCTACCTCGGTCTGTTCATCGCTGCATTTCTGGCTGCGACGATCCTGCCGTTAAGCTCCGAAGTTGTTTTGACCAGCCTGCTGTTGGCCGGTCTGACACCGACAACGCTTGTGCTCGTCGCCACGACCGGGAATGTGCTCGGCTCGCTGGTCAATTACGCGCTCGGCTACTGGGCCGGAGTGGGGGTGAGCAAAAAGTGGCTGAAAATGACGGAAGAAGAGTTCGATCGGGCCGAGCAACGTTTTCGTAAATACGGAGTCTTTTCCCTCTGCTTCGCCTGGATGCCGGTGATCGGCGACCCCTTGACGGTTATGGCCGGGGTGCTGCGTATTCGCCTGCTTTATTTTCTGGTGCTGGTGACGGCGGGAAAGTTTTTACGCTATGTTGTGCTCGGCTATCTTGTGCTCTGGGTAGAGTGAACAGGGCGTATTCAGAGAGGAAAGAAAAAGCGCGTCCACCGGTTGGTGGGCGCGCTTTGTTTCTCGTTCAATTGATTTCGTAAATTTACTGAGCGTTGTATTCCTCGGGTTTGTAGACCCTTTCATCGAAGACAACGGTCAGGTCGACAACCTGAAGCCGGAGTTCCTTGTGCTGCGGATCGAGGAGCAGCGGCAGGCTGGTCTCTTTGGCGCTGTTCGGCATGAGCTTGAAGCTCCTTGAAACAGATATGTCCGGTTCGTACATCCCCTCTTTCGGAAAGATACCCTGGACTTTGGCCATAACGGCCTGTGATACACTCAGGTTCTTGACCGAAACCTGAATCATCGGTTTGTCCCCGTGGACAAACTCAACGGCGGTCAGTTTGATAATCGGTGCTTCGGCAAAGGCCGATCCTGCTGAAATGAGGAGATAAACAGCCAGTAAAATCAGCCCTTTGAACAAGTAAGCTTTCCTCATATTGTGCTCCCTGTAGAAAAAACATACTGAATCATCGGTATTTCATCACAAGTTCGCGATAATTACCCAGATCGCTGTTTGAGGCAAGCTAAAAATAGGATTTTGTGACGTCTATCTCATTGTTTTTGCGGCAATTTTTCTAATGTTTTTTTGCAGATAGTGGAACATGTGGAAATTACGGTGGTTTTGTGAAATATCGCACGTCGGTCATGCCCCAGATGGTTCACTGAAAGCAGGCTGATTGCTCATTAGCTTGACAATAAAGGAGATTGGCGTTTGAATACGCGGAATTGAAAGCCATTGCGCGGGGAGGGAGCGATGGGACGAGGGGATAGATAAATAAAGAAGCCGCCGAACCGGTTCACAACCGGTTCGGCGGCTTTTGTTGTTTTTGTCTTTGTCTGTTGGGTAAAGCGTGCTGACTATCGGACTGGCATCAGGTGTCGCGTGGATTACTTTCTCATAACACTAGCTTGCCTCCTCACGCTCTCCTGCTGGTACGGGATATGGAGGTCAGAGGATAAATGGTACGTGAACATTGCAGCGTTCGTGATTTCGTTTATCCCGATCCTTGGCCCATGTGTCTATTGGGGCATTTTCCGGAACCATCCCTCAATCAAGCCGATTGAAGAACAGGCCCGAATGAGCCATCGGCTGGGCAATGAGTCCAGGCGCAACTATGATCCGGTGTTTTCAAACGATGTCAGTGATCAACCGGTGGAAAAGAAACCAGGGACGCATAACAGACCTGATTATCAAGATGATGACGAGCTCGAACGGGCGGGAAGATTGATAAAAAGTATCGGTGACCTTATCTGTTTCTGGAAGAATTGAGACTTGCAAGTTGTGTTCGACAGCCTTGTTCCGTCTCCTCATGTGATGAGTAGGTTTCTAGCCAGGGGACATGTGCTGATCGTCAATCAGATTATTTATGGGTAGCGGTATGTCATCTTACAAGACAATCGAAGAATATCGGGAGTATGCGGAAGGTTTCAGTCACATGGAGCTTGCCGAGGCACTTAGTAATGTCAACGTGAAAGCTTTCCCGGGGCGGTATGACATTCTGAAAGAAATTTTGAATAATAAGTTCGGCGGGGTTCTGCCCAAGCTTTCCACTTTTAAAGACAGGGTGAAATTTCATATCCGCTACATAGCGATTCTGGATATTTTTGCTTTGCTGGGGACAGTTTTCATTGCCTTACTATCCATTCCCAGAGGGTATTTGCTACCGATTCTGATATTGCAAGTGGTCGTGTTTCTGGTGTCGATCATTGGACTACTGATGGCTCAGGAATGGGCCAGGATTCTTACTTTGATATTCATCTACTACAAGTTTGCCGACCTGTTTTTCTCCGCATACACAACTGAGAGATCGTCCATCGCCTTTTTGATCGTATTCGTGCTTTCGGCGCTGTTTTATGTTTATCAGATAGCCATTCTCCATAGGGCGGAAACGAAGGCATATTTCAGCGAAGGCGGGGAGGTGTGATGGTTTGCGTTGATGTTGTTTTATCCGGACCCGTATAAAAGTCCCGCTAAAAAACATACAATCTGAAATTAGCTGTAAATCTAAATGCAAAATAGATTTTATTGGAGAAAAATAAAACGTCTTATGCGGACAAAGACGCTAGGTTTGTTGGTTTATACGGGGGAGCATCCCGAAAATATGTCTGCGCTAAATTGAAAAGCAAAACCAAATTGCGGTGGTGGCCAAAACTTCATGTCGCCGCCGGTTGACATGAACCGTTGAGACTGAAGGAAAACCCTACAGTCTCGTTAGATTAAGTCAGGAAAAGATATGAATTGGAAGTCAATTATAGCCACTGCCTTTATTACGGGAGTGGTAACTATTGCTACAGGGATGCTGTTGTTTTGGTGGCAGACTGACAAGGCAGAGCTTACATATAATTCCATCAAAAGCATACCTTTTGATGACAGTAGCAATAAGCTATTTATACAGCAAGTGGAGGTAAAAAACTCAGGAGATAGGCCTGTAGAGGACGTTGTTCTTTTGCTGAGTTTTTCAAATGAAGCTATAGAAAAATCGAAAATCTCTATAGATCAGGCTATATCTCACTCAAAGGAAGTTGATGACAGATCAATAAAACTCAATATCGATAGCCTTAACTCGGATGAAGGTGCTACCATCTCAATTTTATACAAAAGCAATAGTGACTCGTCTTCTGGAGCTGCAATTTCATTGAGAGCAAAAGGTGTTAAGGGTTCGCTAATCGGTTCCGGTAAGAAAAAAAATAAAGAACTTATAGTTATTGCATTGGCAGCTGCTTACGCTGGAATTTTTGCGTTTGCCATTTCCACAAAAAGGGGGAGACAAATCTTACCGATACTTGCTAAAAGTATGATCTTAGGTAGATCCCTTTCTATTGGAGAGCAAAAGAACACTATTGCGTCTCTGCTGTCGATGTATGGTTATCCCGATAAGGCTAAAGATTACTTAGATGCTGGTGTGTCTAGGCAGTACTGGGTTGAAGCTGACTTATTGGCTTCAGAGGCGATCAATGGTAATGAAGTGCTGAAAAATAACACAATCAATATACTTAGAAGAGTATCTGAGATACCAAATGTCAACACCAGCTCAAAAGCTATCGTGCTTTACAATATTGCGCGGCTACACAAGTCTTTAGGTGCAGACGAAGAATCAAATGAGGTCATAAAATCTGCAAAAAAGCTCGATAAGTCAGAGGTGGAGAGCCGACTTATGTTTGACCCTATTTTTGACGATGACAAAAAAATCTAACAAGGCAATGCGCGCGGAAAGAGCGTGATTGCAGCGTTAGCACTCCTGCGAGGATTCAGTAATGAGCGTTGAGAAGAGTCAAATACTCAAGATAAAGCTTTACTATCAGGAATTTCACCATAAGTGCATTAGCTGGTATGTAACTATCATGGGCTTCTTTATCGCGGGTGCCATCGCAGCAGGCAGTCCAGATTCTCTAAATGACAATATGTTTGGTTATTCAATCATTGGTGTTAGCTTGACGTTATCTTTTCTTTTTTTTCTATGTATGTTTCATTACAGTAAGCGCATAGACGTCTTAAACAGTTATTTGGATAAAGAAGCCAGTGATATTCCTGCGACATGGTACAAAGACTCAAAAAATGTTGGTATTGCAGTAAAAGGTGTTGGTTCATGGTTTTTCTTGTCTATTGTTTTATCAATGCAGTTTGCCGTTTATTGGTTAGTCTTGTTAAAGTTTCTACGCTGACAAGTTGAATAGTTAGCTGTCAGAATATCTGTAGAATTTTTATGCAACGACACACTGTAAAGGAGCACCAAACCTAAACCAATCACACCACAACAAGGAGGGGGACAGGCCTGAAACGACACGCCTGATTTTTGTCCACGGCTGGAGCGTGACCAGTACGACCACTTACGGCCAGCTGCCGGAGGCGCTGGTTGCAGCGGCTGCGGATTATGACCTGTTACTTGAAATCGACCATATCGAACTCGGCAAGTATGTCAGCTTTCACGACGAAGTGACACTTGACGATATCGCCCGCGGCCTGCACCAGGCGCTGCACGACCTGGATGGGAATACAGATGGTATTCAGCCGTTTTCCTGTATTACCCATTCGACCGGCGGGCCGGTGGTGCGTTACTGGCTCGACCGCTATTATGGGGTGGACGGCCTTGACGCCGCGCCGTTGAAACATCTGGTGATGCTGGCTCCGGCCAATCATGGGTCGGCACTGGCGGCTCTTGGTAAAAAGCGGGTCGGGCGCATCAAGTCCTGGTTCAGCGGTGTCGAGCCGGGGCAGCGGGTGCTCGACTGGCTCTGTCTCGGCAGCGCCGGGCAGAACGCGCTGAATCAGAGCACACTCGACTACGATTACTCCGCTCACAACCTCTACCCCTTTGTCCTTACCGGCCAGGGGATCGACCGAGCCTTTTACGACTTCATCAATAATTACCTCACCGAACCCGGTAGCGACGGCGTGGTGCGTGTTGCCGGGGCGAACATGAACTACCGATTTCTTCACGTAGTTCAGAGCGACCTGGTTGTGAATGAAGATGTCGGTTCGACGCAGCTGGCCTATGATCCCACTCATCCGATTCGGCGCTCTCCGGCTGTGCCGCTGGGTGTCTATCCGCAATACAGTCACTCCGGTAAGGACATGGGGATCATGCTCAGCATCAAAGAAAAGCTGGGTGCGGATCAGCCGGTGGTGGATGGCATCCTCAAGTGTCTGCAGGTTGCCTCCGCAGATGATTATCGGCAACGGGCTGAAGAGCTGGCAGGACTCACTGTGCAGAACCAGGGTCAGGGCGAACGTTACGGAATGCTGGTCTTCGATATTCACGACGACCAGGGGAATCGGCTCGGGCGGGATGATTACGATATTCTGCTGATTGCGGGCAAAGACTATGAGCCGGGAGCAATGCCGAAGAAGTTTCTGCGAGATCGCCAGATGAACAGTGCTACCGGAAACCTGGTCTTTTATGTCGATGTCGACTGCGTGCATCAGGTTCCCGACGGCCTGTTCGGTATCCGTGTCGTTGCCCGCCCCGAGAACGGCTTCTCCTATTATCGTCCGGCCGAGTTCCGCTCCGACGGGCTGGCGCTGGCGGAGATCGTCGCTCCCAACCAGACCACCTACGTCGATGTCACCCTCAAGCGCCATGTCGACAAAAATGTCTTCCGTTTCGCGCCGGGGACTGATCCGCGTAAGAGCTTCAAGGATGTAAAGCCGAACGCTGGCGATATCGACGACTAACCTTCAACGCCTGCTCTTCGTTGCATAGCCCGTCCCGGTTCTTGTTGCCGGGGCGGGCTTTTTGTTATGGTGGCGAACATTGCGATCACTTCTCCCGAGGGAAAGACGACCATGGATCAGCCAACCTACCGCTTGCGCCGCTCTTTCAACAAAGACGGTCAGCCGAAAAACTATTCCGGCAGTTATCAGCTTGTCGACGAGCAGTCGCAGGCGGTGCTGGCGAGCTGCCATCTGTGTGGTAAGGCGGTGTTTGCCGAGCTGGAGACTGTCGATGCCTGGGAGAATGTCTGGCGGCTGGCGCCGAACCGCAAGGTCATGCCTTCGCACTGGACGCTAAGCGATCCCGCCGGTTGCGTTGCGCTTCAGTTCGATCAAAGGATCGCCGGCAAGATCGTCAATCCGCTCTACCGGACCGCGCTCGCCCTGCTCGATGAGGATGGAGACGAGGCCTATCGGCTGGTCGATCCGCGCACCAGTATCCCCGACCGGATCTTCGGTGTTGCTCCGGGGGAGTGGGGGGTGATGTTCGGGGATCGACCGGTGGCGAAGCTGGTCCGGCTGGCCAGGAACGCCGAACCTGCCAAGGGAGTGTTCGGCAAGCTGCGCAGCCTGCTGGCGGGGACCGACCAGGGGATGATCAGCGCGGGGGCGAATCATGCCCTGCCGGCCCCGGTGACGCTGGCCATGCTGTTGCTCTTTGCGGAGTTGAGCGAGACTTCTGCCGGTTGATCTGTCCTCGATTCGTCACCTTGTTTGACGTTCGTTCCCCCTCCTTTCTTTTCGCGTTTTCGTTTCTGCGCAAATATCTGCTTTGCAAAATTGCAAAAAGCCCATCAATGGCTGCTTTTTCAGTGGTTTAGCGGATATCTCCTGTTTTGATCTATAGAAAGCTATTTGCACTTCTGCGAAATTACATATCTATCCTGATTTATATCAGGTATGTAAGTTACTAAAATTATTCTTATAATGGCGTTATATTTTTCATAAAACACTGGTATGTAAATTGCTTGTACAGGAAGGCGTATTTGGACGAGCACTCACTGTCATCGATACCTTTCACATACCAGGAGCGAAAAATGGAAACAGCAGGTTACCTCAAATTCCAGGATTCCGGACGCGGCCCCGCCGTCGTTCTTCTTCATGACGCCTTGCTGAACGCCGACAGTTGGAAAGAGCAGGCCGCTGAACTGGTCGAGGCCGGGTTCCGCGTTATCGTCCCCGAACTGTCCGGCCTGCCGGGCAGCGGCAACCTGGCTGACTATCGCGCGGCAATCATCGCCATGCTCAATCGCCTGGGTGTCGGGCGCTTTGCCGTCTGCGGCATGGGGATGGGCGGCTCGGTGCTGCTGGCGCTGCTCGAGCGGTACCAGGAGCGGATCGTCGGGGCCTGTATGATCAATACCCGTCCGGGAGCCGATGATGTCCATGAACGTTACCGGCGCGCCGAGCTGATTTCGGCCATCGGCACCGACAAGGAGGCCGATGCGCGTAACGATCTGTTGCAGATGCTGATGTGCGGACGTGAAGAATCCCTGAACGAAGACGTCCGGGCCGAACTGCGAAAAATGGTTTTCGGTCTCGATAAAAAGAACCTGCTGTTCAACCTGCGAGCGATGCAGCAGCGCAAGAACTACTCCGCCTTGCTGGAGAAGATCAAGGTGCCGGTATTGCTGATGGCAGGGCAGTATGACCAGATCTGCCACCCCGGTTACTCGGCGATCATGGCCGACTGCTTGCCGAACTGCCGCGGCCTGATTAACTTCGAAGGCGGCCATCTGGTTCACCTGGAGAAGAGTGCCGCGGCTACGAACCGCCTGCTCGACTTCATGCGTACGATCGCCCCACGGCGTGCCAAGCTTTACGCTTTCCCTTCGCTCAACGCGGCCTGATCAAAAAGCCCCTGCAGTTTATGACTGCAGGGACTTTTGTTTTTGTCGCTCATATCTTTCCGCTTACCGATCCGTTAGTGCGATTCCGCGCTGGCGGATTTTTCGTGCGGCTTTCTTTGTGGGTTGGATCAGTTTACGATTTATTTGGCTAGTATGCAGCAAGGATGAGGAGACCCCATTCTGGGATAACTTGACCTTCATGAAGCAGATCGGTCTGGCTCAGTAAAAACGGCAGTTTGGTCCTGTTCACCCGGGGGCGGACTGCCGCTATAATTGAGTCAGTGCTTCGCAAAGGAGTTGTTTATGAGTGCGGACGTTACAACAAAGAAGATGCCGGTTCTGTTTGTCGGGCATGGGAACCCGATGATCACGATGAGCGACAACAGCTACACCCGCGGTTGGGCCGAACTCGCTAAAACCCTGCCGCAACCGAAAGCGATCCTGGCAATCTCGGCCCACTGGTATGTTCCGGAAACCCGGGTGACGGTGATTCATCCGCTGCCGACTATTCACGACTTCTACGGTTTTCCACCGGAACTTTTTCAGGTCGAATATCCGGTTCCCGGGAATCCCGAACTGGCCGAACATGCTGCCGACCTGCTCCTCCCGGACCGGGTCGATCTGGACGGCGCATGGGGGATTGATCATGGCTCTTGGAGCGTGCTGCGCCACATGTATCCCCAGGCCCGGGTGCCGGTTATTCAACTGGGGATCAACTATAACCTGGAGCCCGGGGATCACTATCGGCTCGGGACAAAATTGCGGGAGCTGCGCGACAACGGAGTCCTGATTCTCGGCAGCGGCAATATCGTTCACAACCTGGCCGGTTTCAACTGGCGCAAACCCGGGGAGACTCCGCCCGCCTGGGCGACGGACTTCGAGAACTGGAATCGCCGTGTGCTGACCTCCGGAAAGGCCGGGGAACTGGTTGATTTTCAGAGCACTGGAACAATGGCGAAGATGTCCGTCCCGACCCCCGATCACTACCTGCCGCTGATCTATGCGGCTGCTCAGGCCGATGCGAACGACGAGGTCAGCTTCCCGGTCGAAGGCTTCGATGGCGGAACCATGTCGATGCTGGCGGTGCTGTGGACCCAACGGAATGCAGAATAATAGTGGCTGTAAGGAGCTAATATATCGACCTGGATACTTTGGCAGGTAGTTCCAAACAGAAAATATCTGCATTCTCGTCGCAAATATGAAAGCTCCCGCATTGACTGCTTGCGGGGGCTTTCTTTTCCCATTTTCAAAATGTGCTCTCAGAATCACAACGATAGTCTCATCGCAATATGACCTTGACTCTGTTCTCTTTGTTCTGTATTTTCCGAACATGGAGAACGGAGTTTGCTATGAATGAACAGCTTGTCGATCAGTTTGTCGAAACCTGGGGGGCGATGGGCAGCTCCTGGGGGGTGAACAGTTCGGTGGCCCGGGTTCACGGGCTGCTGATCGTAACCGACAGGGCCTGGTGTATTGATGATATCGTTGAGCGACTGCAGATCAGCAAAAGCAACGTAAGTACCTCGCTCAAGGAACTCAGGTCGTGGAATGTTGTTAGGAAAGTCTTTCAGCCCGGGGAGCGCAAGGAATATTACGTCTGTGAGCCCAACGCCTGGGAGATGCTTTTCAATATCATGCGCCAGCGTAAACAGAGGGAGTTCGATCCCCTGTTGGCGAATGTCGCCCAGACCTTCACCCAGGCCCAGGAGGATGGTGACGGGATCGCAGTTGATCGGTTGGGGCAGATGAAGAGCATGCTCGATACCTTCAATAAGCTGGCAAATATGGCCCTGGCCAGCGAATCGCAGGTCAAAGGGATGATCAGGTTCATCGCGGGCAAATAAATTTTTCTGGCACCCCATGCTCTTTTCGTTGCAAGTGGGCATGGGGCGACCGGACATTTTTTTGCCAATATTGTTCACAAAATTCAGAACGTAGAGAACGGAGGGTGCTGTGGAAAATAAGCTTCATGCGGTAACCGGCGCTTACGGGTACACCGGCAAGTATATTGCCCGTCAGTTATTGGCCGCCGGCCATCAGGTTCGTACCTTGACCAATACGCGACCCGCGAAGGACCCGTTTGGCGGGAGCGTCGAGACGCATCCCCTCGCATTTGCTGAGCCTGAGAATCTTGTTTCAGCTCTACGCGGCGTCCAGGTGCTTTACAACACCTATTGGGTCCGCTTCAATCACAGCGATTTTTCCCATGCCGAGGCTGTCAATAACACCCGTGTGCTCTTTGCTGCTGCGGCCCGAGCGGGGGTGGAACGGATCGTTCACGTCAGCATCACCAATCCATCGCTGACATCACCGTTCGAGTATTTCCGCGGCAAGGCCGAGCTGGAAAATTGTTTGCGGGAGAGCGGTCTGTCTTATGCGATTCTGCGGCCCGCTGTGTTTTTCGGCGGGGAGGATATCCTGATCAATAACATCGCCTGGATGTTGCGCCACTTCCCCCTTTACGGCGTTTTCGGTGACGGTAATTACGGAATCCAGCCGATTCATATCGAGGATTTCGCCCGACTCGCAGTTGCGGCAGGTGGGGAGAAAGAGGATGGTGTCATCAACGCGACCGGGCCTGAATCCTTCACCTTCGGGGGACTGGTTGAACAACTGGGCCGGATTATTGATTGTCCGCGCCCAATCATCCCCATTCCGCCCTGGTTTGGTCTGCTCGCCGGTCGGCTTGTCGGGATGTTTGTGCGGGATGTTGTGATTACCCGGGAGGAGATCGGTGGCCTGATGGCCGGGTTGCTGGCGGTCGATGAAGAAGCAAGGGGTCTCGTGCGTCTGACCGATTGGGCCAGGGAGCATCGTGACACTCTTGGTCGCCGTTATGCAAGTGAACTGGCGCGCCGGAGTTCTGAATAGGTTCTATTGTGGCAAGAAAAAAGGGATCGGCATTGCTGTCCGATCCCTTTTCTGTTTTGCCCCGGCTCTGTCATTCGGCTTAGACCGCGCGGGCGACGATCTTCTCGATGACGGCGTAAGTGCTGTTCATTCGCGTGGCGAAATCGTCGTCTGAGGGGCCTTTGGTAAACTCGTTGTGACCCAGCATGTCGCCGATCAGCTCGGCGGTGTAGCCGAGGAAGCGGATTTCGGTTTTCCCGCCGGTGGTGTAGATGAAGATGTACTTGTGCAGGAAGACGCAACGCTCGGGGTTGACCGGAATCGACTTGCCGGAATTTTCGGGCTTGCAGATCTGGAACATGACATGGCGATAGCCTTCCGGCATCTCCACTCCCTGGGCACAGTAGAAAGCGACCAGGTCCGACTTGTCGCGATGGTAGATGTTGAAGCCTTCCGCTTCGATTTCCCTGGTGAGATCTTCCAGGAAGGAATCGAACGGCTTATCCGTACTGTTCTTATAAATCTTAACGTCTGACATGATTTCCTCTTTAATTATGTTGGTATGAAATTTCGCATATCCTAATATTCAATAAATTGAATGTCAAGGGTCGTATGCGCTGAATGGGATAAGGAAAATATTCAGACCCCTCTTGCCACAATGACGCTATTTGGCTATATTGCCAAATAGCAAAGGAGAGTCGATGGATACGGCACGTAGAAAGAACCTTGAAGCCCGGGCGAAAGTCCTCAAAGCGTTGGCACACCCCAGCCGCCTGTTGATCATTGAGGAGCTGGCCCGTGAAGAACGCATCGGCGCGCTCCGCCTGGATTGCTGGGCCGGCAACGAGCCCCTCAAGGTTT
>PKUG01000105.1 GCA_002869665.1 Desulfuromonas sp. | reverse complement strand
TGAGGATCAGATCTGCATCTTCCTGATGCAGTTTTCCCTCAAGCCAGAGATGATTGAGATTCTTGCGAATCAGGTCGGCGGCCTTGAGCGCCCGTTCTCCGGTGGGGTCGGCATTCCAGTATGGACTGTTTTCATCGCCGAGGATTCCCTTGACGGCCTCCAGCGCCATGGCCATATATTCCTGGTGTTCTTCCTTGTCGAACGGCCACTTGGAACGGTTTGAAATCGTTTTGATGAGTTTATGCCAGCGGCGCAGGCGGGTGACCATCATCATCGAGTTGAAGATCTGCTTGTTGGTTCTGAAGGAGAAAATGGTGTCCGAAAGGTTGGCGCTGAGCATTTTGTCGAGTTGACGATTATCGCGCTTCGCGAGAATCTGAGCGGTCTCCCAGGTCTCCTTGCGAACCCCGATGTCTGCACGGATTTCCCAGTAAGCATGATTCAGCAGGACCGTGTTGTAGGTCATGGCCAGCTTGTAAGGAACGAAATAATTGTGGGCGATGGTGTCCGCAGCCAGATGTGAAAGGTACCCGTAGGCACAGGCTTCTGCTTCCGGACCTTGCTTCTGGGCGTGAGCAAGAAGCTTGCGACCGATTCGCCAGTTGTGGCAATGTTCCAGATGGTGGGTGTACTTTTTGCCGAGAGTGATGTCCGCCGCAATACACCCGTAGAGAAAATCGAACTGATGGGTTGCCAGCAACGCCTGAAGAGCTGCGGGCAAAGTCTCCGGCGCCGCAAGAAGACGCAACCCAAGGCCAAGATGGACTCCAGCCCCCCAGGCGAATGCCTCGGCTGGAATGACCAGCAGCAGAAGAATGAGCAACAGGACGCGCATCGGTCATACCCCCGGTTGAACGTAATTGAAAGTTTTCCTAATGACTGAGAAATTATATCACGATTGCCATGAATTGATCTCCCAGGGACGGGCTTTACTGGAAGATCTTCAATCCTGGGGAATCAGTACGGTCCCGCATGGTGGCCGTCCCGCCGAGATGTCCTCCCCCGAAGTGCTCGCCGAGAGACTTGAAGCTGCAACCCTTGATCACCTGCAAACCCTGATGGCCGGGTGTACCCGTTGCCCACTGGGAGAAAAACGCAAAAGTCTTGTTTTCGGGGCTGGGAATCCGCAGGCCGAGCTGGTGCTGGTGGGGGAAGCGCCGGGACGAGAAGAGGACGAGAAAGGGTTCCCTTTTGTCGGCGAAGCCGGGCGCCTGCTTGAAAAGATTCTCTTTGCCATGCAGATGACCCGTGATGACGTATATATCTGCAACGTCATCAAGTGTCGTCCCCCCCAGAATCGTGATCCCGAGGCCCAGGAGATCGAGACTTGCGAGCCGTTCCTCAAGCAGCAGTTGGAGATCATCAAACCGAAGTTGATCATCGCCCTCGGCCGCTTTGCCGCCCAGACCCTGCTGCGCACCAAGGCGCCGATCAGCCGCTTACGCGGTCATTGGCACGAATACGAAGGGGTGCCGTTGATGCCGACCTTTCACCCCGCCTATCTGCTGCGCAACCCGGCGGGAAAACGCGAGGTCTGGGAGGATATGAAACAGGTCATGCGCCGGCTCAAAGCCTGAGATTGCATTCTGTCGCCGTAAAAGGAACGGGCGGAGCACTGCTTTTAACCAGTGACCTCCGCCCGTTTTTACTTTCAGGTTCAGAAATTGATGATCAGTCGAGGAGATCGACGATCTTTGCCGCCATTCCGGTGTAGCTGGCCGGGGTCATATCCAGCAGGCGCCGCTTGTCGGTCTCGGCCAGATCCAGACCATTGATGAAGACGCGGATGGTCTCGGCGTCGATCTGCTGACCGCGGGTCAACTCTTTCAGCTTTTCGTACGGCTTTTCGATCCCCGCTTTGCGCATCACCGTCTGGATCGGTTCGGCCAGAACCTCCCAGGCGTTGTCGAGATCGCGGGCCAGGACATGTTCGTTCAATTTCAGTTTGCCGATCCCTTTGAGGGTCGACTGGTAAGCGATCAAGCTGTAACCGAAACCGACCCCCATATTGCGCAGAACGGTCGAATCGGTCAGGTCGCGCTGCAGCCGTGAAATTGGCAGCTTTGCTGACAGGTGCTGGAAGATGGCGTTGGCCAGGCCACAGTTGCCTTCGGAGTTCTCGAAATCGATTGGGTTGACCTTGTGCGGCATGGTCGAGGACCCAACTTCCCCCTTCACGGTTTTCTGGCCGAAGTAGGCCATGGAGATGTAGGTCCAGATGTCACGGTTGAAGTCGGTCAGGATGGTGTTCCAGCGCGCCAGGGCGTCGAACAGCTCGGCCATGTAGTCGTGCGGCTCGATCTGGGTGGTGAAAAGATTCTGCTTCAGCCCCAGTTCCCCTTCGATGACCTTGCGGCTGAGAGCGATCCAGTCAACCTCGGGGTAAGCCGAGAGGTGGGCGTTGAAGTGGCCGACCGCGCCGTTGAGCTTGCCGAGCAGTTCGACTGCGGCGATTCGCTGCGATTGCTGCTGCAGGCGCTGGGCGAACACCGCCAGTTCCTTGCCGATGGTCGTCGGCGAGGCGGTCTGCCCATGGGTCCGGGCGAGCATCGGGACCGTTTTGAAATCACGGGCCAGAACGCTGATCGCGGCGATGATCTTCTCCTGAAGAGGCACAGTGACTGTCAGGCCGTCTTTCAACATCAGGGCATGCGAGAGGTTGTTGATGTCTTCCGAGGTACAGGCGAAATGGATGAACTCGGTGATTTCTTCGAGTGAAGAGCCGGCGATCTGCTCCTTCAGGTAATACTCGACCGCCTTGACGTCGTGGTTAGTGACCGCCTCGATCGCCTTGACCTTTTCCGCTTCGGCCGGAGTGAAGTTGGTGACGATGGCCCGCAGTTGCTGTTCTTCCTCCGCGCTCAGGGCGCGACACTCGGGAATCTGCGCTTCTTCGCACAGAGCGATCAGCCACATCACCTCGACCTTGACACGGTTCTTGAGCAGGGCGTATTCGGAAAAACATTCGGTCAGTTCACTGACCTTGGAAGCATAGCGGCCGTCGATCGGGCTGATAGCGGTGATCATAGTGTTCTCCTTCTGTGATCCTCGGGAAAATTCGAACGGGAACTATAGCTTCGCTGTGGCGGTGGTGCAACCCATTTTATTCTTCCGTACTGGGCAGTTGCAGAATCTCATGGCATAATTGGCAACGCGGTGGAACGGGTCCTCTGTGCGGTGAAAGGTGATTAGGATGAGCAAGAAAAAAGCAGCAGCAAAAACGATCTCCCTCGTTCTCGGCAGTGGTGGTGCCCGGGGGCTGGCACATATCGGGGTGATTCAGGTTCTCGAAGAACGGGGTTATCAGATCGCCTCCATCTCAGGCTCATCCATGGGCGCCCTGATCGGCGGGATCTACGCGGCCGGAAAGCTGGAAGCCTACACCAAGTGGGTCTGCGCCCTCGATCGCCTGGATGTTTTACGCCTGCTCGATTTCTCCTTCAGCGGCGCGTCGATCTTCAAGGGGGATCGGATCATTAACACCCTGAAGGATCTGATCGGCGACCGTAATATCGAAGATCTGCCGGTTTCCTTTACCGCCGTCGCCGCCGATATCGACGAGGTCAAGGAAGTCTGGTTCACCAGTGGCCCTCTGTTCGAGGCGATTCGCGCCTCGATCGCCTTTCCGACCATCTTTTCTTCCGTGACGCACAAGGGGCGGACTCTGGTGGACGGCGGCCTGCTCAACCCGATTCCAATCGCGCCGACCCTCTGCGACATGACCGACATGACTTTTGCGGTCAGCGTTAGCGGAAAAGCAAGATCATTGCCGGGGTCGGTGGAAAGTGCCAAGCAGGTTGAGGAGAAGCACCACCCCTATCACCAGAAAGTGCTCGATTTTATAGAGGGGCTGCAGCGCTGGGGAAATCACAAGGAAGAAGAGGAAGACGATGGTTTCCTCGACGTCGTCTCGAAGAGTATCGATGCCATGCAGTCAACGATTACCGCCTTCAAACTGGCGTCTTACACCCCGGACCTGATCATTGAGATCCCGAAAAATGTTGCGACCATCTACGAATTCGAACGCGCCGTCGAACTGATCGAAATCGGCCGCAGCGCGGCCGAAGCCGCGCTGGCGGATGTGTCATGAAATTATTCTGAATGGTCAGCGACGCAGGCGTGGGCGGCGCAGGGGGCGGCGTTGGCGGGTCGTGATTTTGCGTTCGAGGCCGATGGACATCTTACGTAATTCACGCTCGACGAGATCGTTGACCGAATCTTTGGGCCAGCTGCCGTCGTCCTGGCGTTCGCCGGCGGCGACGCCGGTGAGAATCTCGATCCCCTGGTCGATGGTTTCGATACTCCAGATATGAAATTGCCCCTCTTCGACGGCACTGATGATTTCTTTTTTCAGCATCAGGTTTTTGCGGTTGGCGGTAGGAATCATGACACCCTGCTTGCCGGTGAGACCTTTCACTTTGCAGACGGCGTAGAATCCCTCAATCTTTTCATTTACTACACCGATCGCCTGAATCATGCCGTGCTGATTGACCGAGCCGGTGACGGCGATCCCCTGTTTAAGCGGCAGGCCGGAAAGGCTGGAGAGCAGGCCGTAGAGTTCGGTGCTGGAGGCGCTGTCCCCCTCGATCCCGGCGTAGGACTGTTCAAAACAGATCGAGGCTGAGAGCGAGAGGGGCTTGTCGCGGGCGTAGCGTTCGCCGAAGAAGCCGCTGAGAATCATCACTCCCTTGTCGTGGATCGGCCCCGAGAGTTTGACCTCACGTTCGATATTCACCACTCCGCCGCGGCCGGCGAAGGTTCGCACGGTCACCCGGCTCGGCATGCCGAAGCTGTAATCCCCGAGTTGGTAGACCGAGAGGCCGTTGACCTGCCCGGCGACGTTGCCCTCCGTGTCGATGAACAAAGTCCCTTCTTCGATCATCTCCCTGATCCGCTCTTCGAGTTTGCTGGAGCGGTAGCTGCGTGCTTCGATGGCCATCTCGACATGATGGGCGCTGACCCGGTCGATGCCCTCCCGTTCGGCGTGATAGGCGGCTTCGCGAATGAGGTCGGTGATCTCGGAAAAACTCGCCGAGAAGCGTTTCTGGTTTTCCGCCAGCCGGGCCGAGTATTCAAGCATTCGGGCAACCCCTGAGGGGTCGAAGTGACGTAACTGCTCGTCGCGACATTTGCTGCCGATGAAGAGGGCATGCTGGTGAATGTTCTCCCAGGAATTCTTCATCCGTTCATCAAAGTCGACCTTGACCTTGAAGTACTTGCGGAAATCGGGATCGAGGCGGTAGAGCAGATAGTAGAGTTCCGGAGTGCCGATCAGGACGATCTTGCAATCGAGCGGGATCGGTTGGGGTTTCAGGGTGACGGTGGCGATCAGGCGATACTGTTCCGCCATATCTTCAAGCTTGACCTCTTTGTTGCGGATGCAGCGCTTGAGCGCTTCGTAGGTGAAGATGTTGATCAGCACCTCGCGGCAATCGAGAATCAGATAGCCGCCATTGGCGCGATGCAGGGCACCGGACTTGATCATCTGGAAATTGGTAACCGCGCTGCCCATGTGAATAACATGCTCGATGCGGCCGAAGACGTTAAAATAGGTCGGGTTCGCCTCATACACGACCGGCGCACCTTCCAGACTGCTGTTGTCGATCAGCAGGTTGACGCGGTAGCGATCGAAAGAGAGTTCCTGCTGCCCTGTTTCCAGCCCGGGGATATTGACCGCAGGTGCTTTCTGTTCGTGCAATTCTTCGATCTGCTTGACGATGTCCTGCTTGCAGAGATCGAAATGTTTGAGCAGGTTGGGGAATTCGCTGTATTTGTGTTCGAGTTCGGCGAACAGGTGACCGATGGTATACTGCAGGACCTCTCGTCCGAGCTCCAGCACCTGTTCCCGTTGTTCCTCCTCGAGTCGGCGTACTTCACCGAGAACTTCTTCGATCCGCTCCTGAAGTGCCGTGCCCTGTTCATGGTAATGTTCCTTTTCTTCTTCGGTCAGTTGCTCGAAATCTTCCTGCGAAAGGGGTTTGCCGTCCTTGACCGGTACCAAAATAAACCCGCTCGCCACCTGCTGTAGAGTGAAGCCATACTGCTTCGCTTCAGCTTCAAGCTGCTGAAAGAGGATCTTCTTCCGTTCCTGATGCCCGGCGGTGACCTTTTTCTTCTGTTCCGCAAACTCCTTGCTTTCAAAGCTGTTCGGCACATCTTCGGCAAGACGCTCGACCAGGCGGTCGACATCCTTTTTCAACTCGGCACCCTTACCGGCAGGGAGACGCAGATAGCTGGGGCCGGGCGCACCCGCGAAGCCGTAAACATAACACCAGTCATCGGGGCTCGGCATTTTTGCCGCCCGGGTGGAGAGGATTTTCTTGATTGTCGATGAACGCCCGCTGCCGGGCTGGCCGAGGACGAAAAGATTGAAGCCGCTGTCCTTGATATCCAGGCCGAAATCGATGGCGCTCAGGGCCCGTTCTTGGCCGATCGTTTCGCCGAACGGCGCAAGTTCCTCTGTTGTGGTGAATTTGAACTGGGCCGGATTGCAACGCCAGGACAGCTCTTCCGGAGTCAGTCGGCAGTTCTTCACGTGACACCTCCCGCAGCTGAAAGACAGGTAAATATTTCAACCTCTTATCAGCGTATCAGGTTCCAGCTATTGCGCAAGAGAGCGGTCGTTCGCGGGCGAGTGATCGAGCCATCTCAATGAGGCTGTTGTCGCTGATGGTGCGGGAATTGATCCAGCTGTGCTTCGTGATAAAGTTGAATTGGCAGTTTAAGTTGCGCGGCACATGAGGCCATCGACAGGGGATCAAACTATGAGGCGAGATGAGCAGGAACGGGGGAGCGGCGGACAACCGGAAGCGGGATCCTCTCAGGTCTTGTGGCGGCAGGCCATCTGGCTGGTGGTCATGATCTTTGCCCTGACCTACTGGTTTGCCGGGTCAGGGACCCTCGACAGTGAAAATCTTCCATACAATCAGTTCAAGGCAAAACTGCGTCAGCATGAGATCGTCGAGATCTCACTGCAGGGGGATCAGGTGCGCGGAACTTACCGCTTTGCTGGAGAGTCTGGTGACAGCACCGCACAGATTATGAAATTCACGACGACTTTGCCGCCTTATGAAGATGCGGAGTTGGCTCCGCTGCTTGATGAGGGGCGGGTTATTATCCGCGCCAAAAGTACAACAGTCGGCTGGGGGCAGACCCTGCTGGTGTCGCTGCTACCGCTGGCACTGGTCGTCGGACTTTTTTTCTTTGTTTCGCGTTCGTTGCGGAAAAATGTCGGGGGAGGGGAGATGGGACTCTTCTCTTTTGCCAAATCGAAAGCCCGGCGTTACAGCCGGGGAAGCATCAGCCTGACATTTGACGATGTCGCCGGTCTGGACAATGCCAAGCTCGATCTTCACGAAATTATCGATTTTCTCAAAGCGCCCGGTGACTATGTCAGGGTCGGGGCAAAAATCCCACGTGGAATACTGCTGATGGGACCACCGGGGACGGGGAAGACTCTGCTTGCCAAGGCGGTTGCCGGTGAGGCCGAGGTGCCGTTTTTCAGTATCAGTGCATCGGAGTTTATCGAAATGTTCGTCGGGGTCGGTGCTTCGCGGGTGCGGGATATGTTCGAGGCGGCCAAGAAGGAGGCCCCGGCGATTATCTTCATCGATGAGATCGATTCGGTCGGTCGTACTCGCGGCAGCGGGGTCGGTGGCGGGCACGACGAACGGGAACAGACGCTCAACCAGATTCTCTCCGAGATGGACGGCTTCGCTCCGGAGCAGACGGTGGTGGTGCTGGCCGCGACCAATCGCCCCGATGTCCTTGATCCGGCTCTCTTACGTCCGGGGCGCTTCGATCGCAAGATAACCCTCGAACTGCCACTCAAAGAAGCCCGCCTGCAGATCCTGAAGGTCCATGCCCGACGCATTCCTATGGCCGAAGATGTCGATCTTGCCAACCTGTCGGCCCGGACCGTCGGTTTCTCCGGTGCGGATCTGGAAAACCTTCTCAACGAAGCGGCACTGCTGGCTGGACGACGTAAATTGACCCAGGTCACGGCGACGATTCTTGACCTGGCGCGCAACAAGATCGTTCTCGGTGCCGAGCGCGACAACATCCTCAGCGACGAAGAGAAAAAGCGCATTGCCTGCCACGAGGCGGGACATGCGCTGCTGGCCATGCGTCTGGAGCATGCTGATCGGGTTGCCCAGGTGTCGATCATTCCGCGCGGCAGATCCCTCGGAGCAACCGAGCAACTGCCGGAAGAGGAGAGGACGAACCTGACCCAGAGTTATCTGTGCGACCGGATCACCGTTATGCTTGGTGGCCGGGTGGCGGAAAAACTTATTTACGACGAGTACAGTAGCGGTGCAGAGGAAGATATCAAGCAGGCAACCAGCCTGGCGCGCCATATGGTCGGCCAGTGGGGGATGAGCGAGGCCCTCGGCCCGGTTGCTTTCCGCCGCGGTGAAGAGCATATTTTCCTCGGTCGCGAGATGGCCCAACCACGTGATTTCAGTGAACACACGGCAGAGCTGATCGATGAGGAGGTCCGTTTGCTGGTGGGAAGGTTGGAGAAGCAGGCGCTCAACCTGCTCAGTACATCCGTAGCTGATCTGAAGAAATTGGCCCATGCCTTGGAAGAGCGGGAAGTCCTTGATGCCGGTGAGGTTGAGTCGCTTTTGGGTGGAGATCGTTTGAACAGTAAGGTTCACATGGAATAGACATCGAGGTTTTTTGTCGGTTTTTCGTTTTTTACAAGGTTTTTTAGACAATCCTTATTGGGTCCAGTCAATTTTTTGATTGCTATATTGGTTTTTTGTAAGGCTTAACATTGTGAGGAGATCGCTATATAGATATATTGCTTTTTGAATATAAAGTGAACGACCAGTTGAATTTACAGTTGAAATGAATCCCAGTCATGTTAGCATGTCTCTAACATTCTCATTAAAATATAAAGAACAGCCGACAATGGCAAACCCAGGGCAACCTGGGGACGCAAAGCCACGGGTCCTTCTGGGATAGCCGGGATACCGAAGATGTTTTCTAGCTGTGTTCAGCTAGAGCAAGAGCCATACTTCGGATGAAGCCTGGCTCTTTTTTTAATGAAAAGTGTAAAAATACTTGAACATATGGACATTATTTTTAGATATCGTTGTGGCACAATACTTTTTATGCGTCGAGCTTTTCGTGCGTCAACTGCCCGCGATGTGGTATCGACGGTTTTGTGGAAAGTAGGGGGGAGCTTAATTTTGATTCAGTACATTTATATCAAGGAGTCTTTGTATGCTGCGAAAACTGATTCTGTTTTTGTTGCCGCTGTTGCTGTTGAGTGTCCCGATGAGCCTTTGGGCTCAGGAGGAGATTCTCGAGCTCGATCTCGAATCGCTGATGGAGATTCAGGTCATATCCGCTGGCCGCAAGCAGCAGAATCTGATGGATGTTCCCGCTGCCATTTATGTCATCACCGCAGAGGATATCAAGAATTCCGGAGCGACCTCTGTGCCGGAAGCCTTGAGGATGGTTCCCGGGCTGCAGGTCTCTCGCATCGGTTCCAGCAAGTGGGCGATCGCCTCTCGGGGGTTCAACGGGACCTTTTCAAATAAACTGCTGGTGCAGATCGATGGGCGCAGTGTCTACAGCCCGACCTATTCCGGTGTTTACTGGGATGTTCAGAATGTCCTGTTGGACGATATCGATCGTATTGAGGTGATTCGTGGTCCCGGTGCAACCCTGTGGGGCGCCAATGCCGTCAACGGGATCATCAATATTATCACCAAACCCGCGTCCGACACCCTGGGGGGGGTGGTCAGTGTCGGTAGCGGAAATCATGAAGAGCAGTTGCTCAATTTCCGTTATGGCGTTCAACTCAGCAAAAATGTCTACGGGCGTTTTACCATCAACCATATCGAACGTGATGAGTTCCGTTATCATGCCGACCATTCGGATAGCCTCGACGACTGGCGGATGACTTACGGTGGTTTCCGTCTCGACGGTGATATCAATCTGCAGGACAGCTGGACCCTGCAGGGCGACATCTATTCCGGTCGCGAAGGACAGCAGGTCTACCCATACTGGACTCCTGAGTCGCCCTATGCATCCACGGCTGATGACCGGATCAACGCTGATGGTTACAACCTGCTGGCACGTTGGGAGCATAAGTTCTCCCCAACCAGCAGCTGGACCCTGCAAAGCTACTTTGATTTCAGTGATCGCGACGAGATCTATGTCGGGCAGATGAGCGAAACCTTCGACATCGATTTCCAGCATCGCTTCCAACTGGGTGAGCGGCAAGATATCGTTTGGGGTCTCGGTTACCGGACCATCAAGGACGATTTCAGCAATACCTACATGGTTTCTTTTCTGCCGAAGAGCGACAGGAGCGAACTTCTGAGTGGCTTTATCCAAGATGAAATCAGGTTGATTGACGACACACTCTGGCTGACGCTGGGAAGCAAGGTTGAGAACAATGATTACACCGGTACCGGATATCAGCCCAGTGCCAAATTGCTCTGGAAACCAACGCCGAAACAGAGTGTCTGGACCTCGGTTTCACGGGCTCTACGCACCCCCTCACGGGCCGAGGCGACGAGTCTGGTTGTGACCAATAAGATTCCCCTGCCGCCGACCTATACAACCGCCTATACCATGTACATCAATGGCAATGATGATATGGATGCCGAGCAGGTGACGGCTTATGAGCTGGGCTATCGTTATGCACGGGACAGTCGCCTTTCATTCGATCTGAGTCTTTTTTATAACCGATACAAGAAGCTGACCAGCTATTCCTATACGTTCCTGCCGTCCGGTCTGCCGGCCAGCATTGAATTTGCCAACGATATGAGCGGGCATTCGCACGGTTTCGAGGCATTACTCAAGTGGAATCCGACCGATTGGCTGGAGACCGAACTGAGCTACAGCCTCATCCGCCTTTCCATGGCTATGGGGCCTGAATCGCAGGGCAGCCCCTCGGTAATGGATATTGTCGCGGAAAAATCAAGCCCGCAGCATCAACTTTTCCTGCATGGCGGCTTTAAGCTGCGGGATAACCTGCGCCTCAATCTCTGGGGGCGCTACGTCGACTCCCTCGACGTTGCCAGCCCGGTTGCCGCAGTCAATGGCGATGTGGTCGACAGCTACCTGGCCGTTGATGCTAACCTGATCTGGGATATCACTGAAAACCTTGAGCTGATGCTCAGTGGTCAGAACCTGTTCGATGACTATCATCTTGAATTCATTAATGAATATTTTACCCCGGCCATCGATATTGGCCGCAGTCTGTATGCCAAGGTGACCTGGAGTTTCTAAGTCAGACTTATGTTGAAGCATATCGTCAGCATATTGCTCGCATTGGGCATCATCCTCTGCGCGATCTCCCTTCCGGCAATTCAGCAGCTGAGCGAAGAGGAGGTCAAGTCAGCGTATCTCTACAACTTCGCCAAGTTCATCAAGTGGCCGGAGAAGGCTTTTCGTGATGATCATGATCCCTTTGTGATCGGAGTGTATGGCAAATCGGGCCTGGATGAATATCTCGTCTCGCTGACGAAGAAAAAAATTCGCGAGCGGGCAGTAGAGATCAGAACGATTGCGTCTGTTGCCGATGCCGAAGGTTGCCAACTGCTCTATGTCGCTGCCGGGGCTGAGCGGGACGGCGAGCGTCTGTTGCAAGCCTTGTCCGGCTCTGCGATTGTGACGGTCAGCGATGCCGAGAGTTTCGTCAATCAGGGCGGTGTTATCCAGTTTGTGCCGATTCGCGGGCGTCTGCGTTTTATTATCAATCTCTACCAGGCCAACCATGTCGGCCTGAAAATAGATGCTCAGTTACTGGCTCTGGCCATCGAGGTTGTGGAGGAGAAGCCGTGAAATCTTTTCTCCTCAATCTGTCCATCGGTAACAAGCTCAATCTGATTATTCTCAGTGTTACGGCCGTAGTTCTGATTCTGTCCTTCACGATCTCGATCACCAGCCAATGGTTTCTTTATCAGCGCAAAACAGTCGAAGAATTACGCAGCCTGGCCACCGTGACCGGTTTGAACAGTACGGCGGCGATGATGTTCAACGATTATGATGCGCTGGAGAAAAATCTCTATTCCCTGGCGGGGAAAACAACCATCCTGAAATCGGCAATCATCGCCATGGATGGCGAACCTCTGGCCAAATACAATCGCACTGATGTCTCCGGCCCTGACTGTGCTGCGATCCAGAATTTGAAACTGATCGGGGGTGGTTACAAAATTCATAAGCACCATATCGACATCCTTGAGCCGCTGGTTGTCGATGGTGAGATGCAGGGTTATCTGTACCTCCAATCAAGTCTGAGCGAACTTGTCGATACCCTGTACAAGATCGGCAGCTATTCCTTTTTCATTATCATTGGCGGCATTGCTGCGGCGATGGTGATGTCCAACCGGTTCAAGCAGTTGATTACCGGCCCGATCCATCTGCTTGTTGATGTGAATAAGCGGGTTGCGGAGGAGAAGGATTACAGCCTGCGGGTAAAATATGCCAATAAGGACGAACTGGGCCTGCTGGCAACCGGCTTTAACCGTATGCTGCATGAGATCGAGATGCGCGATCAGCATCTGGAAGAACAGGTGCGGGTACGGACCGAGCAGTTAAAGCAATCGGTGGATGATGCTCTGATTCTGGCTGAACAGGCCCAGGCGGCCAGCAAAGCCAAATCGCTGTTCCTGGCGAACATGAGTCATGAGATCCGGACCCCGATGAACGGGGTTTTGGGGATGGCTGAGATGGTACTCGACACGGAACTGACCCAGGAACAGAGTCAGGCGATCGAAACGATCCGGACCTCGGGTGAAGCCCTGCTTGGGATTATCAATGATATCCTCGATTTCTCCAAGATCGAAGCCGGTAAATTGGAAATCGAGTATATCAACTTTAAACTGCCGGGCCTGATCGAAGATGTGGCCCGCATGCTGGCCCCGCGCGCGCACGCCAAGGGGTTGGAGTTGATTGTCGATATTGCACCCGATATTCCGACTGAAGTCAGCTCCGATCCCAGCCGTATCCGTCAGATTCTAACCAATATGCTCGGCAACTCCATCAAGTTCACGGAAAAGGGGGAGGTGACCATCGCCCTGCGGCTGCTTGAAGATTCCGAGAATGATTGTCGGATCAGCTTTATGGTCATCGACAGTGGTATCGGGATCACGCCGGAGGTCCAGCGGAATCTTTTCCGCCCCTTTACCCAGGCAGACGGTTCGACGACACGCAAATACGGCGGGACCGGACTCGGACTCGCTATCTGCAAGCAGTTAACGGAGATCATGGGGGGGGAGATCGGCTGCCGCAGCGATCTCAATGAGGGGGCTGAGTTTTGGATCGACCTGCCGTTGCGAAAGAGTTCAAGCCGCCGCTTTCTGGAAGCCGACGAACGCAATTCTCTGGCGGGACACCTGGTCCTGATTCTTGATGATAATGACGCCGTGGCTCATGTGCTTGGAGACCAGCTGGGGCGTTGGGGGATTGCGCACAAGCGAGAGGCGAGTGGCCTCGACGCGATCAGTCGACTCCATGACGCTGTTTCTGAGGGTCATCCCTTTGACCTGGCGCTTCTCGATGCGCATCTGCCCAATATTGACGGTGTGGAAATCGCCCGGATGATCCGTGCAGATGAAAAAATTCAGCGGACGAAGCTGGTGGTTATGACCGCCGTGGGCATTCGCTGCAGCAACAGAAGTTCGCTCACTGAGATAGGTGATTACTGTCTCAGTAAACCGCTTAGCCAGCACGACCTGTACAATGTTCTGACCGTGCAACTACGTGGGAGCTCACTGCTGACTCACGGAGATGGAGCGCAGGAGCGTGGCGAACGAAAAAAAATCAGCTTTCATGCCAGGGTGCTTCTGGCGGAAGACAACCAGGTCAACCAGCAGGTCGCCAAGGGTGTTTTACGTAAATTCGGTTGCCAGGTCGATCTGGCGATGGATGGTGCCCAGGCCGCGCATCTCGCAGCTGAAAAACACTATGACATGATCTTTATGGATTGCCAGATGCCCCGAATGGACGGCTACGAGGCGACGGCGGAGATTCGGCGACAGGAAGATGGAGATAGTCATGTTCCGATTGTCGCGTTGACCGCGAATGCGCTCACCGGGGATCGGGAGCGTTGCCTCGCGGCCGGAATAGATGATTATCTCAGTAAGCCGTTCAGTCAGGATGGTATTTTGCAGATTCTTCAACGCTGGTTGCCCGAATGTGCAGAAGAGAGTGAAGTCAGTCTTGCGCTACAGATTGCTGTCGATAACCCTCACGTTAAGGACGAAGATGGTGTCATTGATCAGGACGCTTTGAACATCATTCGCGAGTTGCAGTCTGACGACAGTCCTGATTTGCTCGCCCAGATCGTCGACCTTTACCTTGGCGAGGTGCCGAACCAGATCGCTCAATTGGAGCAGGCCAT
>PKUG01000030.1 GCA_002869665.1 Desulfuromonas sp. | reverse complement strand
TGACGGCACTGACGCCGGAACTGACGAAAATGTCATGCAAAAAGGCCCAGCCGATTTCGGCTGGGCCTTTTGTTTTGTCTGGCTGTCGCGGGCGTTATTTCCCGGCGTATGCCTTGACCATGCGGGCCAGTTCCTGGCTGCGCTCCATGGCCAGGTCGAGTTCGACCTGGGTGGGGGCACCCATCCATTCGATCGGCTCGATGAATTCCCACTTCAGCTTCTCGGTCAGCGCGGTCAGCTCCTTCTGGGCGCCGCCCGACCAACCGGCCGAACCGAAACGCAGAACCTTCTTGTTCCAGACCTTCTTGCGCCGGAACATGTCGAGAACCCAGGCCATCGGCGGGAACATCTCGTATTCGTAGGTCGGCATGCCGAGGATCAGGCCGGACGATCTCCAGGCCGAGGCGAGGATTTCGCCGACGTGGGTCTCCGGGACGCGGTGCACGTGGACCGGCAGACCTTCCTTGCGGACCCCCTGGACAACGGTGTTGACCAGCTGTTCGGTGTTGCCGTACATGCTCGACCAGATGACGGTGACCTCCGGCTCGGCCGGGCCGTTCATGTAGCTGGCGAAGCGGGTGTAGGAATCGATGATCGCCTGCGGGTTCTCGCGCCAGATGATGCCGTGCGAGGGGGCGATGACCTTGACGTCGAGGTCGGCGAGCTTGGTGATCCCCTTGCTGACGAAGGTCGAGAAGCTGGAGACGATGTTGGCGTAGTAACGCAGCGCCTCGTCGCTGAAGAACTTGTGCTGCCCGGTCGACAGCTGGTCGTCGAAGTAGACGCCGTCGAGGGTGCCGTAGGAGCCGAAGGCATCGCAGGAAATCAGCACGCCGCTGCTCTCCTCGTAGGTCATCATCGTCTCGGGCCAGTGGATGTTCGGCGTTTCGAAAAAGCGCAGCACCTTGCCGCCGCCGAGATCGAGGCGGTCGCCATCGTTGACGATGTTGACGTTTTCGGTGATCCCGAAAAAGGATTTCAGCAACGGCACCGTCTTCTTGTTGACGTAGAACTGAACGTTGGGATTGCGCTTGTGGAAGTCGATCAGCCAGCTGGTGTGGTCCGGTTCCATGTGGTTGATGACGACGAGATCGATATCCTCCGGCTTGAGCGCCAGCGAATCGAGCTCTTCCATGAATTCGGCGGGGATATTGCCGGTGTCTTCGACCAGGTCGATCAGGGCCGTTTTTTCGCCCTTGATAACATAGGAGTTGATGGAGATGCCGTTCGGCATGGGCCACATGCCCTCGAACAGCTGGTAGCTCATCAGGTTGACGGGGAGACAGTAGATTCCATCGGTAATTTTTACGGCCTTCATTGCAACAGTTCCTCGTGTCGTTTCTGCACTGCTCTTCAGCGCCAGGTCAATGATTCACATCTTTGTGGGGTGGTAATGGCCGCGCACAGGGTGTTGTGACGTGGCCACCCAATTTGCCGCGCAGTGCACAGGGCGCAAAATGGGTCAGTCCTCAAGTGATTGTAACAAGGTTGCGAGAGCTTCCGCAATGACGGGCCGGTAAGTATCCATGTCGGACAGCGCCTGCAGATCCTGCAGCGCCCGGGGAATGTCCTGGTCGAAGGGGATTCTGCCGATGATGGTCCCCGCGAATTCGTTCGCGGTGGCCTCAATCTGCTGCATGATCTCCTGATTGAACCCGGACTTGTTGATCAGCACGAAGTGGGGAATGGAAAATTTCTTTACCAGTTCCGCCAGCCTGCGGTAGTCCGACAGGCCGGACAGGCTTTCTTCAACAACAGCCAGCACCAGGTCTGCTCCGGTAATCGAGGAGATCGCCTGGCAGCTGGTTCCCGGCGGTCCGTCGATGACAATGTAAGGAATCTGCTGTTCTTTTGCAACCGCTGAGGCCTGATTTCTGACCTTGGTGATCAATTTTCCGCTGTTGTCTTCACCGGGAATCAGGTCGGCGTGGACGAGGAAACCGTTGGCGATACTGCTGAGATACCACTCCCCTCCCTTGCGCGGAACCAGGGTGATGGCCTGCTCGGGACAGACGTGGGCGCAGGTTGCGCAGCCTTCGCAGTCGCTGGCGATTTCAACGCGGCCGCTTGCGTTGCGGGCGATGGCATCGAAACGGCAGACGGCAATGCAGGCGCCACAGTCGGTGCATTTGACGTCGGCGATGCTGGCGATGTCCATGCCGAAATAGTCGTTGTTTGTCTGGCGTTCCGGTGTGAGCAGCAGCGGCAGGTTCGAGGCGTTAACGTCGGCGTCGACGGCGACGACCGCGTCCATCATCTTGATGAGCGCGGCGGTCACCGAGGTTTTTCCCGCGCCCCCCTTGCCACTGAGGATGCTGATCTGGCGTGTCATGAGGCAATCTTTCCGTCGAGGACTGTTTTCAGTCCGGAATGAATTTCACTGAAATTGAGGCTGAGGATGTCACCGGCCAGGTTGGCACGGTGATAGCGGTCGTCGAGCGGAATGGTGAAGACCGGCCGTTTCTCGCGCCCGGTGAAATGCTTCTCCACATCTGTGCTGTCGAGGGCCTTGTTGGCGATGATCAGATAGTCCTTCCCCAGCTGCTGGAGGATCTGTTCGGTCTGGAGCATATCGTGGAAACCGAAGGGGGTCGGTTCGACGACCAGGACGACCAGATCGGCCGGCTTGATGGCGGCGACGGCGGCACAGGAGTTCCCCGGCGGGCCATCGATGACCGACAGCTTGGCCGGATCGATCTGTTTGACCAGTTCGCCGATCAGGTAGGTGCCGCGCGTCGAACCGATCTTCAGATCACCGACATGAACCCGGTTCCCCAGCCGCTGCGAGGTGCCGGAACGGATGGTCCCGACTGACGCGTCCTGGTAGCTGATCGCCTGTTGCGGGCAGACCAGCTCGCACAGGCCACAGCCGTGACACAGGGTCTCCGTCAGGTAGACCGACTTGAGGATCTTGTAGAGGGCGTGAAAGCGGCATTCCCTGGTGCACAGGCCGCAGGCGTCGCAGCGGTCCTCATCAAACAGCGGGACCGGTTGGGTCACCGCTGTCGTTGCGTCGAATTCGGGCTGGAGAAAATACTCGGCGTTCGGCGCGTCGACGTCGAGATCGTAGAACTCGGCGCCGAGCACCTGGGCAATGGAAACGGCAAGGGTGGTTTTGCCCGCGCCCCCCTTGCCGCTGACGACCGAAATGATCACTGCGGGCCTCCGCCGCAGACCTGGTCGTTGCTGATCGGACGGATCTGGCCATTAAGATAGAGCGCGACCGTCTCGCCAACCGTGTGCCCGGCACCGGAATAGACCTCGATGCCGACTTCACGGAAGCCCATCAGTGGCCGCCCGCCGATTCCGGCAACGATCAACTGCTTGACGTGGTTGCCGTTGAGCAGGATGACCGGTGCGGCGCAGCCGCCCTGGACATGGCCGCCGTTCTTCATCGGAATGACCTGGTGGACTTCGTTGTTGAGGATGTCGACCAGGGTGTAATAGGCGCACTTGCCGAAATGGCCCGAGCGTGGGGCGTCCAGTCCGGCGTCCGAATCGGCCGGAATCGCGATTCGCACGGCTCCTGCGGTCGGCGGATCGACGCTTTCGATCTGCGCGGTTGCCGCCGCCTCGACCTCGGCGATCACTTCCTGGGGCAGGGTGTAAAGGACGTTTTCAACCGTCCCCTCGGTGTTTTCAAAGACCCGGATGCCGGCTTTCTCCAGTACCTCGCCGGCCTTCGGGCCGACCGCGCCGGTGTAGAGCAGGTTGACATGGTATTCGGCCATCAGTTGGGCCGCGCCGGTCCCGGCACCGTTCGAGGCCTCAATTCCCTTGCTGTTGTCGTGGGCATAGACTTCGCCGGTCAGGGTGTTGGCGATCATGAAGTAAGCGGCGCGCCCGAAACGGGGGTCAACCTCGGCGTCAAGGGTCGGTGCTTTGGCAGTAATTGCGATGATCATGGTTTTTGTGTCTCCCTCTAATAATGAGAAATCGTATTTTTCGGTATCTGTATCGGTATCTGTATCTGTATCTGTATCGCTATCGCTATCTGTATCGCTATCGCTATCGGAATCGCTTTTCGGTATCGACTTATCGGTCAGAACTCTTTCAAGGAACCGATTCCGACCCCGATAGCGATTCCTATTTGTAAATTTAGCCGTCGTCTTAATCGACCAGATGAAATTTTGTCGTTACTTTTGACGTAGCCGCCTGTGGCGGCTGAGCGGTGACCGGTTCAGCCTGATAGGTACCGCAGCCGCCACGGCCACGCCCCATCCCCTGGCCGCGCCCCAGACCGCGTCCTTGTCCACGCCCGGTTCCGCAACCGCCACGGCCTGCGCCCTGGCCCATGCCGCGCCCCATCCCTTGACCATAGGCGGGGGGATTGATTTGGGGCTGGTTCAGGTTCGGCTGTGAAACAGTACCGGTCAACCGGTCGAGCAGGGCTTGCACTGTGCCGCTGATGTTCTCGTGGTAGCGGATCTGCGCCTGGTCGAGCACGGCGGCGGCTTTGGGGCCGACGCGGCCGGTGTACAGATCGCTCACCCCGTACTCGGAGAGTGTTTGGGCGGCGCCGGTTCCGGCGCCGTTGGCGGCTTCGATACCGCTGCTGTTGTCATGCGCCCTGACCTCGCCCGTTTCGGTGTCGATGATCAGGAAGCAGGCGGCGCGGCCGAAGCGCGGGTCAATCTCTGCCTGCAGGTTTGCTTCGTTAGCGGTCACGGCTATCAACATGGTTCCGGCTCCTTGTCAGAGTGTTAGCGAAGACCCCGGCCCTGGCCGCGTCCGCGCCCAAGCCCCTGGCCTTGTCCGGCCTGCATGCCCTGGCCCATGCCGCGACCACCGGCCATATTGTGCTTGCGGCCGAAACCCTGGCCACTTCCGCAGCCCATGCCGCGACCGTTGCCGCAGCCCTGACCACTGTTGACGCCCATTCCGCGACCTGTCATTGCTCCCTGGCCTTGCGGCCCTGTTCCATCTCTACCTGGCATAATCTGCCTCCTTATCTGAGTTTGGTTGAATTTATTGCTTGTGCATATGCACAAAAAGGAGGTTACGCCTGCCAGAAGGGGAGGTCAAGAAAAAAGTGAGCATATGCACAAAATGATGTTTGTCAGGAATACTGGGATTGGCGTATTTTCTGCAAAATAGCTACGGGGGAATTTAACTCACAACGGACGGGATCATGACCATCAGCCACTCCGCACGTTTTACGGAACTTCTGCACGGCCGCTTGAGCCGGCTCTATCCTGAAGCTGAAGTCCCTGATATTCAGCGCTTTATCGAAGATCTGCTCAGTGTCTTCCGGGCCTCTATGGTGCCGGCCAAGACCAGCCGCTGGGATGAACGGGACATCCTGCTGATCACCTACGGTGATTCGCTCTGCCGTGGGGATGAACAGCCGCTGGCCGTGCTCTGCCGGTTTCTTGAGCAGCGCCTTGCCGGGATCATCAGCACGGTTCATATTCTGCCCTTCTTCCCTTACAGCTCGGATGACGGTTTTTCCGTCATCGATTACCGCCTGGTTAATCCCGAACTCGGTGACTGGGCGGCCGTCGAACGCCTGGGCAAGTTCTTCGACCTGATGTTCGACCTGGTGATCAACCACGTTTCCAGTCGGCACCAGTGGTTTCAGAATTTTCTCAACGGGGTGGAGCCGGGCGCCGGCTATTTTATCACGCCGCCGGATGAGGCCGACCTTGCCCACGTTGTCCGTCCGCGTGACAGCGCCCTGTTGACGCCGTTCACAACGGCCAATGGTGAACAACATGTCTGGACGACCTTCAGTGCTGACCAGATCGACGTCGATTTCCGCAATCCGGCGGTGCTGGCCGAATATATCTCCCTGCTGCTCTTCTACCTGGAGCGTGGTGCGCGTTTCGTGCGGCTGGATGCTATTGCCTTCCTCTGGAAGGAGTGGGGGACGGGCTGCCTTAACCTGCCGGAGACTCACGAGGTCGTTCACCTGCTGCGCGATATCCTTGACGAGGTCTCACCCAAGACGGTGCTGTTGACCGAGACCAACGTTCCCCATCAGCAGAACATCAGCTACTTCGGCGACAGCGACGAAGCCCACATGGTCTATCAGTTCAGCCTCGCGCCTCTATTGCTGCACAGCCTTTACCGTGGCACCAGCCATTACCTCACCGAATGGGCGCGGACCAGCGCCCTGGCACCGCCCGGCTGTACCTATCTGAACTTCACCGCTTCGCATGACGGCATCGGTATGCGTCCGCTGGAAGGGTTGCTGCCGCAGGGGGAGATCGAGCTACTGCTGAAGGGGATGGAAAAGTTCGGCGGGCGAATCAGCTACCGCAGTCAGGCCGATGGCGGCAAGAGTGCCTACGAAATCAATATCACCTATTTCGATGCCCTCAAGGGGACCTGGTTGGGGACGGACAGCTGGCAGCTGGCGCGTTTCTTCCTCGCCCAGACGGTGATGCTCGGCCTGCGCGGTATTCCGGCCGTGTATATTCACAGCCTGCTGGCGACGGAGAACGATCAGGATGCCGTCGAGCGCGGCGGCCGGGCGCGGTTGATCAACCGCCACAAATGGGATCTGGACGTGTTGGAAGAGCTGCTTTTCCAGCCGCAGTCGAATCAGGCCATTGTCTTCAACGAGCTGCGCCGCCGGATCAAGATCCGCAGCGAACAACCCGCCTTCCATCCCGACGCCCGCCAACGGGTTCTCTTCCTCGGCGAACATCTGTTCGGTTTCTGGCGTCACAGCCGCGACGGCGAACAAACCATCCTGGCGATCCATAACCTGACCGACCAGCCGCGCCACCTCTATCTCGACGGCGCGCTCGACGGCACGCTGGAAGGCTTCTGGTCCGATCTGCTGACCGGGGGGCGTGTGAATACGTCCGGCGGGCGGATCAAGCTGCCGCCGTATCATGTTTATTGGTTGGTGCGGGAGTAGGGGGATCGTTTATGAAAAATCTGCAGATGAATTGAGCTGCTACTCTATCGGTGGAAGTCCCTCCGTCCAGTGAATTAAATCGTCAGGATCGGTTTTGACTTCCCATCCGTTCTCTTTGAACTTATTGAAAAGATTGATAAATTTCTTTCTGTTAGAAAAAAACTTGAAGGTCAATATGTAGGTCTCATATTCGAGATTTATAATGACATGATATTCTTTTATGAAAAATGAAAAATATAATATTAAATATTTGATGCGTTACTAATTCTTCAGGAAGTAAAAAACTGTTATAAATATCGCTATGTATTTTTGCTTTGTTTGAATATTCCAATATTTTTGGAAGGCTGTAGTATTTTATGAATGCTAACCATGCAATATAAATTAATATGTCTATGGCTTTTTGAGTTTTTGTTTTTTTGAAAAAACCATATCTGAAAATTATTTCTTTTATGTCTTCTTTTTCAATAGTCTTTATTTTAAAGCCAGAATGATCGTATATTTTTCCTGTATCTACTATGATTTCCGAATAGAGAATTCTCTTTTCCATTTTTCAACCTTAAAAAATAGGTGAAGATTATTCGGAATGACGTGTTCTCTGAACTCACCACATCCTACTCTGTGTCTGTAGGCTCTTCAGGGAGTCCCAAAAGGGTTAGGGCTACACATCGTACATACCCAACTCTTCGATGATCTGCTGGACCCGTTTGGAAAGCTCTCTATTTTTTATGAGTCTGGCGGCAAAACGATACCAGGCTCCCGGATATTGGATGCGTAATGGTTCCTGATCACTTCAGCGTTAACCAAATTTTGTCAATGTGTAGCCCTGACCTTTATGTGTTCACTCTAGATGGGGGGATTATTGAAAGCAACAGATCAGTTGCTGAGAGACCACGTTAGCCATGAGATAAAGGTTCTTATCAGAAACCCTGATAACTTTCACAACATTTCTGAAACGCATTCCGTCAGGGTCTAGCCCATCCACTGCATTTTCCTGCTGATCCAACCACACTTTATTAAGAAGACAGTTTTTATTCTCTGGGAAAAGCGCGAGATAAAAAATTTCGGACTCGACCAAGTCTTGAAAAAAATGTGATCCGAAGGAAAGTTCCGGCATTAAATTGCCACTGACAAAAGCAACCTCTGCAATCGCAGATAGATTGCTAATTTCAGAAAAAGATATTGGTACCCCCATAGCAGGAGTGGAACTCCCCCAGCGGCCAGGACCGAGCAGTAACGTCGGGCAATCGACTTTGTCTGCAATTCTTTTATTTAGACGACCAATCATCCGTGCAATTTCGTGTTTATCCGTTAGTTGCAAAGCACTATATTCTGAGGGGTCAACCCAAATTACCCACTTCAGGGGCTGGCAGATATTGCCCCCCATGAAGTTGCCTTCGGAACGAAAAAACACATTATTCTCGGATCTAACCTTGGGGATAACAACATCTCTGTCCAATCCCTTTGTCTGTAATGGTCGGCACTGAACGACGTTAACTTTTGCACATCGATCTTCTGTAAAGTTGACCGTAAATTCGACATCTACCGGATAATTATAGGCGACTTCAAGTGACTTGAGCATCCTTTGCATAAGTGAGCTAAAGTGCTTATCGGAAAAGAGTTGGTCGAAAGTAAGCATCCAGACATCCTGCTTCTGCCCACGACGTTCCAGTAGCTGCATGGTTTCCCGATCTGGCACCGCATAATTACGCCACTGAATATTGACTTCCTGTCTGCTGAGAGCGAGAAGGGAAACTGTTTCAAGGCTATTGGAATTGATGTTCAACAGGTCGACATCGCGTTGTGAAAATTTTCGGGCGTCTTCAAACCCTTTATGCGGTCGCTTAAGCGGGGCATCCAGTGCGACGATTCTCGGATAATCTTCTTCTGCACGATCGACGGCCCTGGTGCCCAAACCAAGGACCAACCTGAGCATCCCCGCTTTGGGGTCCATCTCCTTATCCCAGACAAAAGTGTTGTAGGAGACACCGACCCCGGCCAACTCAGGAAAATAGTAATGATCGTGATATGAGCCTGAAACCCTTTGTACCAGCAGGGCCATTTGCTCATCATGCTCATGCAGGCCTCTCTGCAAACGATAAGTGAGCGCATCTTCACTCATTGCACTGGCAAAGATTTTCCGTATGGCATCTTCCAGTTGCTCCAGCCGCTCTTCCGGGTTGCCCTGGTTGACACGGAAGAAACTGTCATATTTTCCCGCAAATGCATTTCCAAAGCTGTCCTCCAGTAGCGAACTGGAGCGAATGATGATGGGATACTGGCCGTAATAATCCAGAATCTTTCGAAATCCTTCACGAATACTTTCCGGGAATTGGCCGATCAGCATTTCCTTGCGGAGTTCATTCGCAACGGAAAAGTAGCGCTCCTGGGTCTTCTGCTTCATGAAGAGATGCCACAGGCCATTATGGACGATGTAAGAATAGTAAACGTTCGAGCCGATATAGAATGAGTCGTGTTCCTCCAGATGCTCGTTCCAATCAAAATCCGGGTCTTGCTTGAGAATGTTGTGGGCCAACAACATACCAACGGCCTTGCCTCCGACAAAGCCGGTGCCGATGAGCCGATTATTGATACTCAATAAATCCTGTAAGCTGAAATGCTTGATCGCCAGGGCCAATATGCGCTCTTCCCTACCGATTAAATGGCGGCAGATATGCTTGACCATATGGCTCTGTTCCAACTCGTAATTGGAATCCTCACATATTTGCTCTGCCTGCAGAAATAACCTGGACCAGTGATCTAGTTGGCGCGAGATGTTGTCTCCCTGACGTTCAGTTCTTGATCTGAGCAGCGCGGTCGCTTCGAAACTGTTTGCCAAAGGGGAAAAATATTCCCCCTGCTTACGATGGGGGAGAAACATCGTTGGGGAACTGCGTTGCCATACCTTTAATGGCTGGAGATAAAGAGAGCCGTTGTGATTGAAAACATCGATCATCACCTGGGTTGTGTCGCGAATTCGTTCAATGGTGTGCAGATCATGATGTTGGCGTAAAAGACCGAAGTAGGCGACAGTGTCCAGCTGATAAAGGTACGGGCAGGTGACACGGAAGAAATTGCCGATCATGTAATCGGTAGCCCAGGCCGAAAGAAGATCAGAGAGTGAATCAAAAACGTAGAAGGTTCCCTTGCCTTCCTCTGTAATGGTTTTGTGGATCAGCGTTGCAAAAGTTTCGAAACCCTGGCGTGGGTTAAATTCATAAACTTTGATGTATGGCGAGGGGTCCAGCAGCGGCTCGTGATCACCAAAACGCATATAGACCACGCGTCTACGATCGACGAGAGCGTTGTCGACGTAGGGGCCGACAAAGTAGCGATAATCACTGATCGAGTCGACTTTTAATACGACATTATCACCGACCCGCAGTCCATCCAGAATTTCATCTAGGCCTGAATATCCCGTTGAAACGTAATTGTCTGTCTGCATTATGTTCTCCCGGAATTCAGGTTTGAGCATTTCTTCAGAACGCCCACCGGCAATCAGGGCGATGGCATTGCAATGGCTCGGTCAGGAAGGCCTTCCTCTGGCCTTCCTGACCGATGATTGGCAGGGGAGTCTAAATCACACCAAACGCCACCATCGCCTGAGCAACTTTTATAAAGGCAGAGATGTTTGCACCGGTGACATAATTGCCAGGAGCGCCATATTCTTCCGCCGTCTCGTAACAGGTTTTATGGATATTGCGCATGATCTGACGCAGGCGGTCTTCGGTGTACTCAAAGCTCCATGAATCGCGGCTTGCATTCTGCTGCATTTCCAGAGCGCTTGTCGCGACGCCACCGGCATTAGCGGCCTTGCCTGGACCATAAGCGATTTTCGCATCCAGGAAAACCTTAATCCCCTCCGGGGTTGTTGGCATGTTCGCACCCTCGCCGACAGCAATGCATCCATTTTTAACCAACATTTCGGCATCCTTGCCATTAATTTCATTCTGAGTTGCAGATGGCATGGCAACCTGGCAGGGAACTTCCCAAATATTTCCTTTTGAGATGTATTTGGCGTGTTTATAAACGTCTACATAGTTCTTGATCCGCCGCCGCTCTACTTCCTTGAGTTGCTTAACCAGATCAAGATCGATGCCTTTTTCATCGTAAATGTAGCCATTGGAATCAGAACATGCGACAGTTTTTCCACCTAATTGGGCTATTTTTTCCATCGTGTAAATGGACACGTTGCCTGAACCTGAGACAATGCAGGTCTTACCGTCAAATGATTCATTGCGTACTTTAAGCATTTCATCGACAAAGAACGTTGCTCCGTAACCGGTCGCCTCGGTACGAACCAGCGAGCCACCCCAGTCGAGCCCTTTGCCGGTTAGTACACCGGCTTCCCAGCGGTTAGTAATTCTTTTATATTGCCCGAACATATAACCAATCTCTCGCCCACCAACCCCGATATCTCCAGCAGGAACATCGGTATATTCTCCCAGATGTCGATACAGTTCCGTCATGAAGCTTTGGCAAAAGCGCATAACTTCAGCGTCCGACTTTCCTTTAGGATCAAAGTCAGACCCACCTTTCCCTCCACCAATGGGCAAGCCGGTCAAGGCGTTTTTGAATATCTGCTCGAAGCCAAGAAATTTGATAATGCCCAGGTAGACAGAAGGGTGGAAACGTAAGCCGCCTTTGTAGGGGCCAAGAGCACTATTGAACTCAACTCGGAATCCACGATTTATCTGGACCACGTTCTTGTCATCAACCCAAGGGACTCGAAAGATAATTTGACGTTCTGGTTCGCAGATTCTTTCAATGATTCGATGGTCAGCAAACTCGGGATGTTTTACCAATACTGGACCAAGAGATTCCAGTACTTCACGCACGGCTTGATGAAATTCGATTTCGCCAGGGTTTCGGTCGAGAACTGCCTTGTAAATAGGTTCTACCTTCTCGTCGATCGATGACATATTGGCCTCCTTGTGGTTATTTTTTAGGCATTCAATGGCGACAACATGTCTCGAGAAACCATTGTCAAGCCCATACATGTCAACGTCAATACACTATTGACTAATATTTAGTCAATAGGAGATTAATTTTTAATCTATCAGTAGGAGGGGTATGCTTTAACCGGCAAGCGTTTACTCAAATTTGAAGATTTAATATCAGCTCAGTCTTCACCCGTTCCGCTACTGATTGCCCGCTGAATAGCTCTTCACGTTGAGAAAACAGCCAACAGACTGACAATACAGGATTATTTTACAAATTCACTTTCCATATGCGCGACTGATAGCATGAGCCATATTGTCTGCCCATAAGTAGCTTAATAGCGACGCACCAAAATTTTGATGAACAAAAAAATGGCCTATCTGGAATGATAGGCCATTTTTGAGTCCTGAGGTGTGTAATGATTGCTGCTTTTTGTGGCAACCATTTTTTGCCGATCTGTTGCAACCGTTACTTCGGCAGCTCGGTTTTGTAAGGGGAGCCCCAGAAGGTGTCGAGAACGCTCTTCTCCTGGTCGGTGACGACGGCGCCGCGTTGACGCATCATCGTCACCAGCTCATCGACGGAGCGTCCTTCCATCATCGCTTTTTCGACGATATCGAGGCTGTGACAGCCGGTGCAACGGTTCTCAAGAACCGAACGGTATTCCCCCAGCGGATCGCTGGCGACGGTCTCGCCCGCGCTGCTCTCTTCACTCTTCGGGGCCTGCTGCTCGGTCCAGAAGATCCCTAAGACCTGCTGCTCTTTGCTGTCGATCTGGGCGCCGAGGCGGATCATCTTGGTCATGATCTCATCGAAGTTTTCACCGCGTTCCATCGCCTGCGTCAGCAGCTCGGGAGAGTGGCACTTGGCGCAGCGCTCCTGAATGATGCGCTGGGCTTCGGTGTTGTCGGTCTGGGCAAAGGCGCTGGTCACGGTCAGCAGCAAAACAGTCATCAAGATAAAGGCGTTTCTATGCATGGGGCTCCCTTGTGATGCGAAGAAATTAGCTGAGTATCCGGGTGGACATTGTTATCTCTATATTGCCGACAGGCTGCGAAAGATCCAAGTTTTTTTTACAAGTGGAATACTCGACTAATAAATGCGCTGTCGTGCCCGTGTCTGAGTGCAGCTAATTCTGCGCGCCGAACACCTTTTTCAGCAATTCCGTCGTCCTGGCCGCCGGATTGGCGCGGATGGCGGCTTCTTCTTTTGCGAGGTAGTAGAAAATGCCGTCGATCCCCTTGTTGACGACATAGGTGGACAGGTCGGCCTTGACGTCGGGGACGAAGGGGAGGTTTTTGTAGTTGGCGATGGCGTTGTCGTAAAGGGTGACGGCGCCGACTTCGGCGATGCTCTGCTCGACGATCGGCTTCATCCGTTCCCCCAGCTCGGCGCTCATGTGGTCCTGGAAGTAGCGGGTTGCAGCGTCGTCGGGGCCGTTGTAGATCATCTGCACATCATCAAGGGTCATCTCCTGGATTGCGTTCCAGAACAGTTCCTTGGCCTGCGGCGTGGCGACCTCGGCGGCACGGTTCAGCTTCAACTCCAGATCATCCATCATGCCTGACATGCCTACGGCTTTCAGTGCTGTCTTGACCTTCTGCAGCGAGTCGGGCAGGGGGATGTGAATCGCGGTGTCGGCGTTGAAGCCGTCGACGGTTCCCAGTTGCGCCGTAACCCGCTCGCTGCCGACCTTGAGGGCTTCCTTCAGGCCGGAGGAGATGTCGCCGAGCGTCAGGGCCGAGGTCTCGCCGCTCTGCTCTGTCGTGCCGCCGCCGAGCAGCTTCTTCCCCGCGGAGAGCCAGTCGAAGGCGACGGCATGCGAGGAGATGAGCAGGAGAGCCAGGAGCAGGGCAGGGGCAAGGAGTCTTTTCAGGGCAGTTGTCTTCAGCATTTGGGGGCTCCGTCTTTTCCGTGGTGGTTTGAATCAGTTGCCGAGCAGCCAGGACCGGGCATCCTCGAGTTTTTTAAAATACTGAACACGGTAATTGAATTTATTGGCGATGATCTCGAACGATTTTCTGTGCTCTTCGGCATCGGTGTAAACGAACGCGAGCTTCGAGTCGAATTTCATCCGGATTCTGTTGAGATGAATCGTCAGATCAACTGCGCCGACGATCGGTTCGGCTGGATCGAACACCGCCTCGCGCAGGTCGATCAGCGCTTTGGCGTAATTCTTCTCATGGAAAACCGCGTTGATGTCATCCAGAATGTTTCTCCTGATGTTGTTGTTCAACAGGCAGGTCGCTGTAACGGAAACCAGCCTGTCCTCCTCTTCAATCCTCAGCTCGTAGCTCATGCGGCTTTCCGTCGCTCGTTTTGACTCTGAAAATCGATCCGTGCCCATGATCACGAATACGCTGATACCCCCCCCCTCTGGCATTGAATTTTAAAACCTTAGAATCATTCCTCAAATTATCACTCGTTTTTCAGTGCTGTCTATACGTGAGGTCATGCTTTCTTCAGATAGTTCCGGGACTGTGTACTCCGGTCAAATAAATGGCCCATCGCTAAGGATGGGCCATTGGTGTGTTGCTCCAGCAGGCTTTTGGGAAAAGCTCTGCGTGACTGATCAGCCCTTGTT
>PKUG01000180.1 GCA_002869665.1 Desulfuromonas sp. | reverse complement strand
CTGGCCTAGGATCGCCGTGCCTTCCCGAACTATGAAGGGAGCATGTACGACACGCCCGGTGCCGAGCCGATTCGCAACTCGACCTGCACGACCATTGCCCCGACCGGGACCATTTCAATCATCGCGAATTGCTCGAGTGGGGTCGAGCCATTGTTTGCCGTCTCCTACGTGCGCCAGGTCCTCGACAACAACAAGCTGATCGAGGTTCATCCTTTGTTCGAAAAGATCGCCAAAGAGCGCGGTTTCTACAGCGAAGAACTGATGCAGGAGATTGCCGAAAAAGGTTCGCTCCATGGGATCGACACCATTCCGGCGGATGTCCGCAAGATTTTCGTCACGGCCCACGACATCACCCCGGAAGATCATGTCCTGATGCAGGCTGCCTTCCAGCGCCACACCGACAATGCCGTTTCGAAAACGGTCAACTTTGGTCATGATGCGACCCGGGAAGACGTCGCAACCGTCTACCTCCTCGCTTACCATCAGGGGTGTAAAGGGGTCACGATTTACCGCGACGGCTCCCGCGATATGCAGGTTCTTTCCGTCGCCGGCAAAGCCGAAGAGAAACCGAACCTTCCCGTCGAGAGTAACAAGCTTTCGCGCAAACGTGAGCGTCCGCGTGCCCTGCGCGGTTCCACTTATCAGATGGAAACCGGCTGCGGACCGCTCTACATCACGATCAATGAAGACAAGAACGGCCTTTTCGAGCTGTTTACGACCATGGGTAAGGCCGGAGGGTGTGCGGCATCCCAGTGCGAGGCGATCGGCCGCCTGGTTTCTCTCTCCTGGCGGAGCGGTGTTCAGGCCCGGCAGACGGTCAAACAGTTGATCGGCATCACCTGTCACAAACCGGCCGGATTCGGGGTTAACCGCATCACTTCCTGTGCCGATGCCGTTGCCAAAGCGATTGAACTGCATATGCTGAATGACGAAGAAACTCCGACCGTCCATGTCAGCAACGGCGGAGCCTGCCCCGATTGTGGCGGCCCGATCGAGCATGAAGGCGGCTGCTGCGTATGCCATGCCTGCGGTTTTTCCGAATGCGCCTGATGCTTTTGAGCTAAATAATATAAAATCGCAATATTGTAATTATTTACTGGACAAGCACCAGAGATTCAGCATATAAACTGACAGATTATATTTTTTTATTTGCCTCGAACCTCCCCCCCCTCCAAGGTTCGAGGCATTTTTTTGCCATTTTCTCCGTCCACCTCTCTGCAACGTTCCCCCCCCCCTTTCCAACTGCTATTTGTTTTACATCGCACGTGACATCCTCTACCATGCGCTAGCAGTGTCAGGAAGGTGATATGGCAGACAACCAACGCAGAATACAACGATCCTGGTGTCTTTACGATTGGGCGAACTCGGCCTTCGCAACCGTGGTCCTTGCCGCAGTTCTGCCGGTCTATTTCGTTTCCCAGGTTCCTGCAGAAGGTGTTGTCCTCCCCATCCTCTTCAACCGCCCCGTTTCCGCCGCAAGCCTGTGGGGCTACGCCGTTGCCCTGTCGATGCTCATCCTGGCCTTTGCCGCTCCCCTGCTCGGCTCGCTGGCCGACCGTCACGGCTGGCACAAACGTCTGATGCTCTTTTTCTGGCTGTGCGGCTGTCTGGCAACGGCAAGCCTTGCCCTCAGCGGCCCGGGCGATTACCTGGCTCTCGCCGCGATCTTCATCACTGCCAATCTTGCGTTTGCCGGCGCCAATATTTTTTACAACGCCTATCTCCCCTTTCTCGTGCCGGTTGAGCAGTCCGATCGTTTATCCGCACGCGGATTCGCTTTCGGCTATATCGGTGGCGGATTGTTACTGGCCATCGTCTTTCTGGTGATTCTCAATGCCCAGGCGCTCGGCTTCAGTGATCGCGGCGCCGCAACCCGCTTTGGGTTTCTGCTCACGGCGGCCTGGTGGTTCATCTTTTCCCTGCCGACTTTTCTCTATCTACCCAAAACAGAAAAACGTTCAGTTCAGAAAGTCCATTTCGGTCTGCGCGGCTGGCTGGAAAAATTCCGTGATTTACTACGCTATCCCGACCTCTGCATCTTTTTGCTGGCCTTCCTCTGCTACAACGACGGCATCCAGACGATTATCAGTGTTTCGGCCGTCTACGCAAAAGACGAATTACACCTACCACAAACAACTGTCATTGGCTGTTTCCTGATGATCCAGTTCCTCGCCATGCCCGGTTCTTTGCTGTTTGCCCGCATCAGCGAGAAAACCGGAACCGTGCGTGCCATACCGATCAGCCTGGGCGCCTTCCTCCTGGTCTGCATTTTTGCTTATCGGTTGGAAACAGCGATGGGATTCTGGATCATCGGCGCCGTGATCGCGATTAT
>PKUG01000075.1 GCA_002869665.1 Desulfuromonas sp. | reverse complement strand
TGGGGAAGCAGCACCGCGTTTTCCAGCTCCGCCAGCCCGTCCGCCATGGCGGGCTCGTCCTCGTAGACGTCGAGCCCCGCACCCGCGATCTGCTTCTTGCGCAGGGCGCGCACCAGCGCGGCCTCGTCCACGATGGGGCCGCGCGCGGCGTTGATCAGGAACGCCGTGGGCTTCATCAAGCCGAGCTCGCGCTCGCTGACGAGGTGGCGCGTCTCTTTGGAGAGCAGCGTGTGGACGCTGACGAAGTCGCTCTCGCGCAGCAGATCATCCAGCTGATCGAGCGGGACCCGCGGCTGATAGTCCTCGGGAACCTCCCCTTCAACCCAGACCCAGCGCACGAGAGTCTGGGTGTACCCCTTGTTGGCTTTCTGCAGGAAAGCAAGCGCTTCGGTCTCCCCCTGGCGTTGCCAGACCTCGGTGACAATGACACGCAGACTCTCCCCGATATGACGGGCTTCGCGGCTGAGATTTTTCTTCAGCTGATCGCGCTCCCGCTGAATGGAGAAATAGCTGTAGATGGAGAAGATGAGGACCATTCCGAGGAGAATGGCACAGGTTATTTTGACTGTCAGACGCATGCAGGTTTCGTTCTTCCCCGACTGGCAACAGCCGTCCGGCACCACCCCGGCGCCTTTCGACCTGAGTGACAATCTTGCGTCGCCGCGCCCGGCTTGTCAAGCAACCGACTCAACAAAGAAAGCCCGGTCATGTGACCGGGCTCTTAAGAATCAACTGTTTTTACGGCCGATCAAATTACTCACCGGCGTCTTCCTGCTCCTCGTCTTCCTCTTCGTCAATCACCGGCCGCGGCTTGCCGAACAGGCGGGCGACAATGATTCCGACTTCGTAAAGGATGACGAACGGCAAAGCGATCGAGGCCTGGGAGAAGACATCGGGCGGCGTCAGTACGGCGCCGACGACAAAGGCGACGAGCAGGGCGAACTTGCGGTTCCGGCGCAGCCAATGATGATCGACGATCCCCATCCGGGCGAGGAAGAAAATGACGATCGGCAGTTCGAACACCAGGCCGAAGGCGATCAGCAGGCGCATCGCCAGGGTCAGGTAGGCCCCCATCGACAGCATCGCGTTGACTCCGCCGACCCCGGTCCCGTAGGTCACAAGGAAGGAGAAGATCATCGGAAAGACTATGGTGAAACCAAAATAGGTACCGGCCCCGAAGCAGAGCGTGCTGAAAAAGACGAAGGGGATGGCGAACTTCTTCTCATGGGCGTAGAGCCCGGGGGCGACAAAGCACCAGATCTGCCAGACGATCACCGGAAAGGCGATCACCAGACCGGCCAGGGCACCAACCTTGAGAATGGTGAAAAAGGGTTCGGTGGCGTTGATGAAAACCAGGGAACTCCCTTCGGGAAGCGCCTGGCGCACCGGTTGCGCAATATACTCAAAGATCCGCTCAGCGAAGGAGTAGCAGGCAAGGAACGCCACCACCCAGGTTCCCGCCGCGATCATCAGCCGCTTACGCAGTTCGCCAAGATGATCGGTCAGCGCCATGCCATCAGACATCCTGCTTCTGCTCCTTGTCAGCCGGGGCCACATCCACGACTTTGGCCGGTTCTTCTGTTTCAGCCGGGGCCTCGGCCCCGGCGACCGGATCTGCGTCCGCAACAACAGTTGCACTGACGGCCGGTTGAGCTTTTTCTTCTTCGCCGGCCTTCTGCTCCTGAGCGTGACGCTCCTCTTCCCTGCGCATTTCCAGGTCGAAGGACCCTTTCAACTCGTTGGTTGCCCGCTTGAATTCGGCAAAACCCCGCCCGAGAGAGCGGGCCAGGTCGGGCAGCTTTTTCGGACCGATGACCACCAGTGCCACAGCGGCGATGATCATCAACTCCGTCATTCCTATTCCAAACATCGGTGCTTGTCCTCTCGTCAATTAGCTCCGGCGGAACGACAACGGGTTCCCGCCTCAGAGGCGCGAAAGTCCGCCGGATTGGGCGAGAATAGTCCCTTAAATCAAGCCTGTCAAGCTTACAGCAGGGGGGAAAGATTGACTTATCAAAGGGTTTTATTCTATCCTCCGATTTCATTTCATCACCAGAGCAGATTTTGCATCAACATGCCCCTGGACGAAATCTGGAACAACTTCACGGCAGCCTGCTGAACCCGTTTTTCGGAATAGCCGACCTGCCCGGTTTCAATTCGCTCAATCCGTTAGCGCCCGACATGATTGCGGACAATTCCGTTGCAAGTCTCTTTCACTCATTCAGCCTCCTGGAGGACACATGAAAACGGCAGGTGACATCATCAATGCGCAGGACAAAGTAATCATTTCCGTTTCTCCCGAAGCGACGCTGAAAGAGGCCCTGGAAATCATGACCGCGCATAATTACGGGGCGATTCTGGTGATAAAGGACGGTGAACTTCTCGGCATCTGGACGGAGCGCGATCTCATGAAAGATGTCCTGAGCGACGGGTTCAACATCAACACGGCACAGATCAAGGACTACATGACCAGCGAGCTTCACTACGCCGAGCATAACGACAGAGTCTACCAGTTGGTCGACAAGTTCCTCGGTCTGCGCATCCGCCATCTGCCCGTCAGGCAAGAGGGCAAATTCATCGGCATGGTCTCATCCGGCGATGTCATGCGGCGGAACCTGGAAGAGAAGCGCGCCGAACTGAACCGCCTCAACGAGATCGTCAACTGGGAATACTACGAAAACTGGCACTGGGAACCGGGCAAAAAGAAAAAGTAACGCAACCGACAGGGCCGGACAGAATAAGCCCGACCTGGTTTGATTAGATTATCAAGGTGATACAGAGCAATGAAACAGGACGAATTGATTCAGAAGATTAAACAGCTGGCCAAAGAGCGTGATGCCCTGCTGATCGCACACAACTATCAGCGTGATGAGGTTCAGGAAATCGCCGACATCACCGGGGACTCCCTGGCCCTCTCTATCGAGGCAGCAAAAACCGACAAGCAGGTGATCGTCTTCTGCGGGGTCCACTTCATGGCCGAGAGTGCCGCCATTCTCGCCCCGGAGAAGACCGTGCTCCTGCCGCGCACCGATGCCGGCTGCCCGATGGCCGACATGGTTACCGCCGAAGGACTGCGCGAACTGAAACAGCAGCACCCGGACGCCACCGTGGTCACCTATGTCAACTCCAGCGCCGCCGTCAAGGCCGAGAGCGATATCTGCTGCACCAGCTCGAACGCCATCAGCGTCGCCCGTTCGCTCGATGCGAAGAAGCTCCTGCTGGTCCCCGACCGCAACCTCGGACGCTATATCGCCAAGCACGTTCCGGAAAAGGAGTGCATCTGCTGGGAAGGTTACTGCCCGACCCACGACCGCCTGCAGCCGGAAGCGATCCTCAAGACCAGGGCCGAGCATCCCGATGCCCTGTTCATGGCCCACCCCGAGTGCACCCCGGAGATCCTCGAACTGGCTGACCATATCTGCTCGACCAGCGGCATGTACGAATACGCCGCCAAGAGTCCGGCGCAGAAGTTCATCGTCGGCACCGAGAACGGCATCCTCTGGCGCCTGCGTAAAGAGAACCCGGACAAGGAATTCATCATGCCGAGCAACTGCCTGATCTGCCCGAACATGAAGCTGACCGGACTCAAGGACATCCTCTCCTGCCTGGAGAACATGGAGCCGCGGGTCACTGTCGACGAGGAAACCCGCGTCCGCGCCAAAACCTCCCTCGACCGGATGCTTGCCGTCCCCCGCGACTGAGCAAGAATCACCTGCAAAAGAACAGAAAGGGCGTGTCTATGACACGCCCTTTCTGTTTTCTGTTGATAATACTTACGTGCGAGCTGCAGCTAACCGGCACCGACCAGCCGTAATTCGGCGCTCTTATCCGGTCCGGTCGAAAACACGGTACAGTTGCGCCCCGCCTTCTTGGCCCGATAGAGGGCGGCGTCGGCACGGGTCACCAACTGCGTCCAGTCCTCGGCCTCGGGGGCGAGGCAGCTCACGCCGAGGCTGATCGTCAGGGCAACGTCGAGCAACCCGTCTTCGGTGGTGATCTTCAGCTGGCGTTCGGCGACCTTGCCGCGCAGGCGCTCGGCGGCGATCAGCGCCTCATCGCCACCGGTGTTCGGCAGCAGGATCAGGATTTCCTCACCGCCGTAGCGGAAAACCAGGTCGAAGTCACGAACGCAGTGCTTGATCTGGCGGGCCAGCACCCGCAGGACCTGATCGCCGACGCTGTGCCCGTGGGTATCGTTCACCCTCTTGAAGTGATCGATATCAATGAGCATGATCGACAGCTGCAGGCCGTTGCTGCGCGCATTCGCCGTCTCCAGCGGCAGGCAGCGCTCCATGTAACGGCGATTGTAGATCCCCATCAGCGGATCGGTGACATTCTCCCGCTCCAGGCGGCAGACGCCGTCAGCGGTAACTGCCGACAGTGAGCAAACGGTAAAGACGAAGATGGCACCGAAAAAGAAGATGAAGGGGACGACGGCATCGGACCAGTGGTGGGCCCGGCCCCAGAACAGATAAGCATAAAAGATGTAACCGAGGAAAAAAAAGGCGATCAAACCGGAGAGGAAGAACCAGGCGATACGACAGATACCGCGCGACAGGTCACGGAACAGGTGCCAGACCGGAAACAGCGCCATCAACAGAAGTCCCGCCCCCGCTAACACCATGCTGTTGACAAAAATCTCCATCGTACCCAGGTACTCCCGATCCCGCCGCGGCAGGATCATCCCGATACGAAAGCCGACTCAGTCCCCTCCCTTGTAAGACCGGCGACCCGTCTGTGGTGCAGGATCGAGCGAACGAACCAGCACCGGCGGCTTTCACAACGCAATTCGATGTTTCTTACAAAAACTCAGGAGGACAATTTCCGCCTGATTCATCCGCGACAGCTGCATGTTTTTCGCCTTGACCAGTTGCACATCCTCCAAAGGGACCTGAGTCTGGCGGATTTCACGCCGTACCAGGTTGATATTATTGTGGATGATTTTCAGGTCCACAGGCGTATACTGCTTGAGCATTGGCGGACTGAGACTGTAATATCCTCCGGCAATATCCTGCGCCATTTTTTTTGGATTTCCGGAAATCGCCATGATTCTAGCCTCCTGAAGCATAATCATACACGTCCTGAAAACAAGGAAAAGAAAATTGTTACAAGTACACCACATTTCATGTGATTTTCCACCCACCATAAGGTAATCGGGCGAAATGAAGCTCTCTTCGCATGGCAAAGGACTGCTCCTGACCATCTGCGGCGTCCTGATTATCAGCCCCGATGCACTCCTTGTCCGCCTGATCCAGGTCGATGTCTGGACCCTGCTCTTCTGGCGCACCCTGCTGACCGCCATCATGATGAGCCTGATCCTGATCATCCGTTACCGCAGCCGTTTTTTTCACAGCTTCCGGGCAACCGGTCGGACCGGCCTGCTCTCCGCTCTGGTGCTCATGCTCGGCTCACTGTTCTTCGTCAATTCCCTGAAACAGACGGCCGCAGCCAACGCCCTGATCATTCTTGCCGCAACCCCGGTGATCAGCAGCCTGCTCAGCTGGCTGGTGCTGCGTGAACCGATCCCCCGCCACACCAAGATCGCTATCGCAACCTGTTTTTGTGGCATTCTCTTCATCTTTTCCGGCAGCCTGCAAAACGGCCTGCTCTGGGGAGATGTTCTGGCCCTGGCCGCGACCACCATGTGGGGGACCAATATCGTCATCGTCCGCAGTGTTCGCAATGTCAACATGATTCCGGCCAATGTCATCGGCAACCTCGGTGTCGCGCCGATTGTCCTGTTCTTCGGGGCACAGCCTCTGGCCGTCGGTGCCGTTGATGCCGGGTATCTGCTGCTCCTCGGTGGCCTGGTCCTTCCCTTCGCCTTCGCCCTGATCACACTCGGCCCACGCTACCTGCAGGCGCCGGAAGTCAGCCTGATCCTGCTCGCCGAAACCATCCTCGGCCCGCTCTGGGTCTGGCTGGCGCTCGACGAAGTTCCCCACCCCCGCACCCTGGTCGCCGGCTTGCTGATCCTGACCACCCTTGTCATTCACACGCTGATCTCGCGAAACCGGTCTCATGCCGGAAGCGAGGGAGACCTCTTGCCGGCCCCGTAAACAGCGGGGAAAAATGATAACGACAATCTGTCGTCCCCGTGCGTCACCGACCCGATTATCCCCCGGCGACCCGGAATCGGGATTGTTCCCCGGACGTATACGCAAAACACTGCTGTTTTCCTGCAGTTCGGCCTCATTCCAGGACAGCAAATGATTGACGAAACAGGCAAGGTGGCTTATGTTTTCCGCCATATCAATTTGCCAGATTTTAGCCAATAATCCACGTCAACAGCTATCCTCATGCTGCCGTTCTCGTAACACATACTTCCACGGTGCCGGATGACGACGTGGGAGTGTCCAGTGCCCATATGCTCCAGGATTTCTTACAGTTCACATTTGCCGGTCTGACGAATGGCGCCATCTACGCTTTGATCGCCCTCGGCTTCAGCGTGGTTAACAACACCATGGGAATCGTCAACTTCGTTCAGGTCGACTTCGTCTCCCTCGGCGGCATGCTGATGTTCTCGGCCCTGTTCGCCGCCGGCCTGCCGATGGCGCCCGGCCTGCTGCTCGCGGTCGCCGGGGTGGCCCTGGCCGCCATGCTCATTGAGCGTTTCGGCCTGCGCCCGGCGCGTAGCGGCAACCACCTGGTACTGATCTTCCTCACCGTCGGTCTGTCGATCATCCTGCGCGGGGTCATCAAGCTGGTCTGGGGGAAAAACCGCATGGCCCTGCCGCCGCTGACCCCCGACGTACCGGTGAAAATCTTCGGCGCCAGCGTCCTGCCGCAGGCGCTCTGGATCCTGCTGTTGACCCTCGTCACCATCGCCCTGCTGACCTGGTTCTTCTACCGCACCTCGCTGGGGCTGTCGATGCGTGCCGTCGCCAACAACCCAACGGCTGCCGCCGTGGTCGGCATCCCAGCCGGGCGCGTGCGCCTGACCAGTTACGCCATCGCCGGGGCGCTCGGTGGCCTGGCCGGGGTGCTGGTGACACCGATCACGACATTGAGCTACGACGTCGGTGTCCTCCTCGGTCTCAAGGGGTTCGCCGCAGCGATCCTCGGCGGCTTCGGCTCCTTCCCCGGTGCAATCCTCGGCGGCCTTGGTCTCGGCCTGCTCGAATCGCTGACCGCCGGTTACTGGTCGAGCGCCTACAAAGACGTTGTCGCTTTCGTCGTCCTGCTGTTGGTCCTCTTCGTCCGACCGAAGGGATTGCTGGGGAAATAACAATCAATAGGATTAATAGAGATTCGCAATAAAGGATTCAATAACGATGGACACACAAATCCAGCTCCTCATGGGGAACGAAGCGATCGGCCGCGGGCTGATCGAAGCCGGCTGCCAGGTGGCGGCGGCCTATCCCGGCACCCCGTCGACGGAAATCCTCCAGGCCATCATCGACCGCCAGAACCAGGCCGTCGAGCCGCTCCACGTCGAGTGGTCGGTCAACGAAAAGATCGCCTTTGAAGTCGCTCTTGCGGCGGCTTACACCGGCAAGCGCTCGGTCGCGGTGATGAAGCAGGTCGGCCTGAATGTCGCCGCCGACCCCTTCATGCGCACCGCCTACCTCGGCGTCAAAGGGGGGATGCTGACCATCGTCGCCGACGACCCCGGCCCGCACAGCTCGCAGAACGAGCAGGACACCCGGCTGTTCTGCCTCCAGGGGCGGGTTCCGGTCATCGATCCGGCCAGCCCGGCCGAAGCCAAGGCGCTGATCGAGCCGGCCTACCAGCTATCGGAAAAATACGAGCTGAACATCGTCCTGCGGCCGACGACGCGCATCTGCCATTCACGCCAGAATGTCAGCCTCGCGGCACCGCAGATCCTGGAACGCCGCTCGGCGTTTGAGAAGAATCCGACCCGCTGGGCGGCCACCCCGGCCTTCCTGCCGGCCCTGCACCGCTCACTGAACGAGAAGCTGGAAAAGATCGCGGTCGAGCCGGACTGGCAACCGCGCCTCACCCCTGGTGATACCAGCCAACCGCGTACCGCCCTGGTCGCCTCAGGGATCGTCTACGCCAACCTGGTCGATCTGCTCGACGAACTCGGCCTCACCGGTGCCGTCGACCTCTACCAGGTGCTGATGCCCTACCCGCTCAACCCGGAGTTCTGCCGCGAGCTGCGTGAAAAATACGACCGCATCCTCGTCCTCGAAGAGACCTACCCGGTCATCGAACTGCAGCTGGCCCACCCCGGCGCCCGGGGGAAACAGGACGGCACAGTGCCGCGCGAAGGGGAGCTGACACCGGATGTCATCCACCAGGTGCTCGCCGCATTCCTCGACCTCGAACATCCCGGCGAGATTCCCGGTGCGCGCCGCGGCCAACGCCCTTCGCTCTGCCCCGGCTGTCCGCACCGCTCGGCGTTCTACAGCATCAAGAAATGCTTTCCCAAGGGGATCTTCCCGTCGGATATCGGTTGCTACACCCTGGGGATGAACCTCGGCGCGGTCAGCACCGTCCACTGCATGGGCGCCTGTATCAGCCAGGGGGCCGGCTTTTATCAATCTTACCGCCAGGACGGCGCGGACTTCCCGACCATCGTCGTCACCATCGGTGACTCAACCTTCTTCCACTCCGGGATTCCGGCCCTGGTCAACGCCGTCGTTCAGCAGGCGCGAATCATTGTCGTCATCCTCGACAACGCCACCACGGCCATGACCGGCGGCCAGCCGGTTCCGCACATGGGGGTCGCGGCCGGTGGCCGCAAGACCAAGGCGATCGCCATCGAGCCGCTGGTCAAGGCCAGCGGCGTCGAGTTCCTCGAAACCTGTGATCCTTACAACCACGAACGCTTCGAGACGCTGCTGAAGCAGGCCAACAACCATATCCGCAAGAACGACGGCGGCGTCGCGGTGCTCATCTCGCGTCACGGCTGCATCATGGACCCGGCGGTACGCAAGGCCCAGGAACGCACCCGGATTACGATTCTCGACACCTGCATCGGTTGTGAAAAGTGCACTGGTGCCTTCGAGTGCCCGGCACTCACCATGGACCGTGAAAAAGAGGTCGCGGTCGTCGACCAGGACCGCTGCATCGGCTGCGGCACCTGTATCCACGTCTGCCCGGTCGGTGCCATCGTCAAGGAGGATCCGGCATGAAACAGCAGATCATCGTCAGCGGAATCGGCGGCCAGGGGGTGCTCTTCCTGACCCGGGTCATCGCTCAGGTCGCGGTCAATCGCAACATTCCGGTCCTGACCTCGGAAACCCACGGCATGGCCCAGCGCGGCGGCACCGTTCTCTCAACGATCAAGATCGGCGACTTCGCCGGCCCGCTGATCCGGACCGGCCAGGCCGACCTCGGCCTGCTGCTCTGGGAGGCCAACCAGCCGGTGCACCAGACGCTGCTCAAGAGCGACGGCATCTGGGTGATCAACAGCGATAAAGCTGGTGACGGTGTCCGCATCGACGCCGCCGAGATCGCCCGCCAGCTCGGCAACGCCGTCCTGCTCAACCTGATCCTGCTCGGCGTCGCCGTGCGCGACGGGCTGATCGATTTCACGATCGAGGAATGTGAAACCGCCATCCAGCAGCTCGCCCCGGCGAAATTCGTCGCGCAGAATGTCGCGGCGTTCCGCAAGGGGTTGGAACAGCCGTAAGGCTACGGCGTGCCGTGCCCGGCACTTAGCAACCAGACAATCAGGACGCGGAACGTCGCGCCGCTACGAATAATGACCGATAACCACGGATCGTAAGAAACAGCAGAGCAGCACATGACCGGTAGACAGAAAATTCTCTATTTCATCTATCTCCACCGCACCGGACTGACCGTCATCGGCCTGTCCCTTGCGCTGCTGCTGTTTCCGCTGTTCGAGGACAACCCCTACACCCTCGGCCTGACCAACCAGATCGCCATCAACGCCATTATTGTTCTCGGGCTCAATCTGTTCGTCGGCTATGCCGGGCAGATCTCCCTCGGCCATGCCGCCTTCTTCGGTCTAGGTGCCTACGGTTCGGCCATCGCCACCGTCGATTTCGGCCTTCCGGCCTGGCCGGCCATGGCTCTGGTCGCTGCGTTGGTCGGCCTCATCGCCCTGGGGATCGGCATCCCGATCCTGCGCCTGACGGGGCATTACCTGGCAATGGCCACCCTCGGCCTCAACTTCGTCTTTTACACCATCCTGCTCCAGTGGGATGAGGTCACCGGCGGCCCGAGCGGCTACTACGGGGTCCCTTTCCTCTCCATCGGCTCCTTTGAATTCAATGACGAGGTCCGCCTGCATTACCTGATCTGGGGGGTGGCGCTGCTCGCCCTGCTCCTCTGCCTCAACCTAGTGCGCAGCGGTGTCGGCCGCGGCCTGGCGGCTTTGGCCGGCGACGAAACGGCGGCGGCCGCCCTCGGCGTCAACACCCGCAGCACCAAAGTCAAGGTCTTCGTCCTCTCGGCGATGCTGGCCTCCATCGCCGGCAGCCTGTTCGCCCACACCTACAGCTTCATCAGCCCCGGCTCCTTCGACATCTTCGTCGCTACCGACTTCGTCATCATGGTTGTCGTCGGCGGCATGGGTTCGATCTGGGGTTCGCTGCTCGGCGCCGGGCTGATCACCATGCTCCCGGAATGGATGGACATCTTCGAGACCTACAAGGATTTCATCCACGGCGGCATCCTCGTCCTGGTGCTGATGTTTCTCCCCCAGGGGCTGGTCACCGGCCTGATCGAGATGGGCAAAACCCGCCTCGCCCTGCGCAAGGCGCGTCAGGGTCGACAGGAGGGTTCGGGATGCTGAAGCTGGATGGAGTAAGCAAGAATTTCGGTGGCCTGCCGGCCTTGAGCGAGGTCAGCTTCACAGTCCCGCAAGGGCAGCTGACCGCCCTGATCGGCCCGAACGGCGCCGGCAAAAGCACGCTGATCAACTGCATCACCGGGGTCCTTCAGCCGACCAGGGGGGCGATCCGCTTTCGCGATGAAGAGATCGCCGGACTGCCGCCGCACACGATCAGCCGTCGTGGTGTCGCGCGAACCTTTCAGAACCTGAAGATCTTCCCGCGCCTGACGGTCCTCGACAATGTTTTGACCGGGCTGACCAATGAGGGGGGAAGCTCAATGCTGATGGCGATGCTGCGCCTGCCCTACCTGCGCCACCGCGAACGCCGGCTCAAACTGCGGGCGCTGGAGGCGCTCGACCGCTTCCAGCTCGCCGACAAGGCCAACTGGCCGGCCGGGGTGCTCGCCTACGGTGACAAGAAGCGCGTCGAACTGGCACGGGCGACCGTTGGCAACCCGCAACTGCTGCTCCTCGACGAGCCGGTCGCCGGGCTGAACGCCGAGGAATCCTTCGCCGTCGGTGAACAGTTGAAGCTGCTGCGCAGCAGCGGCCACACCATGCTCCTCGTCGAGCACGACATGGACCTGGTCATGCAACTCGCCGATCGCGTCGTCGTTCTCGACAGCGGCAAGTGCATCGCCGTCGGCACCCCCGATGAAGTCCGCCGCAACCCGCTGGTGCTGGAGGCGTATCTCGGCCGGATGGATGCCACGGCTTGATCCGCCTGCGGCGGATATTTCAGATTTGAAATTTCAGATGTCAGGATTGTCCATGCTCAAAATCGAAAACCTCACAGCCCATTACGGTGCAGCCCAGGCGCTCTTCGGTGTCGATCTCGACGTTGGCAAGGGGGAGACCGTGGCCCTGGTCGGGGCCAACGGCGCAGGGAAGAGCACCCTGCTCAAATGCCTGATGGGGCTGGTCAAGCCGAGTGGCGGACGCATCACCCTGAACGAGAATGACGTCACCAACAGCAGTCCGGCCAAGATGGTGCGCCTCGGCCTGGCCCTCTCGCCGGAAGGGCGTGAAGTCTTCGGCGAACTCTCGGTGTTCGAAAACCTCCAGCTCGGCGCGATTCCGCTCAAGCTCTCCAAGGGGGAAGAAGCGGCGCGTATCGAAGAGGTCTTTGTCCGTTTTCCCAAGCTGCGCGAACGCCACAAACAGCTCGCCGGGACGCTCTCCGGCGGCGAACAACAGATGCTCGCCATGGGGCGCGCGCTGATGGCGAAACCGGCGCTGCTGCTGCTCGACGAACCGAGCCTCGGCCTCGCGCCGTTGATCACCGACGAGATCTTCGCCATCGTCCATCAACTCTCCCGCGCCGGGACGACTATCCTGCTCGTCGAGCAGAACGCCGCCCGCGCGCTCTCGGCCTCGGACAAGGCCTACCTGCTCGCCAACGGCAAGATGGTCGAACAGGGGAAAAGCAGCGAACTTTTGAACGATCCGATCCTGCGTGCCGCCTTCCTCGGCGCCGCGAGCGAGGAAAATCCGGCAGCCAGCCGCCTCGGTGCGGCCGGTTTGACCAATATCCGTTTGGAGAAACCCGACATGACCCAGCAGAATTTCATGCCCGCTTTCAGCTCTGAAGAGGAATTAAAAGCACACCAACTGGCTGGTTTAAAGTGGACCCTACGACACGCTTACGAAGGGTCGGCCGACTACCGCGAGAAACTCGACGACGCCGGTATCACCCCCGATTCGATTGAGTCCTTCGATGACCTGCGCCGGCTCCCCTTCACCACCGCCGACGACCTGCGTGACGGCTACCCCTTCCCGCTGCGCTCCGTCCCCTTTGAGCAGATCGTCCGCATCCACGCCTCATCCGGCACCACCGGCAAGCGCAAAGTCCTCGGCTACACCCAGAAGGACCTCGACGACTGGACCGACTTCTTTGCCCGCTGCTACCAGATGGCCGGCGTCACCCCCCTCGACCGCGTACAGGTCGCCGTCGGTTACGGCGTCTGGACTGCGGGAATGGGCTTCCAGCTCGGCTGCGAAAAGATCGGCGCCCTCGCCGTCCCGGTCGGCCCCGGAAACATCGACATGCAGATCCAGTTTCTCCTCGATTTCCAGTCGACCGTCTTCTGCTCGACCGCCTCGATGGCCCTGCTCATGGCCGAAGAGATCCACAAGCGCGGCGTCGCCGACAAGATCGCCGTCAAGAAGATCATCTACGGCTCCGAACGCTCCAGCCGCTCGATGCGCAAGAAGATCTCCGAACTCTTCGGCGGTGCCGAGCTCTACGACATCACCGGCCTGACCGAACTTTACGGCCCCGGTACCGGGATCGAGTGCAGCGAGCACGACTGCATCCACTACTGGGGGGATTACTACATCCTCGAAATCCTCGACCCGGACACCCTGCAGCCGGTTCCCGACGGCGAATGGGGGGAGATGGTCGTTACCACCCTGTGCAAGGAAGCCGCACCGCTGATCCGCTACCGCACCCGCGACATCACCCGCATCATCCCAGGCCGCTGCGCCTGCGGCAGCATTCTGCCGCGCCACTCGCGTATCAAGGGGCGCTCGGACGACACCATCAAGTTCCGCGGCGTCAACATCTACCCGAGCAGCATCGACACCATCCTCTCGGCTGTCCCCGGGGTCGGCTCCGAATACCAGATTCACCTGAGTCGCGATGACGCCGGCCGTGACCACATGCGCCTGGTTGCCGAACGCGCCGAAGGGGTCGCCGCCGGTCGCGCCAACGAGCTGATCCACGAAATCCATCATCAGCTCAAAAAGCAGCTGCTCGTCTCGGTCGACGTCGAACTGGTCGACTACGCCAGCCTGCCGCGCTCGGAGAAGAAGAGCCAGCGGGTGTTCGATAACCGGATTCAGGATGAGATTGTTTGATGGGATGACCTCAACACACGGCGGAAGATCGGTTCAATCTGGTGGATGTCAAAATCGACGTTCTGAACCACAAGATTGACGCGGTCGAAGATCGACTCGGCAAGAGACTTGACGCCGTCGCCGCCGACCTTAAGGAGCACCGGGCCAGTACCGAAGCGCATCATGGGGTTTATCGGGTAAAAGAGGGGTCTTGAATAAATAAATCCGCCCCCTTTTCCTACTGTGCTCAGCCTGCTAGCCCCCACCGATCAGCGCCCCGGCGGCAAAGACCAGCGCCCCGCCGAGGACAACCTGGAAGGCCGCCCGCCAGAAGGGGGTTTCCATGTAGCGGTTCTGAATCCAGGCAATGGCCCAGAGTTCGGTGAACACCAGCGCGAAGGCGATGAAGGTTGCCATCCAGAAATGGGGGATGAGGTAAGGGAGCGCATGACCGAGCCCACCGAGGGCGGTCATCACACCGGCGGCGAGGCCGCGCTTGAACGGACTGCCGCGCCCCGACAATTCGCCATCGTCCGAAGCGGCCTCGGTGAAGCCCATGGAGATCCCCGCGCCGACACTGGCTGCCAGGCCGACAAGGAAGGTGGTATGGGTATTGTGGGTGGCAAAAGCGGTGGCAAAGATCGGCGCCAGGGTCGACACCGAGCCGTCCATCAACCCGGCCAGACCCGGCTGCACCCAGGTGAGGACAAACTGGCGGTGGGCGGCGCGGTCTTCATCATCGCGCTCATCTTCCCCCAGGTGTTCGGCCTCCAGGCTGTCGGCAAGGTTACCGTGCTTGGCCTCGACCGCGGCGAGGTCGCCCAACAGCCGGCGGATGTCGGCATCGCTGGTACGCTCGGCAGCCTTGCGGTAGAACTGCTCGGCCTGGCGCTCCATCTCATGCGCTTCGTTGCGGATTCGTTCGAGGCCGAGGTTCTCAACCAGCCAGACCGGGTTGCGGGCGTAGGCCCCTGAGACATGCTCGCGGCGGATAAGCGGGATGACGTCGCCGAAGCGCTTCTGATGCGCGGCGATCAGCTGACGCCGATGTTCGTCCTCTTCGGCCGCCATCGCCAAAAAAATATGCCTCCTCCGCAGAATCTGTGGGTCGGCGACAGTAAAAATTAGAGCATTGTCTTTTTGGTTGGATAAGATGGTTTTTGCCGAAACTATCGAATCTTCC
>PKUG01000058.1 GCA_002869665.1 Desulfuromonas sp. | reverse complement strand
TTTACTGATGTTGGTAACTATACACAAGCGACCTTGGTGCACGATGTCCGAATAATTACATTTTGGTAATCTGCCACCGACCGGGTTGTCTTTGTGTCAGGAGAGGTAAACTATAGAAAGAGAAGAGATAAAGCGTTGATCTGAAAAAAGTCAGCGCCCAAATGAAAAAAGGAGTTCGGCAATGCCTGACAACAAGGAAAACATCATCATAAACAAATTACTCCCGTTACTGGGCGACCTGGCCCGCACCGACACCCTCTATCACGATATTTACCGCGAACGTGCCGCCCATTACCTGGAGCAGGAACTGCCGCGCGGCAGATACCAGAGTTTAAAAGAACGCCGCACCAGGCTGGCGAGCCTGCCCAACCAGATTCGCAACGCAATCATGCATAATGACTGGAGTCAGGTTCATGATCTCAGTGCCCGTTTCAGCAACGACCAGGAACTGCTGAAAGAGAATAGCGAACTGATGGAGTACGCACGCAAGATCTATGATTCAAGCGAGATTCCCATCGATCCTTTTTCCCCCGGCATGAACAGGATGGCCGGTTATACGGCCAAGCAGCTGGACACCCTACGGAAAAAGACCTGCGACAGGTTAACGCAGTTGACACAGATCGATGCCGAAAAACAGGCATTTTACCGACAACGTCATGACTCCTTTGCAAACCTCGCAATTAGTGCGACAGAGACCGATTCCGGCACCCGCAGCGTACCGAAGAACGTCCTGGCGGAAGAGGCGGAAGAAGCTCTGGAGAGCGGCAACATGGCCCTCGTCGAATCTCTCGCGCAGCGGATCATCCAACTGGGTGAAGGGCGGGAGAAGACAACGACACCTAGCGAGCTCTATACCGACAGGCATCGGCTCCCCACAGATCTGAACGTCGAGTTCGCTGATAATGTTCTTAATCAGGCGGACCAATATGGCCTCCATCACTATCAGGTTTCGTCGCAAGCTGATGAATACGCCCCCTTCAACCGCTTTACCTGGCATCCAACCTACTCCGATGGACATAACGACCATCCAAGCGTTATCCAGGTTCCGGACATCCCCTTTCCGCAGGACTTTCCTGAAGCTTTGAAAGGCCGTATCCAGCTTTTTGCCATGCACCCGTTCATCAACTCTGCAGGAATTCGTTATCTGCCGACCATGCTCGCTGAGGATGTTCTGGTCGAGGACTTTCCCGATCCGGAAAGCGAGAGTGAAATACCCCGTTCAAAATTACTCGAGGCTCTTGGGCTTGTGCGTCGCACTTGCCTGAGCCGGGCCCAGATTGAAGAGGCACTCGCACTTAAGGGGAATCGCGTACTCAGCGAAACACTCGGGCTTGACCCACACGTGTTCAAACTGGTCTGCATTCCCCCCGACCTGCATCTGCGTATCGGTCAAAAACTTGGATGGGGACAACAAAAAATCTGGACTCATTTCGACGGCTACATGATCATGGCCGATTCCAGCCGCCGCGCCCTCGCCGGCGGAGATGTCCGTTACGGCGGGATTTACGACCTGCTCGGCCTCAGCACCAATTACGATTCAGAACGGATCATTACCCGTTTCGCCGTTGTTCAGCGGCGGCGCCTGACCAGTTGGAACTGACTGTTAACCACAAAGACACTGAGAACTCAGAGAATGCCTTTTCTGGATTCTTGAACAAAGAAGCCCCCTCATTTGAATACTGAGGGGGCTTCTGTTTTTTTCTATTAAGTTAAGAATATGTGCTACATCTTGCGCTTGTCGATCACTCTGGCCGCCTTCCCTTCGTGGCGGGTAATCGATGACGGCTCGACCAGTTTTATCTTGGCGCTGACGCCGAGGACCGTAGCCAGGCGTTTTTCGGCGGCAACGACAAACTGGCGCTGCTGCTTCATTTCATCGAAGAAGATCTTTTCATTGACCTCGACCTGAACTTCCAGTGTATCCACGTTATTGATCCGGTCGACAATCAGCTGGTAGTGAGGTTCACACCCTTCGATCTGGAACAACACTTCCTCAATCTGGGTCGGGAACACGTTCACCCCCTTGATGATCAGCATATCGTCGCTGCGGCCGCGGGTTTTTTCCATCCGCGCCAAGGTACGCCCGCAATCGCAGGTATCATAGTGGAGACGGGTAATATCACGCGTCCGGTAACGGATCATCGGGAACGCCTGCTTGGTCAGACTGGTGAGAACCAGTTCGCCAACCGAGCCCTCGGGGAGAACCTCGCAGGTTTCGGGATCGATGATCTCGGCATAGAAGTGATCTTCCGCAAGGTGCATGCCGCACTTGCACAGGCACTCGCCGGCAACCCCCGGCCCCATGATCTCCGACAGGCCGTAGTTATCGGTCGCAACGATGTCGAGGCGCTGCTCCAGTTCCAGGCGCATCTGCTCGCTCCAGGGTTCGGCCCCGAACAG
>PKUG01000082.1 GCA_002869665.1 Desulfuromonas sp. | reverse complement strand
ACAGCGTCCCTCAACTGAAGCTGATCATCAATCCAGTGAGCATTCAGCTCCGGAACCTTTCTCAGAGCCAAGGCTGTCGCTTTCAGCGGCAAGACCACCGGCAGCAGACGGTCGCGAATGGAACGTTGGCGGTTGCGTTCTTCGAGCCAGCGCAGGGCCCGGCTCATGTCAATATCGGCAGCCAGGTAGTAATGCGGAATCTCGCGATTGGACAGGCTCATCGCCGCAGCGATCGCCTGGCGCATTCCGGCCTGGAAATCTGTTGTGGCAGGCGCCGTCTCTTGCTGAATCTCAGACGATTTTTCACCCCGCTCGGCCAACGCCTGCTCGACATCGGCCAGAGTGATCACGCCATCCGGCCCGCTGCCGCTGATTCCTGCCAAACCAAGCTGCCGCTCCGCGGCCAGACGGCGCGCGACGGGGGAAATCTTCAGCCGCTCACCGTTCGGTTGATGACTCGACACCGGCTGGGACTCTGCTGGAGGAGGAACCGGCTGCTGCACGACTGCCGCTGATTTCTCCGGCACAACGGTCGAGGGTGTGTCCCCCGGCGCGCCGATCGTGGTCAGCACCGTACCGACCGGAATTCGCTCCGGTCCAGGCTGGACCAAAAGCGGCCCGACGATACCGGAGGCAAAGGCCTCGACCTCGAAGACCCCCTTCTGGGTTTCGACCTCGGCAACGATGTCACCATGCGCGACCCGATCCCCCGGCGCCACCCGCCAGGCAACCAGAATCCCTTCCTTCATATCGGCCCCCAGACTGGGCATGATGAAATCGTACATTAACGTTCTCCTCGAAAGGCGGAAACGATGAACAAGGGCAAAGGTTAAAGATTAAAGGCATTCAATTTCCTACTTCACATGATCCTCGGACGAATTGATTCTCCTTTTTCCTTTTTCCTTTTTCCTCAACTTTAACCTTTATCCTCCCCCGCACATCCGCCGCGCGGTTTCGACAATCGTCGCAACCTGCGGTAACGCCGCCTCTTCCATGTGCTTCGCATAGGGCATCGGCACTTCGACGCTGCAGATCCGCTCGACCGGGGCGTCGAGTTCGTAAAAGGCTTTCTCCATGATCCGGGCACTGATCTCTGCGGACAGGCTGCCACTGCGCCACCCCTCGTCGACAATCAGAGCACGGTGGGTTCTGGCGACCGAGGTCAGGAAACTCTCCTCATCGAGAGGACGCAGGCTGCGCAGATCGATGACCTCAGCTTCGATTCCGGTGGCACTCAATTGCTCGGCGGCATCCAGACACTTATAGAGGCAGCTGCCGTAGGTAATCAGGGTCAGGTCGTTTCCACTGCGGTGGACTTTCGCTCTGGCGATATCGACCGCGCCAGCGCCCTCGGCCAGTTCCCCTTCCATGGCGTAGAGGATCGAGGGCTCAAAGATCAGCACCGGATCGGGGTCCTGCAAAGCCGTCCAGAGCATGCCGCGCGCATCCTCCAGCGTGGCGGTGCAGAGGACCTTGATCCCGGGGATGTGGGCGTACCAGCCTTCCAGGCTGTGCGAGTGCTGGGCGGCGAGCTGTTTCCCCCCGCCGGTCGCCATACGGATCACCAGTGGGACGTTGAACAATCCGCCCGACATGTGCAGATAGGTCGCCGCGTTATTCATGATCTGATCGAGAGCGAGCAGGCTGAAGTTTACCGTCATGATCTCGACGATCGGCCGCAGGCCGCCGAGGGCCGCGCCGATGCCGGCGCCGGTAAAGGTCGATTCGGAGAGTGGCGTGTCGCGCACCCGTTCCGGGCCGAATTCATCGAGCAGCCCCTTGCTGGCGGCAAAACAGCCGCCGTAACGGCCGACATCCTCCCCCATCAGGAAAACCCGCTCATCACGTTGCAGCGCATCGCGCAATCCTGCGCAAACGGCGTCCCGGTAGGTTATTGTCCGTGTCTGCCCGGTCATCACTGCACCTCCGGATCGGAATAAACAAAGCGGCTCAGCTCGGAAACCGGCTCCCACTCGCTGCGTTCGGCAAAGTCAACCGCTGCGGAGATTTCGCCAGTGATCTCCTCTTCCAGACGGGCCAGTGCCTCCTCATCAAGCCAGCCCTGTTCCTGCAACCTGCGGATCAACGACTGGATTGGACAGCGTTGCTTCCACCCCTCGACCTCCTGCTTCGAACGGTAGAGTTCGGGATCGAACATCGAGTGCGGCCGGAAACGATAGGTGCGGCATTCGAGAAAAAACGGGGCAGCCGTTGCGCGGATCTGGGCTACCGCCTTGCGTGCCGCAGCAACAACGGCGATCACATCCATACCGTCAACAGCCATGGCGTCAACCCCGTAGGCCGCGGCCTTCTGCGTCAGATCGACAACCGACTCGGAGCGGTTGAGCGCCGTGCCCATGGCGTAGTAGTTGTTCTCGCAGACGAACAGGACCGGCAGGTTCCAGAGCGCCGCAAGGTTCATCGACTCGTGGAACTCCCCTTCAGCCATTGCCCCTTCGCCAAAACAGCAACAGGTCACCAACTTACGCCCCTGCATACGGTCTGCCAACGCCAGCCCGACCGCAACCGGCAGACCACCACCGACGATGGCGTTGCCGCCGTAGAGGCGATGCTCGGCATCGAACAGATGCATCGAGCCGCCCCGCCCGCGACAGCAGCCGGTCACCTTGCCGTACATTTCAGCCATGATGGCATCCATCCCCATCCCGCGGACCATGGCGTGGCCGTGTTCGCGATAGGTGGCGACCATGGCGTCAGCCGGATCGAGCGCCGTGGCGACGCCGACGCCGACCGCCTCCTCGCCAATATAGAGATGGAGGAACCCGCGGATTTTTGTGGCGCTGTAGAGTTCGGCGGATTTCTCCTCGAAGCGCCGGATACGCAACATCTGGCGCAGGAAATAGAGGCTCTCTTCGCGATCGATCAGTGGCAGCCCCGGTTTTGCTTTAAAGTCGCTCATTTGTTTTCCTCCAGGGTCGAGGTGTCCCCCTCGGGCAGGCCCAACTCGCGGGCCTTCAGCAGGCGGCGCATGATCTTGCCGCTACGGGTCTTCGGCAGGGTCTCGGTGAAGGCGATCACCTTGGGCGCGACCGCCGAGCCGAGCTTCTTGCGTGCGAAGCCGAGCAGTTCCAGATTCAGTTCTTCATTTGGCTCGTAACCCGGTTTGAGGGCGACAAAAGCCTTGACCAACTCGCCGATAGTTGCCTCCGGCACCCCGATCACCCCCGCTTCAGCCACCGCCGGATGTTCCAGCAGCACGCTCTCGACCTCAAAAGGGCCGACCATGTGCCCGGAGGTTTTGATAATGTCGTCGGCCCGGCCGATGAACCAGAAATAGCCGTCAGCATCCCTCTCGGCGAGGTCGCCGCTGATATACCAGTCGCCGATAAAACACTTATGGTAACGTTCCTCGTCATGCAGGTAGCCGCGGAACATCGATGGCCAACCGCTCCTGAGCGCCAGCTCCCCTTCGACGTTCGGCTCCTTGACGATCTCGAGTCCGCCATCTGCCGTACGCTGAATAATCGCCGCCTCGATCCCCGGCAACGGCCGCCCCATGGAACCGGGACGAATATCCATGGCGGCGTAGTTGGCGATCATGATCCCGCCGGTCTCGGTCTGCCACCAGTTGTCATGAATCGGCAGCCCGAGCGCCACCTCACCCCAGATCACCGCTTCGGGGTTGAGCGGTTCGCCAACACTGTGAACCAGGCGCAGAGCGGAGAGATCGTATTTTTCACAGGGTTTGAGTCCGCTACGCATGAGCATGCGCACCGCTGTCGGCGCCGTATACCAGACGCTGACGCGCTGCTCTTCGAGAATGCGGAACCAGCGTTCGCTCTCGAAATCGGCTTCGTCAACGATATTGGTCACCCCCTGCAGCAGGGGCGCAATGATGCCGTAGGATGTTCCGGTCACCCAGCCGCAATCGGCAGTGCACCAGAAGATATCGTCCGGGTGGAGGTCGAGAACGTACTTGCCGGTCAAGTAATGAGTCAGGACCGCGTTGTGAACATGAATCGCCCCTTTCGGCTTGCCGGTGGTACCGCTGGTGAAATGCAGCAAAGCCATGTCTTCGGGATGGGTCGGCGGAATGATGAATGCGGGGGACGCTTCGGCCAACAAGCGCGACAGGGAGAGAACCGTCTCCTCCTGATCCTCATCGCTGTCAGTCAGCAGGACATAATCGAGCTGCGGCAGTTTATCCCTGAGTCCGGCGACCTTTTTCCGGTAGAGACGCTCGCTGGTGACCAAGACACGAGCGTTGCCGCGTTCCAGGCGCTGGGCGATCGGTTCGGGACCGAAGGCGGCAAACAATGGGCAGAAGACGCTGGTATTTTTGAGCGTGCCGAGGGCAGCGAAATAGAGTTCCGGAACCCGGGTCGAGAGGCTGAAGACACGCTCCCCGCGACCAATTCCGAGCCGTTGCAGCAGGTTGGCGAAGCGATTGGTCCAGGCCTGCAGCTCGGCGTAGGTATAGTCTGCGACCGTACCGCTCTTTCCCAACCAGCGCAGAGCTATTTTTTCACCTTGGCCAGCGGCGACATGCCGGTCGACAGCTTCGTGGGCGATATTCAAACCACGCCCGTCGGGTAACCCCGCAAGTTCCTGGCGCACGTCATCCCAGGTGAATTCAGCCCGTGCAGCACAATAATCGGGCAGGTTTGGTGGCACTTGAAAGGTGGAAGGATTTTTCTCGATCGCATGCCAGTCCATCGACGACCTCCGGTGTTCCGGACACTCCGGAGGCAGAATCCGGACAACATCCGGTAAATCAGGCAGGGGATATTTTCAGCCGCGAACAGGGCGCACGGCCGCTGTAAAGAAGTATATCAACCCACCGGTTTTCGGCAAGTTGGCGGGAATGCGCTGACCCGGCTATGAGATGCGCAGAACCTTGGCACCGCGGACATGGCGCTCCTTGAGTTCGAGCAGTGCCCGGTTAGCCTCCGTCAGGGGGAATTCCTCGCAGGTCGGCTGTAACGGAATCTCGGCGGCAAGGCGGAGAAATTCGCTCACATCCCGGCGCGTCACGTTGGCAACGCTCTTGATCTCCTTCTCCAGCCACAGGTCTTCCGGGTAATCGATCCCGGCCAGCAGCTGGCGGTCCCGATTCTCCTTGCGGATGGCGTTGATCACCAGGCGGCCGCCGGGGGCCAAGCGGCGCATGGCGGCGACAATCGGCAGCCAGGCCGGGGTGGTATCGATAATTGATTCAAGCAATTCGGGCGGATCGTCCTCGGTTCCACCGGCCCAGGCAGCGCCGAGTTCGAGGGCGAAGTGCTGCTCCTTTTCGCTGCGGGCGAAGACATAGACCGGGACATCAGGATATTGATGGCGGACCAGTTTGAGAACCAGGTGGGCCGAAGCACCGAAACCGGTCAAGCCGAGGGGGCCGCCGGAATCAAGCTTGGCCAGGCTCAACGAACGATAGCCGATCGCCCCGGCGCATAAAAGCGGTGCGGCCTGGACATCGCTGATGCTCTCCGGCAACGGATGGGCAAAGAGGGCCGGAACCGTCATATACTCGGCGTAGCCGCCGTTGGCATCACGCCCGGTGGCGCGAAACTCGGGGCAGAGATTTTCCAACCCCTGGCGGCACCAGCGACATTCACCACAGGCGGAAAAGATCCAGGCCACCCCGACCCGCTCGCCGAGCCGTGCCGGACCAACCCCGGAGCCGACCCGGTCGATCACGCCGACGGCCTGGTGGCCGAGGATCATCGGCAGCTGCGGCGGCGGGGTCCGCCCTTCGATCTCGTCGAGTTCCGTGTGACAGACGCCGCAAACCGTCAGCTTGATGCGCACCTCACCAGCCGCGGGTTCGGGATCGGGATAATCGACCAGTCGCAACGGCTCGCGCTCGACACCCAGATCGCAGATTTTTTCCAGAATCATCGCTTTCATAAACAACTCCGTTGACTTACTGATGGCAGGAATCACTGCAAGTCTAGCAGATTCAAAACCGGCGGGATAAAAATGCTTCACCTTCGTCAAAACGCACCACCCGGCATCTGCGCCCGAACGAAACAGAACAACCTTGCCAGCACTACGGCGGAGCTGGCATAGTGCCCGGCATGGATCGTAAAAAAGCCTTCAATCTCTATTCGACCTACCTGAAACAACGCTTCGGCGGCCGGGTGCACAAGATTTCGGTCGACGCCGGCTTCGGCTGTCCGAACCGCCGCGGCGGACGCGATGCCCACGGCTGTATCTTCTGCGATCCGGACGGCTCGGGCGCGGTCGGCATCGAACGCAACGAACCGATCGCCGTCCAGATCGAGCGGGCCAAGGAGCTGATGCGGCGGAAGTACCGGGCCAAGTGGTTCATCGCCTATTTCCAGCCCTTTTCCAACACCTTCGCTCCCGCTCCCCGGCTGCGCGATTGCTACGATCAGGCCCTGGTGGTGGAGGATGTCGTCGGTCTGGCCGTCGGCACCCGCCCCGACTGCCTGCCGGAACCGGTCCTCGACCTGCTCGGCGAATACCACCGGCAGACCTACTTCTGGCTCGAACTCGGGTTGCAGAGCATTCACGACCGCACCCTCGACTGGCTCAAACGTGGTCATGACTACGCCTGCTTTCACGATGCCTACCTGCGCGCCAAGCAGCGCGGTTTGAAAATCTGTGTTCACGTCATTCTCGGGCTCCCCGGTGAAAGCCGCGAAGATATCCTCGCCACGGCGGATGAGATGGCGCGCCTGAAGGTTGATGGGATCAAGCTCCACCTGCTGCATATCCTTAACGGCACACCGCTTGGCGACCTCTACAAACAGGGGGGGATTCAGATGCTGGGGATGCAGGAGTATGTCAAGTTGGTGGTCGATTTCATTGAACGGTTACCGCCAGAGACACTGATCCAGCGTCTGACTGGTGATGGACCGCGCGATATCCTGCTGGCGCCGGCCTGGTCACTGAACAAGTGGGAAGTGCTGAATGCGATCGACGATGAACTGGAACGCCGGGGAACAAAACAGGGGAGCGGATACCTAGCGGAAATTGGGTAAAGAAACCCGTACACCACTCGCTGAAGCGGGTGGAAGGCTGAAACTCAGGAGACTTTGGGCGCGACGACTGCGGTGTCCTGATGTTCCTGCGGCGGAGCAGCGCCGCTCCAGGAGATCAGCAGCAGCGAAGCCCAGATAATACTGATGAGGAGAATAGCCAGACGAAACATGGCGCGCAATTTAGCAAAAGCAAACAGCAGAATCAACTGTCATCTACACCTTTCAGCGCTGATTCTGCAAAAGCTTGCCGCCATTCGGAGAATCAGTTAGCATTCAAACATTCATATTATTCAAAAAGCTTTTCATCGAGGAGAATATTCATGTCACTTGTTACCGTTTCTTTTCCCGGCGGCGCCGCCGTTCATGCCCACAGCAACGGCTTTGAGATCAGAACTGACCAACCTGAGGAAAACGGCGGTCAGAACTCGGCCCCGGAGCCCTATATCCTCTTCCTGTCCTCCATCGTCACTTGTGCCGGGTTCTACGTGCAGCGATTCTGCCAGCAACGCGAACTGCCGACCGAGGGGATGACCATGACCCTGAGTATCGACCGCCACGAAGAAAGCCGCAGGCTCGAAAAAATCAAGATGGCGATCCAACTGCCCGAAGGTTTTCCGCCGAAATACCACAAGGCTGTCGTCCGGGCCGCCGGAATGTGCTCGGTCAAGAAAGCGATCAGCGATCCACCGGAATTCGAGGTCTTCACCTGCTGATCACCCCTCTCTCGTCAAAAACAGAGTATTATTCATGCTTTTCCGGGGCAAACGCTTACCGTTCCGGTTTTGAATTTGACATGCCCCTGACCATAAGGTAGAAACAGACTTTAGCATTCAGAGCTGTCGTCGGGGGCGTCTTTCCTTCCCGCGACAAATGGCAAGTACACTTATATTTTCTCGCTAACATCACGACGAGGAGGGATTCATGTCCGCCAAGCATCTTTTCAACATCCTCATTCTGAGTACCTTGCTGCTGTTCCTGGCCGGCTGCCCATCGACTTCATCCATGTCGGTCGGTTCCCAGCAGGCCAAGACCACGGCAACCGGTTCCGCCGGAGGCGCCAACGCCCAGAACGCCAACAGCGGCCTTGAGCGCTGCGACGCGACACTCGGCACCCTGGCAATCCACGAAGACAGCGGCCAGGACTGGTATCGCTATTTGACCACCGACCTGCGCCTCCCCTCAACTGTTCCGGTGCTGCGCCTTCTGGCCCAGCAGTCGAACTGTTTTGTCGTCGTTGAGCGCGGCCGGGCCATGGACAACATGATGCAAGAGCGGGCCTTGATGCAATCGGGTGAAATGCGTAGCGGTTCCAACTTCGGCAAAGGGCAGATGGTTGCCGCCGACTACACCATGACCCCCTCCATTACCTTCAGTGCAAAAGACACCGGCGGTGCCGGGGCCGTTATCGGTGGTCTCTTCGGCAGCGTTGCCGGGGCCGTGGCCGGCGGATTCAAAACCTCTGACGCCAGCACCGTACTGACCCTGATCGACAACCGCTCCGGCGTTCAGCTTGCAGCGGCCGAAGGGAGCGCCCGCAACACCGATTTCGCTCTCGTCGGCGGCCTATTCGGCGGCGGTGTCGGCGGTGGCGCCGGTGCCTACGCGAAAACCCCGGAAGGGAAAGTTATCGTCGCGGCCTTTACCGACTCGATGAACAACATCATCAAGGCGGTCAAATCCTACAAGGCCCAGACCGTTCAGGGCGGCCTCGGAACCGGCGGCATGCTGGGTGTTCAGGGGAGTCAACCGGCCATGCAGACCCTTGAAGGGGTCATCACGGTCCGCGAATTCAACGCCGGCACCCAGATGTATGATTACGTGATCGTCCTCAAGGACAGAAGCGCCAATTACAGCTTCAGCACCCCGACCAAAATCCCCTACAGGGATGACCTCGTTCAGTTCAGCCTCAACGGCAACCAGGTCGACGCCAACTCGATCCGGCTGATTGAACGCCAGTACCTGCAGCGTTATTGGCAGTAACACGGCACAAGGTCAGCGTCCGGGTTGAGAAATTCATCTGGATTGACGAATGCAAAAATCAAAAGGCCGATCCGGTTTCTCCGGATCGGCCTTTTTGATTTCCGTGTCCCGACTGTTTCAATCAGCGCATCAGGAATTAAAGAAGCAGAAGGGATACTTCGAACACGCCGATTCGCGGATCCGGCCGGTCAACTGACTGGTCGTCAGCGGCCGACTGAAATAGAAACCCTGGACCTCGTCGCACTGGTACTGGCGCAAAAAGTCGAGCTCATTCTTCACTTCGACACCTTCGGCCACCACGCGCATCCCGAGAACATGCCCCATGACCACGATCGCCTCGACGATCGAGGCATCATCCGGATGCGAACAGATCCGCTGGATAAAGGAGCGGTCGATCTTGAGACTGTCGATGGGAAAATGGCGCAGGTAACTGAGTGAGCTGTAACCGGTACCGAAATCGTCGATCGCCAGATTGACCCCCATTTTCTTCAGTTCACGCAGGGTCTTCTGCGAACTCTCGATGTTGTCCATCAGGATGCTCTCGGTGATCTCCAGCTCCAGGGTCTCCGGCGGAATGCCGGTCTCTTTCAGAACATCGCGGATAATATCGCTGAGGTTGGCATCCTGGAACTGTTTGGCCGACAGGTTGACCGCGACCCGCAGGGGATAGCCACAGCGCTGCTGTATCTTGCGCACCTGGTGGCAGGCGGTTTCGATAACCCAGCGACCGATGGTCAGGATCAGGCCGGTCTCTTCCGCCAGCGGGATAAACTGCGCCGGCGAAATGCTCCCCAGGTCCGGGTGTTCCCAGCGCAACAGCGACTCGACCCCAATCATCTGGCCATGGCTCAGATCGATCTGCGGCTGATAAACGATATGAATCTCATTGCGTTCGAGCGCCTTGCGCAGGTCATTGGCGAGCAGCAGCTGCTCCAACCCTTTGGCATTCATCTCCGAGGAGTAGAAGCGGTAGGTGTTGCGCCCCTCGTCCTTCGACTGGTACATGGCCGCGTCGGCGTTCTTCAGCAGGGTCTCCGGGTCTTCCCCGTCATCGGGAAAGAGAGCGATGCCGATGCTGCTGGTGGTGAAGACCTCACGGCCGCTCAAGATAATCGGATGATCTAGGGATTCGAGGATCTTACAACCGATCAATGCGGCATCGTCACGACTCTTTATGTCGTCGACGAGGACAACGAACTCATCGCCACCGATCCGACAGACCGAATCGCAGTTACGCAGCACCTTGCGCAGACGATCAGCGATCACCATCAGCAACTGATCCCCCTTGTCATGACCGAGGGTATCGTTGATCCGCTTGAAGTAGTCGAGATCGAGGAAGAACAGGGCAATCTGACTGCTGTTGCGTCGGGCACGAAACATCAGCTGGTTCAGACGGTCCTTCATCAGGACCCGGTTCGGCAAGCCGGTCAGGTTGTCATAGTAGGCCAGTCGCTCAATCTTCTCCTCGCTCAGCTTGCGCTCGGTGATGTCTTCAAAGATGGTCGCAAACTGCTGATCCCGCAGCGGCGCCACGGAAATACTCAAAATCTGCCCCGAGTCGGAATTTTCGAACTCAAAATTGATCGGCACACCGCTGCTGATGACCCGGGCATAGACATCCAGATTCATCGGCTTGCCGTTGGTCAACGGATAGACCTCACTCGCCAGCCGTCCGATCACCTGATCGCGTTCAAGCTTGAGAATGGTTTCAAAAGCCGGGTTGGTGTCGAGAATTTCGTAATCGTAGGGGAGCCCTTCGCCATCGTAGAGCATGCGGTACTGGGCCACCCCCTCCTGCATATTGGAGTAGAGCGAGCGATAACGTTGTTCGCTTTCCCGCAGTTTCTCTTCGGTTTCCTTGCGCTCGGAGATATTGATGATACTTTCCAGCAGATGCGGCTTGCCGTTGTACTCGATGCTCGAAACCGCCTTCAGAATCGGCAGCTTACCCTGATCTGCTGTGAGCAGCACACACTCCCGACTGGCGATACCGTCCACCAGCTCGTTGGCCAGGCACTTTCCCTTGGCACTGGCACAGATAAAATTGTGACAGATCTGCCCCTGCAGTTCATCCTCGCTGAGGCCGATCATCCCCGTCGCCGCCGGGTTGGCGAAAACGATCTGATAGGTGTCGGGATCGATCAGAACGATCCCCGCCTGAGTGCTGTTGAGAATCGTCGTCAACCGGGTTTCAGCCTCACGCAGCGCCCGTTCGTTCTTCATCCGCTCGGTAATGTCGGTGTAGACGACGATAACGTAGGAGATCAAGCCGTCCTTATCCTTGATCGGTGTTCCCGTCGCGTGAAAATGGCGGCCGTTGTTCTCGAAGTCGCAGTTTTCCACCACCCGACCGCTGGCCATGACCAAACGGAAGATACAGTCTTCGGGCGCAACCGCGTGCTGACAGACCATTTCGGGGCAATAGCTGAGTTCTTCCAGTTCGATGTCGGGAAAAAAGAGTTCGCGGCTCTTGCGGTTATAGGTGACGATCTGCATTTCGTTATCGAGGACGAGGATTCCCGTGCCGACCGAATCAAAAATTGCCTGTTGTTCGTCGCGAGCCAGACTCAGGTTGGCATTGGCTTCATGCAGGTGCTCGATGACCTGCTCGAAAGAATCGGAAACAATACCGATCGGATCGACGGAAATCAGGGTTTCATCGTCGAGTTCCTCCGGCTTGAGCGGCAGGGTTCCCATGACCCCGAGCAACTGGTTGGTCTTTTCCCGGATGTAGTGCCGTAACTCCTGATCACGGGCACGAATATCGCGGTTGGCCTGTTGCAGAGCGGCGATGGTCTTCTCCAGCATACGCAGCTCTTCTCTGGCAGTGTCTTGATCCGCGGCCAGTTTGGCCAGGGATCGGGATGTCGGGGTTTTCATCACAGAACAACCTTTAATTTACGGCCTTGTCGATGGCAATGCGAAAACAACCGGGCAGATCCTGAACCTCGACCAGGTAGCCCATATTGCCCACCGCCTCGCGGATCCGGTTGGTCGAATCCGGGTTATCCGTCAGGAAAACCAGCGAAAGCTCACCGGTTTTCAGTCCGGCCTTGAACCGATTGACCTCGCGTAGCGCGGTTAACAGAGAAGACGGACAAATTTGCCCACAGACATTCACCTCAACAATTTGTTTTTCACCTGTCATGGCTGATTCTTTCTGCAGCAGGGTATTGTAAAACGTTTTCGAGACCGCGGAGGCAATAGTCAACGCCGCAGCCGCAAGGCAGATAGTTTTTCAACATCCGGCTAGCGTCCGGGTAGGACATAACGTACAAGCAACCATGAGCCGAGCCCTGCCCCCGGGAGCAACCCCAGGGTGAACAGCAGGCTCTGCAAAGACAACAGCGGTAATCCACCCAGCAGATGCCAGACATTACACGCCGGTGCCATGCGCGCTGCGAGTCCCATAATGACCCCCCCGACCAGGGCGGACAGCAGCTGCCTCTTGGGCACATGAAAGCTTAGCATATATTTTTTCAAGGTCACGGCCGAGACGGCCGCACCACAAATAATCCCGACCAGCAGGGGAATCTGAACCAGAGAAAGACCATCCAGAAAAGGTCCGGAGCCGAATGTTAGTCGCTGGTCAAGCAGCGGAGAATAATAGGCCAGCCCACGAAAATTGAAAAAAACGAGACCGGCGACATGCTTGGGGAAAACCAGTTGCTCAAGAAAGGCACCGGTTTTGGCATAGATGGTGGCAATCCCGAGCGGCATACCGAGCAGGACGAAAGAAAGCAGGCTGATAAGGGCGAGCACCAGTGCTGTCGTGCGTGGCTGCAGATAGCCGCTGATCACATTCGGGCGCACCAGCAATCCCCGCTGTTGCCAGCGCAACAGCATGAACGCCAGCAGCAGAAAAACCATCAACAAAGTTGGCAATGCGGGCAGCCCGAACAATTCCGGCAGCGTTCTGCTCACGGACAGACGGGTCGCCTTCGCCACGCCGGTCCAGAGAGGATGAAACTCGGCATAAACGGCACTGCCGATAATCAGGCCGACAATCGCAAAAACCGAAGGGAGACTGCCAGCGCCAACCTTGTAGAGCACGCCGATCACACAGCCCCCAGCGAGGACCATGCCGAGTCCGAACAGCATGCCGCCGAACAGGTTGGTCAAGGCCGGAGGCCCGGTCAAGACCATGGTCATACCGGGCGTGATCAGGCCGAAAAACTGGGCCAGTGCGAAGAGCAGCATGTTGGCGGCAACGAGAAGAACGAGGCTACGCAGCAGAGGGCTGCTGCGAAAAAGGAAGAGGTCGCGGAACATCCCCGCGAGACAAAAATCGGAACGGTGCATGACGACACCGCTGACCAAGCCGAGCAGAAACGTAATGACGACGAGTAATATCTGCATGCTCATCCTTCAGCGACGCCCCTCACCATCTTTTCTTTCTGCCATTGGGTCACAAAAAAGGGGATATTAGCAAATATTTAAATTTACAACAAGCAACGAATTTTCTTACAGATGTCGCAATGGAAAATAGTCCGTCAGAACAGGATACGCTGACTGTTGTCACTTACCGCAGGAGGGTTTAAGATAGTTGATGTCGGGAGTACAGCACCGCTCTTGACCGTTAACCTCGGCGAGCAAAGACACAGGTGCTATGACAAAATTCAAAAACACAAGACGCCATCAATCGTCAAAAGGAACAGTCCATGTACGAAAACAACCAGATCTACACCAGCAGCAAATCTCTTGAGATCGGCAACACCTTCTTCCGCAAGGTCTACCTGTGGATGACCGCCGGCCTGGGGACAACCGCACTGGCCGCTTTTTTGATGCTTTCCAGTGAAACAGCGCTGAAATTCGTTTTCGCCGACAAGATGAATTTCTACATCCTCATCTTTGCTGAATTGGGGCTGGTGATTGCCCTCTCTGCAGCCATCAACCGTATCAGCGCGCGAACGGCGACCCTGATGTTTCTTGCCTATTCCGCACTCAACGGGGTCACCTTTGCGGCCATTTTCCTCGTCTACACCAGAAGTTCCATTGCCAGCGTCTTTCTGATCACTGCCGGCACCTTCGCGGCCATGAGCCTCTACGGCTACGTGACCAAACGGGATCTGACCGGCTTGGGCAGTTTCCTGACCATGGGGCTGTTCGGTATCATCATCGCCTCGATCGTCAACATGTTCATGCACAATGAAATGATTCACTGGATCGTCGGCTATATCGGTGTTTTCATTTTTGTCGGTTTGACTGCCTACGACACCCAGCGGCTCAAGCAAATCGGCGCAGCCGGTTTTGCCGATGAGCAGCAGCGCCACAAGCTGGCGATTATCGGCGCCCTGCGGCTCTACCTCGATTTCATCAACCTGTTCCTGATGCTGCTGCGCGTCATGGGCAACCGGCGTTAAGCAGCAACACCCAGCAAACCGGAGCGGAAGCACCCGCTCCGGAGCAGCAGAGGTCGAACATTGACGCTCATCCTCCTGCTTCTCTTCATCTGCCTTGGCTGGCTCGCCTGGCGCCATGTCGGCAAACTGCTGCCGGACGGGCTGGACATGCGCGGTGAAACTCACTCCATCGCCGCAGACCGCGTGCGCTTTCTGCATGACCTGACAACAACCGACGGTGCCGGAACGACGGTCCGCGAGCAGGAGATCTTCACCACCCTGTTCGCGCTGATCGGTCAGGCCGAGCACTATGTCCTGATCGACTTCTTTCTTCTCAACGACCAGCAGGGGCGGCGCGGCACACCTTCCTTTCGTCCTCTGGCCGAACAGCTCGTCGACCATCTCTGCGCCCGAAAAAATGAGATTCCCGGGCTACAGATCGATGTCCTGAGCGACCCGATCAACAGCGTCTACGGCAGCGCCCCCTCCCCCCTGTTCGAGCGGCTGCGGGCCGCCGGAATCAACCTCATCACTACCGACCTGGTACCGCTGCGCGACAGCAACCCGCTCTACTCCGTCTGGTGGCGACTGCTGCTGCGCCGGATTCCCGACCGCGGGCGCTACCTGCCCCACCCGTTCGACGCCAGCGCGGACCGGATCAGCCTGACCGGCTGGCTGACAATGGCGAACTTCAAGGCCAATCACCGCAAAGTCACAGTGCTTGACCATGATGGCGAGCTGCTCAGCCTGGTCACCTCGGCCAATCCCCATGCTGCCAGCAGCAGTCACTCAAATATCGCCCTGCTGATCAACGATCGCGGTCTGGCGGAGGACATTTACCGCTCCGAGCAGGCCGTGGCCGGGATGTCCGGTGGTTGCCTGCACCCACTCCCCAACCTTGCAGCGAAGAAGGTTGAAGAAGACAACCGCTCCCGCTTGAAAGTTAGCCTGGTCACCGAAGCCCGTATCGGCGCAGCGATCGCCGCCGCCATTCACAAGGCTCAGCGGGGGGACATTATCCGCATTGCCATGTTCTACCTCGCCGACCGCGATATCACCAACACCCTGCTCGCTGCCGCAAAGCGCGGTGCCAGTGTCATGCTGATCCTCGATCCCAATCGCGATGCCTTCGGGTACGAAAAGAATGGTGTCCCTAACCGCCCGGTTGCAGCAGAACTGATACGCCAAGGCCTCGGACAGATCGCCGTTCGCTGGTATCGGACACACGGCGAACAGTTTCACACCAAGCTGGTCATGGCTGAATACCGCAGCAACGCCACAGCCACGCTGATCCTCGGCTCCGCCAACCTGACCCGGCGCAACATCGGCAATTACAACCTGGAAAGCAACCTCGAAGTCACGGGCAACAGCTCCACCGAACCCTTCATCGCCGTCAAACACTACTATGACAGGCTCTGGAACAACGGCGACTACACCTTCACCCTCCCCTATTCGGCCATGGCCGACCCCTCACGCCTGAAATACTTCCAATACCTCGTTCAGGAGGAGTTGGGCCTCGGAAGTTTCTGATTCTGTCTTTTTTTCACCGTCAAACAATGTTAGAAAGCGGCAGGCACTTAACACTTTCGCCGGTTACGAGGCTTCTCCATGTCGAAAACCAACGAATATTCCGCCCTGACGCCACCAGAGATCGCCGCCAAAATCGCTGCGGGGGGCGTCACCAAGGCCGGCCTCCCTCTCGGGCCGCAACTGCTGCTCGGTCTGCTGGCCGGTTCCTTCATCGGCCTGGGGTCTCTCTATTTTGCGCTGATCACCTCCGATCCGACCCTCGGCTTCGCCGCCGGCAAGATACTCGGCGGCAGTGCCTTTGCCATGGGGCTCATTCTCGTCGTGGTCGGCGGCGCTGAACTGTTCACCGGCAACCACCTGCTAACCATGGCCTGGGCCGGTGGCAAGCTCAGCCCAGCTACCGTCCTGCGGAACTGGGTAATCATCTGCCTGGCCAACTTTGTCGGTGCCGCCGGGCTGGCC
>PKUG01000011.1 GCA_002869665.1 Desulfuromonas sp. | reverse complement strand
TGTCGCTCGGCGAGAAGGTCGGCGTTGTTGAGGTGAGGGGGGCTATCCTCTCTTCCGAGTCGCTCATCGACGATCTGATCACCTTTCGTGATAACGATTCGGTCAAGGCAATAGTCCTGCGGATCGACTCTCCTGGTGGCGGGGTTGCCCCTTCTCAGGAGGTTCACGAGGAGGTCGTTCGCACCCTGCAGAGCAAGCCGGTGGTTGTCTCTATGGGGTCAGTTGCGGCCAGCGGCGGCTATTATATTGCCGCTCCCTGCAGCCGCATTGTTGCGAATCCCGGTTCGCTCACCGGAAGCATCGGTGTGATCATGGAGTTCACCAACATCGAGCAGTTGATGCAGAAGGTCGGACTCTACAATGAGGTGGTCAAAAGCGGCAAACACAAGGATATCGGTTCTCCGGTTCGTCCTATGACGCCGGACGATCGTGCTCTTTTGCAGGGGGTGATCGACGATGTCCATCGGCAATTTGTCGATGCCGTTGCGTCCGGACGCAAGCTTCCCCGTGAGGAGGTGGCACCTCTGGCTGACGGGCGGATTTTTACCGGCCGCCAGGCCCGGGATCTCGGCTTGGTGGATGAGTTGGGGAACCTTGAAGATGCCATACGTCTTGCGGCATCTTTGGGGGGGATTGAGGGGGAACCCGACGTGGTTTATCCGGCCGAGGAGACACCACGGGTTTTCGATTATCTGATTGAGCAGGCAGCTGAAGCATTTCAGCGGGGCTTGCGCGATGAATCTCACGGGCTGCAGTATCGTTGGTCCGGAGTCCATTAGGGAGGTAGTAATGACCAAAAGCGAACTTATCGAAGAGTTGGCGATCAAGAACCGGCTGATCAACAAGAAAGAAGCCGAGATGGTAATCAACACCATCTTCGACAGCATCGGCGGTGAATTGGTCGACGGTGGCCGGGTGGAGATCCGCGGATTTGGGTCCTTCACGGTACGCGAGCGTGATGCCCGCGAGGCACGTAACCCCAAAAGTGGCGATGTGGTAAAGATCCCTGCCAAGAAGACTCCTTTTTTCAAGACAGGGAAGGAGCTAAGGGTTCGGGTCAACGAGGGGAGCGAGGGCGAGAGTCTCTAAATCCCGGCATTCATGCCCTTGTGTGATAATATTTCACGCAGCAAGGCCCCGTCCAAAAGAGCGGGGCCTTGCTGCGTTCTGCGCGAAACTGGTATGGCCGCGGTCGGGAGCAGGTGAGGGAGCCTGCTGCATGGCCGATGTGGGAGACGGCGCTCTCAACGGCAGTCTTGGCATTTTTCCGGAGAACCTGCCGCAACCATACCAGAGGTGGGATCGGGATGTCGCTCGCGCGCCGGGAAGCACGACCTACGGACGATCATGGCTCCTGACAGCCGTTTCAGGCGTCCCGCTCAAGGGCGGGCTGGCTCACCACGACTGGAGCAGCAGCTCAGTTTTGGGATATTGGTCAGTGTCGGAGCGAACGATTCGACATCCCGATAGCTGTCAAAGAACAACCTCTTACTGCCCATGCTAACAGCTGTTTCGAGGGTGTCAAACCGCGCGGAATCTTTTTTGGTTCTGCATCCTTAAAAGGGTATCTCATGGGAAAAAATGCGGTTTATCGCGCGGTTCCAGCGTCTGATGAGGATGGAATGCGTCTCGATCACTATCTTGCGGGGATCTCTGAAGACCTATCGCGGACCCTCGTGCGCAAGGTGATTCAGATCGGTGGGGTTCACGTCGCCGGAAGACGGGTGCGGCGCAGTTCCACCCCGGTTAAAAAAGGTGAGCAGATTGAGCTTTATCTCGACGCTCTTCCTCTTGAGCCGTTCGTCATGAGCGAAGCCTGTGAACTCTACCGCGATCCTTACCTGCTAGCTCTCAACAAGCCGGCCGGCATCGAAACCCAGCCGACTCCAGCCCGATATCAGGGGACGCTTTATGCCGCTCTGCTCACCTACCTGAAGAACCCTCAACGCCCCCAATTGAAGCCTGAACTCGGAATGGCTCAACGTCTCGACCGCGAGACCTCTGGAGTTATGGTCTTCTCGATCCACAAGCAGGCACATCGTGGTCTGACCGAGGCAGTAAGTTCACGTCAGCTGGAGAAGCGCTACCTCGCTCTGGTGCAGGGGAGCCCGCCGGCAGAGGGGGAATTCCGCTCCTTGCTGGCGCGTAACCGTGCGACCAACCGGGTCCGCTCAGTGCGACACGGGGGCAAAGAGGCGATGACTCGCTACCGGCGACAGCGGCAGTTTGATGGGGCGGCACTGGTTGAGATTGAACTGCTCACCGGTCGTTCGCATCAAATCCGGGCGCATTTTTCCGAAGCGGGATTTCCTCTTCTCGGAGATCAACGCTATGATGGGCCACGAACGATGGCGGGGATCGAAATTCCTCGTCAGATGTTGCACTCAGCTTCGTTACGCCTGAACCATCCGGTAGGAGGGAAGCCCCTGCTGCTGCAAGCGCCGCTCCCCGACGATTTTACAACCGTTCTT
>PKUG01000142.1 GCA_002869665.1 Desulfuromonas sp. | reverse complement strand
GCTTCGGCGTAACCGTCGAGGCCACCGACGCCGGCGGGAACGAAGGCCCCGGCGGAGTCGTTCATGCCGATCAGGGGGATTCCTTTCTCTCCGGCCATGTACATCAGGCGGGCGAGCTTTTGGCCGTTGGTGGCGTCGATCGAGCCGGCGCGGACGGTGAAATCGTGGCCGTAGAGGGCGACGTCGCGGCCATTGACATTGAGAATGCCGGTGACCAGCGAGGCGCCATCAAGGTTTTTACCCCAGTTCTGGAACAGGATGTTCGGGTTGCTGTCGGTGAGAACCTTGATTCTCTCCCAGACGGTCATCCGCTGCTTGAAGTGCTGCTTCTCGATCTGGCCGACAGCAACCGACTCGATCGGCCGTTTCATCAACTCCAGACCTTCTTTCATAACCTCTTCATAACCACCGGCCTGGCCGGCGATTTCACCTGGGATGGTGAAGTTGACTTCTTCCGCTTGCGCGAGTGGATTGTGCAATGAGGGCTTGATTTTGTTTTCAGACATTTTAAACATCCCTTTACAAAAATAGATGTGTCGGTGCGATCCAGAGCTGCACTGATCCGGATCTCGTGCCGACTGATAAACTACGACAAAACTGGCTGGAAAAAACTCGTTCGTGGATATCGTCAAGTGTTTTAAAACATGGTTTTTTACAGAGGCTAACAAACAAAAAACCACAGAAATTGTCAAGGAAATTTTTATTTAGGATAAAAAATTACAGGTTAAGTTTATCCCCTTGGCGAGACGCGCCGGAAGGGCGTCACCTGAAGGTGCCGGACGCTGTGCTCCGGAATCGGCAACTGGCCTGAAATTCTTGCTTTGAAGAGATGTAACTTATAAAGAACAGAGCATCGGCGACGTTTTTTTCGAGTCGTTGGAAAAGATGGTTTTGTCGTGATTTTCTGCAGCATTGCAACAGGCTGAAAACGTGAAATCCGCGGTTCGTGGGAAGAAATACTTTTATAATCGGACTGAAAATACAATTGAAAAAATGTCATTGGTCAGGCCACTTTGCATCGACGGAGTGAGATTCAACGGAACTGCGTTTTATCCTTTGTTTCGAGATTCAAGAAAATCTTTTGTCCTGCCTGATGGAAAAAGCTCATGCCATGCCGTTCAGGGTGCCGTCAGGGCTGAGCCGCCAACGCTCTGCAGCAGGGTGCTTCGGCAATCCCGGCATGCGCAGGATATCGCCGGTCAGGACCACCAGAAATCCGGCCCCGGAGTTGATCTGAATCCCGCGCACGGTGACGTCGAAGTGTCGTGGTCGACCGATCAGTGTGGGGTCGTCTGAGAGCGATCCAGGAGCCTTGGCGATGCAGACCGGTAAACTGTCGTAGCCAAGCTTTGTGACTTGTCTCAGGTCGGCCGCAGCCTGCTTGGTAAAGGCGACATCGTCGGCGCCGTAAATTTCGCGACTGATGGTGCGGATTTTTTCGGCAACCGGCATATCGAGCTCGTAGAGCGGTTGCCAGGGCTGGGTCTTCTCCACGACTTGCATAACCTGATATGCAAGGTCCTGTGCTCCTGTGCCGCCATCGGCAAAGTGTGAACTGCGGGCGAAGGGTACCCCCAGTTCCTGGCAACGCGCTTCGATCAGCGCCATTTCCGCCTCGTCCTCATCGGCAAAAAGATTCAGGGCGACAACCGGCTGTTTATTGAACTTGCGTACGTTTTCAATGTGCTTGTCGAGGTTACTCAACCCCTCACGCAACGCATGAAGATCCTTCTTACCGAGGTTCCCCTTCATCTGGCCACCATGCATCTTCAGCGCCCGGGTTGTGGTCACCAGGACAACCGCTACCGGGTTGAGTTCGCCGATCCGACACTTGATGTCGAAAAACTTCTCCGCCCCCAGGTCGAAACCGAAACCCGCCTCGGTAATTGCCCAGTCGGCATGGTGGCAGGCCATGCGTGTGGCAATCAGGCTGTTGCAGCCGTGGGCAATGTTGGCAAAGGGGCCGCCGTGAATGAATGCGGGCACCCCTTCCAGGGTCTGGACCAGGTTCGGATGGATGGCCTCCGCCAGCAAGGAAAGGATGGCGCCGGTGATTTGCAATTCTCCGGCGTAGACCGCATTTCCTTCATAGGTGAAAGCGATCAGGGTGTTTTCTATCCGCTGCTGCAGATCGCTTATGTCGCCGGCCAGGCAGAGCATGGCCATGACTTCCGACGCGGCGGTGATGTCGAACCCACCTTCACGCGGCACACCGTGAGTCTTACCTCCAAGACCGAGAACGATATTACGCAGGCTGCGGTCGTTCATGTCCATGACTCGGCGCCAGAGGATACGGCGCGGGTCGATGTTGAGAACATTGCCTTGGTAAATGTGATTGTCGATTGTCGCCGCGATCAGGTTGTTGGCGCTGGTGATCGCGTGGAAGTCGCCGGTGAAGTGGAGGTTGATCCGCTCCGCCGGGAGCACCTGGCTGTAGCCGCCGCCGGTCGCGCCCCCTTTCATTCCCAGGCAAGGGCCGAGTGAGGGTTCGCGCAGGGCAAGACAGACTGACTCGCCGAGCTTGGCAAATGCCTGCCCCAGGCCGATGGTGGTTGTGGTTTTGCCTTCTCCTGCCGGAGTGGGAGTGGTCGCTGAGACCAGAATCAACTGGCCGGCTTTGCTGGTCGGTCTTTGTAGCGCCCGCGTGTGGATTTTGGCAATCTCACGGCCGTAGGGGAGTAGATCGTCATCGTGGATGCCGAGTTTGGCGGCGATATGGTCTATGGAAAGGGGAGATGCCTGACGGCGGATCTCAACGTCACTGAGCATGGCTGGCCTCCGGTTGGTGGGATGGGGAGGAAGTGTCGATAGTAATTATAGCATTCAGCTGGGGATGTGTTTTCCCGATTCCGCGCGTTTGTATTAGATCTTCGGTTAGGTCTTAAAGCAAAACCGACGGGTCGCGTCCCGCCAGACGCCATCCTTTTCTTTGGGCCAAAGAAAGGATGCAAAAGAAACTTTTTTTATGGGCCGACGCGAGAATCTGGCTCTTCGTCGTTGGCGTCCTGCTATTAATTGCCCGCCCAGCCGAGCCGTTCGGCTCGAATGGGCAGAAGCGAATTTATTTTGATTTGGATGTTTGGACTGTTTTTCTTATTCCTGCGATCAGTGCGAACATCAGAACTGCGCCAATGACTCCGCCGGCGTGGGTAGTGAGAATCGGGTGGCCGATGTCGCCCAGATGCAAGCCCTGGAACAGGGCTTGGCCGCTCAAGATCTCCCAGGCTGTTTTTGCCATCAGTCCGCTGAAGAGGAGGATTCCGAGTGTGCGTTCCTTTTTGCTGAGGATAAGTTCCAGGGCGGTAATGGCGAACAGACCGTGGGCCGGGCCGGACATGCCGCAGAGCCCGAGCTGTTTGATCTCCGGGCTTGCCAGCAGTGGGAAGAGCAAGCTGCCGGCGATGGTCGCGGCGGCGTAGAGCCAGCGCAGGGTCCGTGAACGTTCCGCCAAACCATGCCAGAGGAAAAGGAAGGTGACACCGTCAAGAAGCAGGTGATAGCGGCTGACATGGATCAGTGGCCAGGTGAGGGCACGCCACCATTCGCCGGCGGAAACCGCGTCGGGCAGATACATCAGGTTGACCGCCGGAACCTTGCCGACCACCAGCCCGAGGTTGGCCAGGATCAGCAGGCTGAACCAGAGCCGCAGTTCGACGTCGCCGTGAGTCGGCACTGATGATTTTTGTTCTGTATTTATTCTGAGTGTCTGGGTCTCAATCGCGGCCATGTTTCTTCCCCATTCTGTCAGTGTTTTATTGCTATCCCCTCTCCAAAAGGGAGAGGGGATAGTCTATTCAAAACGCTCAGTGTTTCTTTTTCCGCCGGCTCAACCAGGCGACGAGGGGGACGGCGAGGATGCCGACCGGGCCGGAGCCGTGACCGATGCCGGGGGAGGGGCGGTTGTTGAAGGCGCCGCTGCCGTTATTGGCGTTGCTGTCGACGCGGTAGCTGCGGGTCGGTTGATTGGCGCGTTGCTGCTGGGCGGTCCGTTCAGTGCTGACGCGGTCAGCGTTGCGCTTCTGGATACCTTCGTTCTCCAGTACGTCATCGGTGACGACTAGCATCGAGGTGTAATCGGTGACCAGCGAATAGTCGACGCCGAGATCGGTCACCTGGCGGATCAACTGCTCTGATTCCCCTTGCTCACGAATCTGTTCCATTGCCTGGTCGATTTTTGCCAGTGCCCAGAGGCGTTCCAACTCCGGGTTCTCGGTATCGACATCCGGCAAGGTTGCTGTGGTCTGCCAGCGCTGCTCTTGCCCTGAGATTTTACCGGTCATGGTGATCATCACTTCGCCGCCGCTGTTGTAACGTCCGAATTGAACCGTCTGCTGGCCGAGATAGAGGTTGCCGATGGTCTGCGGCGTGAGGTCGCTGACGCGCTCGCCGGCGATGCTGATCTTCACGTCGTGCAGGTTCTGGTGGGCGACCTTGGCCTTGGCCTGGATCAGACGGCCGCTGATGTCGTCGGCATCCGAAATGTTCATGGCGAAGCCGCCGGAGTCTTTCGCCAGACGTTCGAGCAGTGGTTGGTTGGCACTGTTGCCAATGACGAAAGTGAAGAGGCGCAGGTCGTAGCTCTTCAGCAGCTTGAGAAAGTGGCGATGTTCAGTGTTGCCGACGTTGGCGACGCCGTCGGTGACCAGGATGACGCCCGTGGTGCGGTCGTCGTCCAGTTGATGGTAAGCTCGTTCCAACCCGGCATAGAGGTTGGTGCCACCGCTGGACTGAATTGCCTTGACGTTGGCGATCCACTGCCGGACCTGCTCGGGTGTGGCCTGGACGTAGCCGTTGGTGAAGTCGTAAGCGCGGTCGTTGAAGGTGATGATGCGGAAGCGGTCGTTGCTGTGGAACTGGCCGAGGACTCTGGCGACACCGTCAGCCAGAGTTGCAATCTTGTGGCCGTTCATGCTGCCGGAGATGTCGAGGACGAAGGTCCAGTCGCTGCCTTCGCTGATCGGCTGCAGGTCGGCGGCTGGGGTGACCACCAGCATGAAGGTTCCTTCTTCGTTGGCTGAGGGCTTGTAGGGGACCAGTTCGACGCGTGCCGGAACGCTGTCGTCGAGGCGGTAGTAGAAGACGATATCACGATCCAGTTGGCTCCCTTCGGGGCGGTCGATGGTCACATCAATCACGTTCCCTTCGCTTTCGCTGCTGCCACTGTGCTGGACGAGTGCTTCCTGCTCCAGTCCGGGCAGGCGAACATCTTTGACGGGGAATGCGGATTTAAGTTGCAGGTGGAAATGGAAGGGGCCGCTGACACGCTCATCAACCAACCAGAAGGAGAGGCGCTCCTCGTCGACGTTCCCCTCTTTCAGCGGGTAGAGGTAGCGGCCGACGTTGAGGTCGATTTCGAGGGGTTGATAATAGACCAGGCGCACGCGGGTTTCGCTCTGTGCCGGGATGTTGCCGACGCGCACGTCGTAGGCTTTGTAATCGTTTTTTTCGGCCAGGGCGGTCTGGTTCCCCTGGGCCTTCTGCTCTTCGTAGATCTGTTTTGCCCGCTTTTTTTCGATCACTTCGCCGAGGATCTCCTGACCGGCGACCCAGAGCGATAGTTCCGACAGACTGGACTGCTTCGGCAGCGGGAAGGAATAGATCCCTTCGATGGCAGATGTGCTGGGGTTGCTGAAGGTCTGGTCGACCTCGGTGCGGACGAAACCGTTGTTGATGGTCACATCGACCCGGTGTTCGCTGATCGTCAGGCCGGCATCGTCTCCGGCGCCGATCGGCTTGAGCAGACCCGCGGCAAAACTGGAACAGGTGAACAGCAGCACCAGCAGGGTGCTCAGTATGGCGATAGGCATGAATCTGTTACGTGAAGTTTTCATCTTGGCCTCCTTGCAAAATGGTTGGATAGCCAAGTATTTCGCAGGAGGCGTGCCAAGCCCTGCTGGTTTGATAACATGCATGAAATAAACGGATAATTTGAAAGTTTAGATATTCATGCCGGGCTGGTAAGAATATTTTCTGGCATGAGATGTTAAGCTGCTGTACATTTTGTGCATGGCAAATAAAGAGACATTGAAAGCGGAAGATCGTCAGTTCTTTCAGACGGTCAGTGACGCGGCATTCAGTAATCCGTTCAGCGCCGAGCGTACAGAGCGTGATCAACAGTTGGCCGGGACGCAAGGGGTCGCCGGGGGCGCCCTGCTTAAGGCGGCTATCGCTTCGGTCGCCGAGCGGGTGTCGGTGTTGGAGCGGGCGGGAAAGGCGAGCCTGGCATTATATAGCGGGGAGGATCGGGAGGGTCTGGCCTTCGGTCTGCTGTTTTTCCAGTACCATAGTCATCTCGCTGCCTTTGATGATTTGATCAGGCGTCAGATTGAAGAAGGTGACGAACCCTGCGCCGTGCCGTTTTCAGCGGAACTGCTGACCCGACTGCGGGATTATGGGTTCAAGACTGACGAGGCACGGCACTATTTCGCCTTCTTCTATCAGTTGCGGCGTGCCTTCTATTTTATCGGCCAGTTGGTCGGACAGAGTGCATCACTGCGCACCCTGCGCTGTCACCTGTGGAACAACGTCTTTACCCATGACATGCGCCGCTACAAGGATGGCCTCTGGAACCGGATGGAGGATTTCTCTACTCTGCTGCTCGGCGAGACCGGAACCGGTAAGGGAGCGGCAGCAGCGGCCATCGGCCGTTCGGGCTATATCCCTTTCAACGAGAAGAGCGGTCGCTTCGCCGAAAGCTTCACCCGTAACTTCATCTCCATCAACCTTTCCCAGTTTCCTGAATCCCTGATCGAATCGGAACTGTTCGGCCATAAGAAAGGGGCGTTCACCGGCGCGGTCGATCAGCACCAGGGGGTCTTTGCCCGCTGCGTTCCGCACGGAGCGATCTTCCTCGACGAGATCGGCGATGTCTCAGTGCCGGTGCAGATCAAGCTGCTGCGCGTGCTTCAGGAGCGCTGCTTCAGCCCGGTCGGCAGTCACGAGAACAAGGCCTTTCGCGGGCGGATCATCGCCGCGACCAACCGTTCCCTCGCCGAACTGCGGCGCGAGGGGAACTTCCGCGACGATTTCTATTATCGCCTCTGTTCCGATGTCATTGAGGTCCCGCCATTACGCCGACAGCTCGCTGAAGACAAGTCCTCTCTTGACGAGCTGCTCAAAAATCTGTTGGTGCGGATTCTGGGGTCAGCGGATGCCGGCCTGATCGCGGAGATCCGTGCGACCCTGAAGCAGAACCTGCCGGTAAACTACGCCTGGCCGGGCAACGTCCGCGAGCTGGAACAGGCGGTGCGGCGCATCCTGCTCAACGGCTGTTACAGCGGCGACCCCTCGGCGCTCAGTGGTGGCGAAGAGAATCTTCAGACCCTCGCCGACAGCGGCGAGCTGGATGCCCAGCAGCTGCTCTCGCGCTACTGCCGCCAGCTCTACCAACGCTTCGGCAGCTACGAAGAAGTCGCCCGCCGGCTCAAACTCGACCGGCGGACGGTGAAGAAGTACGTGCAGGGGTAGTTTTTGTCTTGGTAAGAAACAAGGCTTTAGACTACGTCAGATGTGCAAAATAGGTGCGTTGCTCCTTGTCGGAAGTGATCAAAGACTGCGGGGATGAGATAGTTGTTGAATCGACGGGCAGTATGCTGTCGCCTTTTAAATTGTCGAGGACTTTAATTGTGGATCGGGCTAGTCAATTATCAGAACAGCAGAAGAAAGAGATTCTTGCTACGGCAAGCCTTTATCATGCGACCAATGTTCGTCTGTTCGGTTCCGTAGCGCGTGGAGACGATGCCGAAGAGAGTGACATTGATCTGCTGGTTGATTTTCTGCCGGGCTCGACTCTTTTTGACCAGATCGGTCTGATTCCGGAGCTGTCCCGCAAGCTGAACAGGAAAGTCGATATCGTCAGTGCCAATGCATTGAACAAGCACCTGCGACAACGGATTTTAAACGAGGCGCGACCGCTGTGAAGGACAAGTCACTTTTAATCGAAGGCCGGGTCTAATTCCCCGTAGCTTGCTGCGGGGTAGTTCATTAGCGACGGCAATCGAATGTATCGTTTTGATCAAAGAATATACCGCCGGATATCGGATGGAAAATTTTCTGGCGGACAGGAAAACCCAGGATGCTGTCATCCGCAATTTGGAAATTATTGGACAGGCTCTCAAGGATTTCGGGGTTGACTCCCTGGAAGAAGCAAGTCCCGAAATGCCCTGGCGGCAAATCACTGCCATGCGCAACGTGTTGGCTCATGAATATCTGGACGTTGATATGGCTCTGGTCTGGGAAACTTTAGCAACTCAGTTGGATACGTTACGGCATGCGTTGAATAAAGTGATCGAATAATCGCACCATTCGGGTAGGGTGTGGTGAATGGAATGAACCACACCGTTCCCTTGTCACGTGGCTGATGGTGCGATCCATTATGTCCACGACATCCTACTTTGTTTCACAATCACTCACTCATTTCCAAAACTCCGAAACATCCTCAACCTCCCGCAATTCCATCGATTCAATTTGAGCCGGGCCGCGGGTTTTCACCAGGACTTCGGTGCGGTAGTAGTAATTGCCGTCTGCTGCCGGGGCGGTCGACTGTGTCGTTGTGGTTCGGGGCGGTTGATTCTGGTAGCGGGGATTTTCACGAACGATATCCCCGGAGGTCTGGACGGTTTCGTCGATGGCGGTGGCGACCGTGCCGACGGGTTTGCCGAGGGTACGGCCGATCATGGCCCCCAGTTGTGCCGCGTCCTGATTGGTGCAGCCGATCATGGACAGCAGGATCAGTAAGCCTGTCAGTATAAAGAGTTGTGTGCGTTTCATGGGACTCTCCTTTCTTGGAAAAAATTTTGGACACGGATTAAATCTGATGAACACGGATCAGGCAAAAACTTGAAAGACCTCTTTTTTGATTTTGACCTTCAATCCACTTTTTCCGTGTTTATCCGTGTCCCATTGCCTTTGGCCTTAATCACATCACTTTTCTGAGCTCTTCCTTGTAATCGCTGCCAATTGATTTCAATGCGTTCTCAGCCAGCTTGCGCAGCCCCTGCAAGTCGAGCTTGCCGCTTCCGAGCAGAGGCAGGGCGTCGACCTTGATGAAGTCGCCTGGCCGTGGGCGCCAGAGGTTCGGCAGCTCGCTGGTGTTACAGACCTCGGCCAAGCTCTCCAGGTCTCCCGCCTCGGCGGTATAGACGACGACCAATTTCTCCCCTTTCTTTGCGTCGCTGACCGAGGTTACGGCCAGGGTGTTTCCGGGGAGTTGCAGTTCGCGGTAGAAGAGATCCTCAACCTTGCCGTGCGGCACCATTTCGCCGCCGATCTTGCAGAAGCGCGCCAGGCGGTCGGTGATGTGGAGGAAGCCGCCTTTGTCGATATGGCCGATGTCGCTGGTGTTGTACCAGCCGTCGACCAGTGCGGCGGTGGTTTTGTCGGGTCGATTCAGGTAGCCGGCCATCAGGTTGGGTCCTTTGACGAGGATCAGCCCGCTTACGCCGGGTTCCACCTCTGCGCCGCTGTCCGGATCGATCACGCGCAGGACAACGCCGGGTACGGGGCGGCCGACGCTGCCGGCGAGGTAGCCGCGTTGTTCGATATCGTCGGTTTTAACATCGGGAATGCTCAGGGTGATGAGCGGAGCCAATTCGGTTGCGCCGTAACCTTCCAGCGGGCGCAGGCCGAATTTTTCGGCAAAGGCGTCTGCCAACGATTCCTTCAATTTTTCCGCGCCGGTGACGATCAGGCGCAGGCTGGCGAGATCTTCTTTGCGGGCTCGACGCATGTAGCCGGCAAGAAAGGTCGGCGTGGTCAGCAGCAGGGTCGAGCGGTTGCTGCGGATCAGTTTGACGATGGCACCGGGCTCCATCGGGTTGGGGTGGTAGCAGGCGGAGAAGCCGCTGGTGAGAGGAAGCCAGAGGGTGGCGGTGAAACCGAGGGCGTGGAAGAAGGGGAGTGCGCCGCAGATGTTGTCCGTGGGGGTGATACCCGCCACCATGCGGATCGCTTCGAGATTGGAGATGATGTTGTGCTGACTGAGCACGACCCCTTTGGGTTCGCCGGTGCTGCCGGAGGAAAAGATCACCGTCGCAGGTTCGTCACCGCTTTGCAGCGGCGTGTCGAGAAACAGGCGTAGCGGCAGCAGGCGGGCCTTGACCCAGGCGTGCAGCTTGGCGCTGATATCGATCTGATCGAAGAGATTCTCGAGGAAATAGGTGTTGGTCGCCAGCGGCAGCTGCGGAAAGCGTTCGACAAAGCGTCGGCTGGTGATCAGGGTCTCGATACCGCACTGGTCGATGGCCGAGCGCACGGCTTCGGGTGAAGAGGTGTAGTTGAGGTTGACCGGGATCTTGCCGAGCAGCGCCAGAGCGAGGTTGGCGAGTGCGCCGCCGACAGATGGCGGGAGCAGCAGGCCGACCATCTTTTCCCGGCGCAGTTGCGGCTTGAGCTGGTCAGCCAGCGCCCTGGCCGCGGTCAGGGTGCGGCCGTAACTCAGCTGTTTGCTGCCGTCGCTGATCGCCCGGCGCAGCCAGTTGCCGCGGGCGGTTTTAACGAACAGGGCGGCGAGCGAGGTGCGTTTCTCTTTTTGCGTATCGAACCAGGCGCAGGCCAGTTCAGCGACCGCCTGCTGAACCTCTGCGGCCTTGCAGGTCGCCGGGAGCGGTGGTCCAAAATGGATGGTTACCGGATAGGGGAAGCTGAGCGGCAGTTTGCTCAGCGGCTTGCCGTGAGCATAACTGAAGATACTCCCCCAGGCACCGCCGATATGAACCGGGATAAGCGGATGGGGGCTCCCCTTGACGATCGCTTCCAATCCGCTCTGGAACGGCTGCAACATCCCGGTGCGGGTGATCATCCCTTCGGCGAAGATGCAGACCAGGTAACCGTCGTCCAGCGCGGCGCGGGAGGTCTGGATGAATTCGACCTTCTGCCTGCGGCTGTCGCTCGCCCCAACTGGAATAACCTTCATCAGCCGGAACAGCGGGTTCAGCAGCCGGACATTGTAGATGTCACGATGCATGATGAAACGGATGCGGCGTTGCTGGGTCGCGCTCAGGAGCAGAGCGTCGATCCAGGAGACATGGTTGGCGACCAACAGGGCGGGCCCTTCGGCCGGAACGTTCTCTTCGCCGTGGATATCGATCCGATAGCCGAGGCGCATCACCAGTAATGCGATGAAACGCAGAAGGAAGTCGGGGAGGATGATCAGCGTGAGCAGGGTCAGACCGCAGGTCAGCAGGCCGAGAACGAGGAATGCCTGTCCCGGATCGAGACCGAAGGGGCCGCTGAGTAGCCAGGTCAACGCCGAGGCGAGTAGCACGCCGCACCAGCTGAGAACGCCGCTGGCCGCGAGGACACGCCCGAGCTGTTCGCGTGGCGCCTGCAGTTGGATGAAGGCCTGCAAGGGGACGATGAAGAGGCCGGCGCTGATACCGAGCAGCAGGATAAAGATCAGATGCAGGAAGAGGGTGCTGGTCAGGGCGAGGCCGATCGTGCTCAGGGTCAGCCCCAGGGCGCCGAGGGGGACGATGCCGAATTCGACGTTGCGCCCGGAGAGGCGCCCGGCGAGCAGGGAGCCGATGCCGATACCGATGGCGGCGACGAGAAAGAGGTAGCCGCTCTGTTTCTGGGGCAGGGCATGAAGCTCCATGCCGAAGGGGATCAACTCGATCTGAACAAAAGCGCCGAGAAAGAGAAAGTAGGCCGAGCCCAGGATCGCCAGGAACAGGTCGCCATCCTTGCGGATAAGCTTCAGCGCGTCGCGGGTTTCGCTCAGCGGACGAAAGTTGACGCGGCGGGAGCTGTCGGCCGCCGGGGTTCTGGTAATCAGGCTGCCCGTGACCAGCCCGACCGCGGAGAAGAGGACGCAGGCTAGGCCGGCGCTTCGATAGCTGGTACCGCTGAATTGGGTCAGCAGGGGGGCGAGGGCGGTGCCGCAGATGATTGCCAGCCAGGTCAGGGTTTCAATCAGGCTGTTGGCTTTTGATAATTGCTCGCGTTTAACCAGTTCCGGGACAATACCATACTTCGCCGGTCCGAACAGGGCGCTCTGGGTCGCCATGAGAAAAAGCACGCCGTAGAGGGGGGACTCACTCTCCAGGGCGAAAGCCGCCAGTCCGAGCAGGACGATGCCGAGTTCCACGCCCTTCATGGCGAGAATGATGGAGCGTTTGCTTAATTTGTCCGCCAGGGCGCCGGCGACGGGAGAAAAGAGCAGGAAAGGGATAACGAACAGAGCTCCTGCGGTCGCGGCGACTGTCGTCGCCTGCGCTGCGCCTTTCAGGCCAATGAGGCAGAAGATGACAAGCAGCTTCAGCAGGTTATCGTTAAGCGCGCCGAAAAATTGGGTGACGTTGAGCCAGGTGAAGGATGTCGGCAGCTTGGTGTTGGTGGCGGTCATGGTTCCCTCCGTTATTTAATCAGCAGGGTATGGGCATTGGCGAAGATTGCGGGATCGACGCCGTGGGCCAGCTTGGTCTGGACATCCTGGTCCCAGGGGTTCTCGGCCTTGATCAGCTCCAGGGTGCAGCCGGGGTGCAGGCGCAGGGAGGAGAAGACCGGTGAGGTCAGTCCCGTGGTAATCAGCGGGAAATCGGTGCCGTAGAGCAGGTGTTGCGGATCGACACCGGCCGCAAGAAGACGCGGTAGAAAGCGCAGTTTGTTGACTTGGGTCAGTGAAGAGATGTCGGTGTAGAGATTGGGGTATTGGGCGAACATCGGCAGCAGGCGCTCCATGTTGTCTTCGCCGACGGTCGTGCCGCTGGTGGCGGCGTGGGCGACGATGACGGTGACGCCGCGCTGTAAGGCCAGATGGAGTTTTTGCGGGTCGCCGAGGCTGTTGTCGGCCATGGTGAATGAGTGTTCGTCCCCGGCGTGGGTGAGGAGCGGCAGATCGAGTTCGACCAGCTTGTCGTAAAAGGGGGTCAGGCGCGGATCGGCCGGGTCGATGTGTTGAATTGCCGGCAGCCACTTGATCAGGACTGCGCCGTCGGCCTTGGCCTGTTCGAGGCGGGCAAGGGCGTCGTGACGGTAGGGATTGACGCTGGCACCGAAGTAAAGGTTGCTGTATCTGGCGACCTCGGCTGCGAGGAATTCGTTGGGGATATAGGTTTCGGTGCGTTCGCGGTCAAGGTCACCGTTGGCGTCAATCACACCATCGAGGGCGAGCAGTACGGCGCGGCCGACCTGTTGCGACTGCTCAAGCTGCTCGGAAATGCGCTGAACGACCAGAGCGTCGCCGTGCTGAAGAAGCTCCTCCTCGGTCACTCCGAATGCTTTCAGATAAATGCCGAATTTCCAGCTGTCACGTAATTCATCGGAAATAAAAGCACCGCTACCGCCGGCACCGATGCCGGCGACATGACAGTGCATATCGAGCAGTTTTTCCCGTTCGGGAAGGTCGGCCGGGGCCAGCGCCGCCGGGCTCGGCCAGGTCGCGAAGAGGATGGTGCCGAGAGTGAAACAGAGAATAAAAGCCGCTGCCTTGATGATCATGGGAACTCCTTGGTTTGTGGATGTTCCGATAATTAGCAGAGGCTGTGCCAGCTCTGTATATTTTCTTAAATACTCGATTTTATGCGGTTAGCTAGTTTTTGACAGGTGTCTGTTGGAATTGCTTATTGATTATCTTTGTGCATTTTATGTATGGAGGTTGTTCTTTCTGTGCCTATTGTCTGTTGGTGCGGTTCGTGTTGCTCATCTCACCTGTTTCTTCTTTGGACGGCGAGGTGGTCTGTTCTGTTTTGCATTTCCACGGCCTTGCTTGGTTTCTGCTCCGAGCAGTTCCTTCGCAGCTTCTACCCTCCCACAAACCTTCAACGCTTCCAAGATGTCCTGTCTGACTTCGGGCAGGTGATAAAGCAGCAGCGCTTTTTGCAGGCGTTTCTCTTTGGCGGTGCGGGGGACGTAGATCGGTTGGCCAGTGACGGGATCCTTCCCCGTGTGATAAATGCAGGTTGAGAGGCTCCCCGGCGTGGGGGTGAAGTCCTGCACCTGTTCGACCCTGAGATCGTGGCGTTTAAGGTAGAGGGCGACGTCGACCATATCGTTCAGAGTGCAGCCGGGGTGGGCGCTGATCAGGTAGGGGACAATCGCCTGACGCAGGCCGTGTTCGCGGTTGCGGCGGCGGAATTCGTCGAGGAATTCGGTAAAGACCTTTGCGCCCGGTTTGCGCATGACATCGGTGACCCGGTCACTGGTCGATTCTGGAGCGACCTTGAGCAGGCCGCTGATGTGATGTTGAACGAGGGCGTCAAAATAGTGCTGTTGAAATGGGAGTAAATCATAGCGGATGCCGGACGAGATAAAGACGTGCTTGATCTCCGGACGCCGACGGACCTTGTCGAGCAGTTCGACTGCCATGTCGTCGTTCGTGCGCAGGTTGGGGCAGACGGCGGGAAACAGGCAGCTGGGGCGATGACAGTTTTTTTGGGCCTGGGGGTTGCCGCAGCCGAGGCCGTACATGTTGGCGGTCGGCCCGCCAATGTCACTGATCGTGCCGTGAAAGTCGGGCTGGGCGACGAGCTGGTCGATCTCTTTGAGGATCGATTCCTGCGAGCGCGATTGGATCGTTTTCCCCTGGTGGTGAGTGATGGCGCAAAAGGAACAACCGCCGAAGCAGCCGCGATGGCTGGTGAGCGAATGGCGGATCTGCTCGTAGGCCGGGATTGTTTCTTTATAGTGTGGATGCGGCTGACGGGTGAAAGGGAGAGCGTAGACCCCATCCAACTCCGTTTCGCTCAGCGGCAGGGCTGGCGGGTTGACGACCAGGTAGCGCTTGTCGTGGGGTTGGGCCAGCGTTGTCGGTGAAAAGGGGTTGTCCTGCGTTCCGGCCAGTTTGAAAGCCAGGTTGTACGCGTCGGGGTTGTTGATCACCTTTTCAAAAGCAGGGAGTTCTACGGCTTTCTCTGGCACTGAATTAGACAGATAGGCCGTCCCCCTGATGTCTATCAGGGAAGGCAGCTGCTCGCCGGAATTGAGGCGGTTGGTGATCTCGAGCAGAGCGGTTTCCGCCATGCCGTAGAGGAGCAGGTCGGCTTTGCTGTCGACCAGGATCGAGCGACGGACCTTGTCATCCCAGTAATCGTAGTGGGCGATGCGGCGCAGGCTGGCCTCGATCCCACCGATGACCGTTGGTAGTCCCTTGAAGGCTCCCTTGACGGCGGCCGTGTAGGCAATGACGGCACGGTTCGGGCGCTTGCCCGCGACAGCGCCCGGAGTGTAGGCGTCATTCCGGCGGATTTTTTTTGCCGCGGTATAATGATTGACCATGGAGTCCATGGCCCCGGCCGAGATGGCAGCGAACAGACGCGGACGCCCCATGATTTTCAGGGCTTCGGGATTTTTCCAGTCCGGCTGGGCGATGATGCCGACCCGATAGCCGTGACTTTCAAGCAGGCGGGCGAGCAGAGGAGTGCCGAAGGCGGGGTGATCAATGTAAGCGTCGCCGGTGATGAACAGAACATCCAGCTCTTCCCAGCCGCGGGTTTTCATGTCCTGACGGTTGATGGGGAGGAACGCCCGGGCGGCGTGATGTTTTGCAGCCATCTGTACTCCTGATGATAGGATTCAACTGGTTATATTGACAGCAGTTTGCCGCAGAG
>PKUG01000022.1 GCA_002869665.1 Desulfuromonas sp. | reverse complement strand
ATGGAGATGGAGGCCTGGCGACTGTCGGTGACGATCTTTACCGCCTCATCCCAGAGGTCGTCGTATTCATCATCGTCACTCCCCCCCTCATCGCTACTCGGCGGCGCCTTGAGGATCGAGGTGTCATAGTCCGGTTTCCCCTGTTTGGAAAGGAAGTCGACGACGCGCTGGACTTCGAGTTCCGAGACGAAGGCGCCATGGACACGCTGCAGGTAACCGACCCCCGGCGGCAGGAAGAGCATATCCCCCATGCCGAGCAGGGTTTCCGCACCCATGGAGTCGAGGACGGTACGCGAGTCGGTTTTGGAGAAAACCTTGAACGAGATCCGCGTCGGGAAGTTGGCTTTGATCAGGCCGGTGATGACGTCGACGCTCGGGCGCTGGGTGGCGAGGATCAGGTGGATACCGGCGGCCCGTGCCATCTGGGCCAGACGGGCGATCGACTCTTCAAGTTCACGCCCGGCGACCATCATCAGGTCGGCCAGTTCGTCGACGATGACGACGATGTAGGGGAGGTGACCGTGTTCCAGTTCGATCCCCGGTTCCGGTTCGGGGAGTGCTTCCAGAGGTTACTCGAACAGATCCTCATACGGCGGGTCAGGCGGCATGTCCTTTTTGCTCTGTGCTTCCTGTATCAGCTTGCGGTTGTAGCCGTCGATGTTTCGGACCCCTTTGTCGGCCATCAGCTGATAGCGCCGCTCCATCTCGCGGACCGCCCAGGCCAGCGCCAGGGACGCCTTCTTCGGGTTGGTCACGACCGGCAGGAGCAGGTGGGGGATCCCTTCGTAGATCGAGAGTTCGAGCATCTTCGGGTCGATCATGATCAGCCGGACATCCTCCGGCGCCGCTCGATAGAGCAGGGAGAGGATCATGGTGTTGATCGAGACCGATTTGCCGCTGCCGGTCGAACCGGCGACCAGCAGGTGCGGCATCTTGGCGAGATCGGAGACGACCACCTGGCCGAAGATGTCCTTGCCGAGGGCCATCGGCAGCTTGCCACCGGAGCGGCGGAAGGCCTCGGACTCGATAATCTCCTTCAGGTAGACGGTTTCGCGGTCCTTGTTCGGAATCTCGATGCCGACGACGCCACGCCCGGGGATCGGCGCGACGATACGGATTGAGACCGCCTGCAGCGCCATCGCCAGGTCGTGCTGGAGGTTGGAGATCTTGTTGACCTTAACGCCGGGGGCCGGGGCGAACTCGTACATGGTGACGACCGGTCCCGGTTTAACCTCGACGACGTCCCCCTCGACGCCGAAATCAAGCAGCTTCTTTTCCAGCATCCGTGCCGCCATGGTCAGGGCTTCGCGATCGATCGGTTTCTGCCCTTCTCCGTCGTGATCAAGCAGCGAGGCTGCCGGCATGTGATAGGTCCCGCTCGGTTCGACAAAGGGGAAGGCTTCCTGCCCCTCTTCGATATCCGACTTTTTCTTCGTTTTCTTCTTGGCCGGGAGGGGCGGTTCCGGCAGCCGCAGTTCCGGTGGCGTGATTGCCGGCCCCTTGGTATCGACCTCTTTCTTCTTCTCCTTGCGCTTTAACTCCTTGCGTGCTCGTCCAGCTTCACGACGCAGTTCCATGCGGCGGCCGAAGCGTTCGAGAACCCCTTCAAAGAAGAGGACCAGGGAGAAGCGGGTCGAGAGGATCAGGGAGACGAGGAAGAGGACCGCGAGAATGATGGCCGCTCCGCCGATGTTGAGATAGCGGGAGAGGAGCGAAACCATGACCCGGCCGATGGCGCCACCCGCTTCACTGATCTGGCTGCCGAACAGGCTGACCTCGGAAAAGCGCAGCGCCAGCAGGCCGCCGGTGGTGATCTGCAGCATCAGATAGGCGATCAGGCGCACCAGACGAAAGTGAACTTCGCGCAGCTTGAGCCAGCGCCAGGCGAGGATCAGGCAGCCGACGGGCCAGAACAGGGCGGTCAGGCCGAAAATCTGGTAGAGCAGATCGGACAAGTGGGCGCCGAAGACACCGATCAGGTTATTGATCCGCTGCGGGTGCAGGTTGTTGTTGAACGAAGGGTCGGCACTGCTGTAACTGCCGAGGCAGACGAGGAGAAAGATCCCTAACGCCAGCCAGACCAGGCCGAGGATCTCTTTCTGCATGCGGGGATCGCCGGGAACTTCGGGGGTGTCTTTGCTCATGGTTGTATCTTAACGCTTCCGTTTGAGATTTTTTTCACCACTAAGACACTAAGAACACAAAGAAAGTCATGAATCCCAGGGTCCCGGTGGTGAGGAGGCTCCTAACTCAACAGAGAATAACCGATTACGCCACTTCCGACCAGTAAACAATAGACGGCGAAGCCGACGAGGCGTTTATTGCGCACCACGCCAAGCAGTACGCGGATGGCGAACAGGCCGCTGGCGAAGGCGATCAAGGCGCCGAGGACGTACGCCGGCAGTTCCGCCATTGCCACCTGCTCCAGGTCCTTGAGCGACAGCAGCAGAGCGCCGCCGATCGCCGGCAGGGCGAGCAGGAAGGAGAAACGTGCTGCTGCCT
>PKUG01000016.1 GCA_002869665.1 Desulfuromonas sp. | reverse complement strand
CGGCGTCATTCAGGGTGTTGCTCAGACCGGAAACCGTATTCGCGTCCGATTCGTTGGTGACGCTGTTCAGCTCACCGGCGATCGTGTTGTCATCGGAATTCTCTACAGTGTTTCCGTCACCAACTACCGCGTTGTTAAAACTTGTGAAGAGAATGTTCGAGTCACCAGCCACGGTGTTGTTATCGCTATCGGTAATAGCATTGTCATAACCAGACACCTGGTTGTTATCAGAGTTGTCCAGATCGTTGAACTGGCCGGTTACGGTGTTGTGATCGGAATCGTTAATCAGGGCATTGCGCAAACCAGCAACAACGTTGTCCTGAGAATCGATGACATCGTTGAAGGTACCGGATACTGTGTTGTCATCAGCATTTTCAAGGTAGTTGTCGTTACCTGCAACCTGGTTGCTATCTGAGGAGAACAGTACGTTATCATCACCGACCACGCTATTTTCATTACTATCAGTCAGCGAATTAGTATCACCTGCAACCGAGTTGTAGTTGCTGTCGATCAGAGTATTGGACGTACCGACAACGGAGTTGCCACTGCTCGGGTCGAGGTAGTTGTTGTCACCCGCAACCACGTTGTTATTGGAGTTGTCGAGAACCTGGTTGCTGTCACCACTGACAACGTTGTTGTCGCTCTCGGATACGGTGTTATTGATACCGGAGACGTCGTTGCCATGGGCGTCAGTCATAGTATTGAAAGAACCGGAGACATCGTTGACGTTGGAGGCGGTCAACGTGTTGCTGGCACCAGAGACGTCGTTGCCAAGGGAGCTATCCAGAGTATTCAAAACACCGGAAACGTCGTTGTTAAAGGAAGTGGTCAGGGTGTTGCCGCCACCGGAGACATCGTTGCCCGACGAAACGGTCAGTGAGTTACCCAGACCGGAGACATCGTTGAGTTCCGAGTTAACCAAGGTGTTGCTATCACCGGAGACATCGTTCCAGGAGGAACTGGTCATCGTGTTGGAGGAGCCGGACACGTCGTTGGCATGCGAATCGGTGAGGCTGTTGCCCAGACCGGACACATCATTCAGGTCAGAGCTATCGAGAGTGTTGTAGCCACCGGTGACATCATTGTAGTCGGAACCGTTGTCAACCAGATTGTTCGAACCGGAGACGGTATTGCCGGTGCTTCCGTTGTTGATGGTGTTGTTGTCACCGCCGAGGATGGCGTTGTTTGCAGTATCCTCGCCGAGAATACTGTTGGTATCGCCACCGAGGATGCCGTTGTTATCGCCGGCACCGCTGACGTTGATGGCGTTGCTGTCGCCGCCGATGACGACGTTGTCAACACCGCCGACCACAACGAGTTCGTTACCGATGGCGATGTTGCCGGTGCCGGTTACGGTGTTGCCGGTGCCGATGGCGACGCTGTCGGTGCCGTCAATCGCGTTTTCATCACCGACGATGCTGTTGTTGCCACCGTTAACGATCGTGTTGTCATCACCGACGATGTTGTTGTCATCGGTCAGGATGTCATCGTTGTTGCTACCGGTAATGATATTGCCGCTACCGTCGAGATTGTCGTTGCCGTTACCGGTAACAACGTTGTTACTGCCGTCCATACCGGTGTTGCTGTCGCCGGAAACGAGGTTGTCGCTGCCGGTCATATCGGTGTTGCTGTCACCGAAGATGGCGTTGTTGTCGCCACTCAGGTTGCTGTTGCCGTCACCGACGATCGTGTTGCCTTCACCGGTAATTGTGTCGTTGTCGTTGCCGGTGATGGTGTTGTCATCGCCGTCGACATCGTCGTTGCCGTTACCGGTGACGATATTATCGTCACCGTCCATCCCGGTGTTGCTATCGCCGGAGACCAGGTTGTCATCACCGGTCATATCGGTGTTGTCGTTACCGAAGATATCGTTGTTGTCACCGCTCAGGTTGCTGTTACCGCTACCGGTAACGACATTCCAGCTACCGGTCAAGGAGGTGTTCGCATCACCGGTAATCACGTTATCCCAACCGCTCAGACCGGTGTTGCCGTCACCGACAACACTGTTGTCACGGCCGGACATATCGCTGTTTCCATCACCGAGGATCGTATTGTTTCTGCCGGTGATGTTATCGTTGTTATTACCGGTGATAGTGTTCTCACGGCCATCAACATCATCGTTGTTGTTACCAGTCACGACGTTGCTGCCGCCGTCCATACCGGTGTTGCTGTCACCGAGAACGACATTGTTGTTCCCCGTCATATCTGTGTTGTCATCACCAAAGACGGCGTTGTTGACACCGGACATATTGTCGTTGTCATCACCAACAATTGTGTTGTTGTTATTGATACTGGTATTTCCATCACCGAAAATAAGGACGTCATCACCATAAACATCCTCGTTGTGGTTACCAGCGACAACATTGCTACTACCGGTCATTCCTGAGTTTTCATCACCCAACACAGCATTATTACTGCCGGACATATCACTGTTGTCATTCCCAACGATTGTGTTGGTTGCACCAGAAATATTTTCGTTGTCGCTGCCGTAGATCGCGTTATTGTTACCGATGATCTGCTCGTTGTAGTTACCAACGATTACATTACGGTTACCCGTCACATCGAGGTTGAAGTCACCAGCAACATAGTTATCGTCGCCGGAGACGTTATCATTGTAGTCGCCGTAGATCAGATTCGAACGACCGTCGATATTGGTGTTGTTGTCACCGTAGATACCATTGACCAGGCCATCAATATCGCCGTTGTTTTTACCGACGATGACGTTACCGTAGTCCGTGACATCGTAGTTGCCATCACCGACAATGATGTTGTCGTAGGAGTCGATCCCGGTATTGTTATCACCGTAGACACTGTTGGTGTCACCGAGGACTTCGTTGTCGTCCCCGTAAACACCGTTCGCATCACCAGAAACATCGTTGCCAGCGCCGTAAACACCAGCGTTGTCATCACCGCTGACATCGTTGTCGGTACCGTAAACATCGTTGCGCGACCCGCTGACGGTGTTGTTATCACCGACAACAACGTTCTCATCCGCGTCGCCAGCATCGGCAACACCGTTCAGGGTGTTGCTGTTACCGATAACGGTGTTGCTGTCGGCTGCATTGGTCAGGTTGTTTGAGTTACCATCGACGTTGTTGCTGACACTGGTATCGATGACGTTCGTATTGCCGCTGACCTGGTTGCCGTCGGCATAGTCGAGGTCGTTGCTGGTTCCATCAACGATGTTTTCACTGCTGTTGAACAGGTCGTTACCGAAACCGCTGATCGCGTTGAACCCATCATCAGCAGAGTCAACGGAGATGGAGTTGCCGGTACCATCAATATAGTTATAAGTATTCGACGCGGCACCGCTCTTGGTGGTGACCGTTACAGTGTTGTCATCGCCGGTTGCGTGGATTTCATCAAGAGTTGCAGCACCGGTATCCGAGGTTGCGTAGAACTCGTTACCATTACCGGTCTGGGTCGAGTTGGTAATTACCGCCGGATCGGCGCCGACAACCAGGGCATCCATCACGTTGTCGTTGCCCAGTTGGTCGACACTGTCAACCGTTGCCAGAGCGTTGGCATTGTCGGTCAGGGTGTTGTTTGTACCGATCTGGGTGAAGTTGGTGACCGGGTCAACGAAGTTTCCGGTACCGGAGACGAAACCGTCACTACCGGTGATATCGTTGTTGTCGCCGAGAACGACAAGGTTGTCACCGTCAACCGTATTGCCGGAGCCCATAACGGTCGTTGCGTCACCACCGACAACCGTTGAGCCGATACCGACGACAGCGTTGCCGGTGCCGGTGCCGGAATCGGAAGAGAAGCCAACCGCCAGACTCTCGTTACCACCGGCAGTGGCATCGGAACCGAGTGCCGTGGAATCATCACCCGCCGCACTGGCCGAGTAACCGAGAGCGCTCGAGCCGTCGCCAAGAGCTTCCGCTTCGTCACCAATAGCGGTCGAACTTGCGCCTTCTGCATATGCAGCAGAACCGAAGGCTGCTGCATCGTCACTGACAGCCTCAGCATAGGAACCAACAGCAGATGAATCAGTGCCAGAGGCTGTGGCGTTGGTACCGACTGCAGTGGAGCCTACACCTTCAGCCGTAGAATAATAACCAAGGGCACTAGCTTCATCACTCGATGCCCAGGCGGCAGAGCCGACAGCCGTCGAATATTCTCCTGATGCTGTCGTGGAATCACCGGTATTATTGTCATAAGCACCAAGAGCAACCGAGCTGCTTCCAGAAGCAAGCGAAGTGTCGCCACCGGCGAAAGAGCTTATACCGGATGCCTCTGCGTAGAGGCCAATGGCCGTAGCATAATCGTTTTGGGCAGAAGCCAAAGTGCCGATTGCCACAGAAGCGTCGCCCGACACCTCAGCAGTATCACCAATCGCCGTGCTAGAGTTACCGGTAACCGTTATGTCGTTACCGCTGACCACGTTGCTGTCACCCGTCACGGTGGAATCATTGGCGGTGACAATATTGTCATCACCGGTTACGGTCGTCGGATCGCCGGCAACGAAGTTGGCGCTACCAGCGACGGAAAGACCAGTACCGATGGCGGTGTTACCAGCGCCGCCATCAGCAATGCTAATGTTGGAGCCAACCGCCGTATTGTTTGCACCATCGCCCGCATCAACGGAGTAGCCAACGGCAAGGCCTTCTGTTCCGTCAACCGCGGCGTAAGAACCAAGCGCAGTGGAATCGTCAGCGGTTGCACTGGACTCGAAGCCGATAGCGATGGCTGCATCACCCGAGGCCACAGCAGCCGCATCATAGCCTGCAGTGGAGGTTGAACTGCCGATGGCGATTGAAGAATCACCACTTGCTTCCGCCCAGTGACCGATGGCAGTCGAGGCTGCAGCCGTTGAGTAACTATCCAGACCAACCGCAACAGAGAAGTTATCTGTTGCCTGGGCATTCATACCGACTGCAGTTGAATAAGCGCCGTCAGCATCGGCACCATAACCGACCGCCGTTGCCTGATGGTCTGCGTCGGCAGCATAACCGACGGCGGTACCGTAATTATCGGCGTCAGCATAGGTGCCAATAGCCGTACTTTGAGTATCTGCTTCTGCACTGTAACCAACAGCAACCGCAAAGCTGGTTGTTGCATCGGCATTCATGCCCAGAGCGATACTGTTATCACCAGCCGCACTCGCCTCTGCAAGTGGAACCCCAGCATAGGCAACCCAGGAGCCGGTATCGTAAGCTTCGATATCAGCAGCGGTCAGCGAGTCATCTAAGACATTTGCCCCAGTTATCGTCTCGTTCGCAATATCGCCACCAAGGATTGAGCCGTTGATAATTTCAGCACTACCGACAGCGTTGTCCTGCATTTCAATAAGGCCGACTGAATTAGGGCCGAGATCCGCGCTGGAAATTGAGCCATCAGCGATCTCGTCAGAGCCAATTGCGCCAACAGCGATATCGACATCAAGTGGCCCAGTTACGTAAGTGGATCCAGGATTGTAATAATCCGTGTGCGAAGTGGTTGTCCCATCCACATCCGCCAGCGTCACCACCGGCGCGACCAAAAGACAGAGCACCGCAAGCGCGGCAACCAATTGTTTCAATACACGATCGTTCATCTCATTTTCTCCCCTTGTTTTTTCCCCTACAGACGTGCAACTTCTGCCTTGGCCATCGAGTCCGTTCATAAACATCCTCCAACAGGTTGGCGCCGCCATTTCGCCGGCAACTCGTAAAACTATGTAAACCAGAATCGTTTCGAATCTATATAAAACACCGCAAGGCCGGGTACCGGCCCTGATCAGTAAAGAACTTCCTTCTTGATCACCACACACCCCTGCTCACCGGCGGGAAGCAGGTACATGCGCATGGTCATTTTCCCTTCGAGCACCTGAATATGGTTCTGCACCGGTCCGGCCGGTTTCAGATCGGCATAGACCGTCTTGGTCACGTCGGCACAACTGTTCTTCCAGTAGGTGACGGTTTCGTAGACGCCGGAGCAATCACCATCCGCTTCGGGAGCTGAGGTCATCGAGGCGTAGGATACGCCGAGCGGTGACTGTACTTCCATAACCGCAGTCGAGAGCGACTGGTCGGCCTGCGGCGCAGTCATCAGTTGATAGGAGACGTTGGCCCCTTTGAACAGATGGCTGGAGACCTGCTCGATCCGTGGCAGGCAGATTTTCACCCCTTTATCCGCCGCGCTCTTGACGAGCGGGTTCTCAGCCTTGGCCGCCGGCGCTTCGGCAGCAGCCCCCCATTGAACACTTACAAGCAAAAAAACCAGCACAAAAACCGCAAAACGAGCCCCCCGCCCCGCAGCTTTGACAAGCCTGTTTGCCCCGATTGATCCAGAATTTTCCCGGTCATGGGACCACAACATAAACAACGTCCTCCTCAAAAAACACGTAAAGCGGCTGCCGATTTTTTCGACACCCGGTAAACAAATTGCCCGGCTCCACGTTTACATACTGCAGAACCACTGCTTTTTTCTATTTTAGTAAAGAACCTCTTTCTTTATCGCCACACAGCCGTTCTGCCCCGCGGGCATGAGAAAGATTTTCAGCGTATCGCCGCCATCCAGAACCTGGATGACCTGCTGAATAAAGCGCTCCGGCCGCAATTGAGGGTAGGCCTTGGTCGCCACTTCCTGGCACGCTGCGGGCCAGTAATCAACCGTCTCGTACAGGGCGCCGCAAGCTCCGTTAGGAGTCGGCGCGGCCGTGGCCGAGGCGTAAAACACATCATTCGCGGTCCGTGCTTCGACCGAGGTCGAGAGCAACCGCAGATTGGTTTCGTTGGGCGGTATAAAAGCGTAAGCCCCTGCTTGGGCGCCTTGGGACAGATAGTTGGTGATCTGGTTCATCCGTCCGAGACAGGTTCGAGCCCCGGCATCGGCAAACAGGGTGGTGATTCCATTGTATTTGGGAGGGGCAGTTACGGCAGCATAAGGCGGGTTCACAGATGAATCTGCAAAAGCATGGCGCGCCTCCACGCTACATAATATAACAAAAAGCACAGCCACAAAAATGACCTTTACAGTCACCTTTGGCATGTGGTCCCTCCTACGGCGAAAAAAAATGGACAGTGTCTCTTTAAAGTCATTTTAAAAAGACATGCCCACGAAGGAAACATATCTCTTCGGCGGCTCGGCTACCCAATGCGGGCCCGTGGCTCTGCGTCCCTGAGTTGCCTCAGGTTTGCTCTTATCGGAGAACTTACGAATACTCATTAAAGCGCAGAACTTTTGAAATTTCAAGCGCTACGGTAAAAAAAATATTTTTCTAACAAAAGAGAATCGCTGAAAAAAAAGGAATCCGCTCCGCCACCCCGCGATAACTGGGCATATGCCGGGAAAACCGCCCCGGCATTGGAAAATCATAATTTATTCCTTAAGTGTGTCGGCGCCCAAACGTTCGCTTAATGTCCCGACAATAAGTGAAAAGAATATCAGAAAAAAAGATAAAACGACGGTATATATCCATCCGAAATAGAGAACCATCAGCGGCAGCAACTGCGGCTTGACCCCGCGCGCATAAAGAAACGCGGCGACCAGACCGCTACGCATCCCCTTCCCCTGCAAATCACGCAGGATCTCATACCAGACATAGATCGGCCCCATCGACAGCACACCACCGAGAACGGCAATCGCCATCCCCTTGATACCGGAATCGCGCCCGACATGATTTTTAACCCAGCTCGGTCTGACCAACAGGTTATTCAGCAACATGAAGCCGCAGACGACAGCAAGAATCGGCAGGATGCGGAACAACATTTTCGTGCTGAATTCCAAGGCAACCAGAGCGCGCTCCGGTTCCAGCAGGAAGGCCCCGCAGTAGATCACCAACACAACCAGGAGAAAGATGATGGGGCGGGGAATTTTCTGCCGCGTCTGCAATGCGCCACAGGAGTCTTGTTTTTTCATATACCCGCTCCCAGTAATTGCATCACACCCGCAACCAGAAAGGAAATAACCAGCGCCGACAGAAAAGCCAGCCCGTTGCGTACCAGGGCGAAACGGGCGCCGAAGGTTGCGATCTCTGCCGGCAGCTGAACACTGCCGACCGTGACCCAACTGACCAGCAGGGCCGTGACCGCGACCAGGGCGATCCCTTGCTTGAGCAGTTCGCCACCGAGGATATAGCTGACCAGCGGGTTCCCGATAGAGATGGAACCGACCGAAGCACCGACCAGAGCGTCGGTCAGCGGATTGCCGCCGAGCAATTCCGACAGGCGATCAAGGGGGACGAATTCCATGATGATGCCGGAGAGCAGAACAACGGCCAGGATATTCGGCAGCATATGCAGAAACATCCGGCCGGTTTTCTTCAGACTCGCGGTGAAATCATCTGCGCCACTCCCCTGTTGCCGCTTGTTGCCTTTCTTATCGTTATCCATCAACCAAGCAGCCCTCTCACCCAGCGGACCAACTGGGCGGTCGAGACAACGCCCGACTGCCGGGCGATCTCCTTTCCGCGGCGATAAAGGACGAGGGTCGGGATCGAGCGGATATTCAACTGCGCTCCGAGCTGTGGTTCGCTCTCGGTGTTGACCTTGGCCAGCCGCAGGCGCGGCTCCAGCTGGCGCGCAGCTTCGGTGAAAGCCGGAGCCATCGCCTGACAGGGGCCGCACCAGGGTGCCCAGCAGTCGATCAGCAGCGGGATGTCGTTGCGATCGCGATGCTTTGCGAAGGTCGCCGCCGTCAGCTCGACCGGCTCACCGACAAACAACAGGCGCGTACAACTGCCGCATTTGGGATGCTCCACCAGGCGGGTCTCCGGCAGCCGGTTGACGGCCTGGCAGTGCGGACAGACAATATGGAGAGCTTCTGCCATGAATTCCTCCTCGTTACAGGGTTGCCGATATCGCTCAGGTGACATTTTAGCATTCCAGCAGAGCAAGAAAAGTGCTGAGCAAGCAGAGGAACGGAACAGGCCTCAGAGATAACGAAATTTCCGCTCGCGACTGCGTGGCACATGGCAAGAATCAATCTTTCGCCGTATACTGGATCGGTCACTTTAAACGAAGCGTTCCAATATTTGCCCCGCAGAGGACGTTTCCTGCTTAACCCATGGTCGCAAATGAAAAGACTCACCCTCTCCATTCTAATATTCACGACTCTGCTGCTGACAACACCGGCAATGGCCGCACCGCTGACGCTGAAGATCGAAGTCGACCGGGCGGAACTGCTTAACGTTCTGGAGACCGCGATCAAACTGCCGGCGGCATTGACGGCCGAGCAGGGACCGAACCTGCGCTGGCTGGAGCACTATCGTAATCAACTTCCGCACAGTGTGGACACCGTGCTACGCCCCTACGGTTATTTCACCAGCCAGACCAGCAGCGCAGTCAGCGATGTCAGCGATGACCACTCACAACTGATCCTGCGCGTCACGGCCGGTCCACCGGTTATCATCACCAACCTCGACCTGGAGGTGTCCGGCCCCGGGCATGATCTCGCCGACATTCAGCAACAGGTCGCGGCCTTTCCACTCAAAACCGACGACATCCTGCGCCAGGACAGCTACGAACAGGGGAAGGCGCGACTGCTGCAAGCCGTACAGGACCTCGGTTTTCTCGATGCCACCTTTACTCGCCACGAGCTGCGTGTGCACCAGGCGCGGCACAGCGCAGAGATCGACCTGCAGTTAGACACCGGCGTCCGTTACTCCTTCGGCGAAACGGCTTTCAGCGGCACGAGCGGTTACCCGGACTGGTTCCTCAAGCGTTACCTCAGCTATCGCACGGGGGAGACCTTCAGCTTCGCCCAACTGGGACGCACCCGGCTCAACCTGAGCAATGCCGACCTGTTCAGCGCGATCACAATCACCCCGGCCCCCGAACAGGCCGGCGCGGGGCAGGTTCCAGTCAACATCGAGTTACAGCCGACTGCCCACCACAAACTGCGCCCGGGACTCGGCTACGGAACCGATACCGGCGCGCGGGCCAGCCTGCGCTATCGCCACCTCAACCTGTTTTCCAGCGGGCACGAACTCGCCGGCGACCTGCTGCTCGCCGAACGGCGGCAATCACTGGTCGCCACCTACGTCATCCCCGACCACGAACGCCTCGACAGTCACACCCGGATCCACCTCGGTTTCGACCGCGTCGACAGCGACAGCTACCTGACGCGCGAGGTTTACGGCGAAATCGAACGCCAACAAGCCCTGAGCGACAAACTAATGGCAACCCTGTTCCTGCGCCTGAACCAGGAACGCTCGGAGATCGGCGAGGAGATCACCAGCGCCCGGATGCTGATTCCGGGACTACGCCTGCAATGGCAACCGGTCGGCCAGCAATCGGCTGAGCCGGGCCTGCGCGCAGCAATGGAGATCAAAGGCGCTCACGATACGCTACTCTCCGACACCAGTCTGCTCCAGTTGACGGCAGAGGCGCGTCTGCTGACCAAACTTCCCGCTGATTTCTCCCTCTTTCTCCGGCTTCAGGGCGGGACGACCTGGCACGCCGATCCGCTCCATGAGCTGCCGGCGTCGCTGCGCTTCTTCGCCGGCGGCGACCAGAGCGTGCGCGGCTACGCCTATCAATCCCTCGGTCCGCGTGATGCCGACGGCGAGGTGGTCGGCGGCAGTCACCTGCTGGTCGGCAGCGTCGAACTGGAAAAACGTCTGACCCAGAACTGGGGCGGCGCACTCTTCTACGACATCGGCAACGCCTTCGATTCCCTCTCCAGCTATGAGCTGGAACAGGGCGCCGGGTTCGGCATCCGCCGCTACACCCCCGTCGGCCCGCTGCGTCTCGATCTGGCCCGCCAGATCGGGGTCACTGACGGACGCTGGCGGCTGCATTTGGGCATGGGGTTCTCGTGGTGAAGATCCGGCGCATCAGCATAGCTATCTCGCTGCTCCTCATTCTGCTGCTGACCGGGGTCGGCACAGGCGCCTGGCTGCTCTACAGCGAAACGGGGAGTGCCTGGCTTATCAAACACCTCCTCGCCGGCCAGGGCGGGCACGTCGAACGGATCGAAGGGACGCTTATCGGCCATCTGGTTCTGGAGGGCTTGCAACTGGAGCGGGACGACCTGGAATTCAGCGGCAGCAAAATCGAACTCGACACAGCGATACCTCAGCTCTTTCCGCCACGTCTGCAAGTCGACCTGCTACGGGCGTCGGAGATGACCATTGCCCCCAAAACCACTTCAGCACCGGCGACAAAAGGACTGAGCATGCCGGAACTCCCCGGCTGGCTGAACACCCTTGATATCGAAATCTCAGCTATACAGCTTGATCGGGTGCGGATCGAGCGATCTCCGGAACCAGTTCAGCTTGAGCATCTTGAGGGGGAGCTGAGCTGGAAGAACAGTCAGTTGACACTCAGCGCCCTGCAGCTGCGCACAGCACAACTGGAACTTAGCGGAACCTTGACGGGCGTCCTGGATCCCCCCCGCCTGGAGATCGATCTACGCGCCCGCAACCGCACGCAACAGGAAGGCTGGCGGGAACTGGGCTTGAAGACAGATATAGACACAGCCGATGACCAACTCGCCGGACCGCTGACCCTGAACCTCATCACCACTGCCGGGGAGCGGCTGACACTCGCGGGGACACTGGCCCTGAACGAACAACGGTTGGCGTTTAATCGGCTTGAGCTACGTAGCAGCCAACGCGCCGGACGCCTGGTGGCCGACGGCCGCCTCGATTTCAATTCGACTGCGGATGGGCTGAAAGCCTGGGTGGAACTCGACGAACTCGACCTGCAGGCGGACCTCGGTCGCCCGCTGACGCTGTCGGGAACCATTGACGTCAGCGGCAAACCGGACATCTATCAGGGACATTTCACCCTCGCGAGCCGAGCCGAAGGCCCGCTCGCCGTCAGCCTTGGCGGCGCCTTCAGCGGCACCCGCACACAGCTGAACTTTTCCGACCTGGAAGGCACCTGGCTTGAAGGGGGAGTTGCCGGTGTGGCAAAGCTGGACTGGCACGACGGCGTGCAACTTACCGGAGACCTGAACGGGCACGGGCTGAACCCCACCCTAATGCACGAGCAACTATCCGGAGAGTTGAACCTTGAGCTGACGGCCGAACTGGCCCGCCGCGCCGGAAAAACCGCCGGGCAGATCAAGGTCGAGCTACGGGAATCCCTGCTTCACGACCAGCCGCTGACGGGCAACCTCGTTCTCCTGCTCCGCGACAACCGGGCGGAAAGCGTGCAGCTGCTGCTTGAGGGGGCGGGGTTCAACCTCAGTGCGGTTGGCGATCCGGCGAAAGAACTCGCAGTCAACTGGCAGGTCGACCGTCTCGACCAGTTACTGAGCGGCTGGCACGGCAGACTGAACGGCCACGGCAGGGTCAGCGGCTTGCCGGATCGTCCGGTCGCCAGCTTCAGCAGCCACGGAGAGCAATTGCAATCCGACAGCCTCACTCTTGAGTCATGGCAACTGGACGGCAGCATCGACGCGGATCGGCGCTGGAACATCGCAGCCTCGGGCAGTGATCTCAATTTGGCGCAGGCGACTCTGCAACTGCAAAGCTGGCAGTGTGCGTCCCAGGGAACCCTGGAAAGCCATGACATCTCCTTTCAGCTGAAACACGAGCGTGGCAGTCTAACAGGTCGGCTGAACGGGGGCTGGAACGATCAGGCCTGGCAAGGGCAGTTGAGCACCCTCAGCGGCAGCGATCAACAGTTCGGCAGCTGGCAGACTCCGGCACCAACGCCGCTCCTGCTCTCTGCGAGCGAAGTGAGCCTCGGGCAGGCAGAGCTTGCCAGTACGGAACATGGGCGGGTCCAACTCCAGGGGCGATATCTCCCTGCCGCCGGTACTGGCGAAGGAGAAATCCTCTGGCACGAACTCGATCTGGCAGCGTTCTCCCCCTGGCTGGGCGACGTTACCCTCAGCGGCCGCAGCAATGGCGACCTCAGCCTGACCCGTCAGGGGGGCGAAACCCTGCGCGGCCACGTGGAGCTTGCCGGACATCTGGAAAATGCTGCGGCCGACTACAACATCAGCCAGGCCACGGCGGATCTCGACTGGGGCAGCAACGGACTCTCCGGCACGCTGTTGCTGATGCTGGACGACGGCAGCAGCTTCGCCCTTCAGGCCACCACCCCCGAATCCTTCGCCCGGACACTCCCCGACCAACTGGCCATCCAGCTCCGAGCTGAGGGCATTCCGCTGCAACCGCTGCTGCCGGAGCTCCCCCCCGGGCTTGATGTCAGCGGCCGCCTCAACATCGAGGCCAACGGCAGCTATTCCGCCGGAAACCGCTGGCAGCTGAACGGCTCCGCCGCCGTGGCAGCGGGACAGCTCGCCTGGAAAGATGCTGAAGAGGTCATCCGCAGCGATCTGTCCACGGCCCGACTCCAGTGGCAGTGGAACGAAGAGCTGAGCGGAACCCTGCAGCTGCAACTCGCCGAGCAGGGGGGGCTTGAAGGTAGCTTCACACTACCGCTGACCGCAACCTGGCCGCTGCAGATCCCCCCCACCGCTCCGCTCGAGGCCGAGTTGCACGCCCGCCTGGCTGACCTCGGGCTGGCGTCCCTGCTCTTCGCGGAGCACGTGCAGGAGAGCAGCGGCGACCTGAAAACCGACATCGAACTCAGCGGCACCTGGAGCGACCCGCAGCTGCACGGCACCCTGAAGCTGTTCTCCGACCGTGCTTTTCTCCCCGCTTCTGGCATCCTGCTCAAAGACGTCGAGTTGAATGGCACCTTTGACGACAAACGCCTGGTGGTGGACGGATTCAGCCTGACCTCGGGCAAGGGAACCCTGAGTGGCGAAGGGGAAATCCGGCTTGAAAACTGGAGTCCGCAAGGCTACCGGCTGAGCGTTTCGGGGCAGGATTTCCAGCTCTTCGACCTCCCCGAACTGCAGGCCGAGGTCAGCCCCCAGCTGACCGTCAGCGGCGATCTGAACAGTTACCGGGTCAACGGCACCCTGAAGCTGCCGCACTTTCTCTACAGCGGCGGGCAGAGGAATGAGCTCGCCAAAGCCAGCCCTGACCTGATCGTCGTCGATGCTCCCGTGGCTGCGGCTAAACCGCTACGCCTGCGGCCTGAACTCGACCTGCAACTGGACCTCGGCGACCAGGTCCTGCTCAAGACAGCGGGAATCGACGCCCGTCTCACCGGCAGCCTGCAGCTCAAGTCGACCACACAGCAGCCGGTTGTCGCCTTCGGTGAGATCCAGGTCGCCAAAGGACGTTATGCGAGCTACGGAGTCAACCTCGATATCACCAGCGGCAAACTCTACTTCAACGGCGGCCCCTTGAATCAGCCGACCCTCGACATCCTCGCCACACGCACAGCCGGGGAGGTTAAGGCCGGGGTCAAGGTCAGCGGCACTCCCGGACAACCCCAGGTCACCCTCTATTCAACACCGACCCTGCCGGACACCGACATCGTCTCCTACATCGTTCTCGGCCGGCCACTCGGAACCGGGCAGGCCGAGCAGAACAGCCTGCTGCTTTCAGCCGCCGGCGCCCTGCTCTCCCAGGGGGAATCCGCCGTCCTGCAGGAGAAGCTCAAGCGTGGGCTGGGGCTCGATGTCCTTGACATCAACGCCGGCAGCGGCGATGTCAAATCGTCGGTCATCACCACCGGGAAATATCTGAACCCTGACCTTTACATCAGTTTCGGTTATTCTCCATTCATCAAGAGTAACGAAATCAAGCTGCGCTACAGTCTCTCCCCACAGTGGGACCTGGAATCGACCATCGGCGAAGAGAGCGGCGCGGACCTTTACTACAAAATCGATATCCCTTAGCAGATAAATACCTATGCCGACACCAACAACCTCAACCCTCCCGACAAAAGGCAGCCGCCAGGCCCCCGGCCTGCTCGCTGTCTTCGGCTCGGCTTTTTTCTTCTACCTGGCCACCCTGCTCATCCGCATCGGCCGCGACTATGTCGTCATCGAATCGGCCTATTACGCCTTCGCCCGCTTTCTGCTCGGCTTCATTGTCGTGGCGACAACCATGCTCATTCGCGGCCAACGCCCGCAGCCACGCAACTATCACCTGCTGATCGGCCGGGCGCTCTGGAACACGATCGCGGTCTTCTGTTTCTACAAGGCGGTTGAACTCGGCTCGCTGGCCGAGGCCAACATTCTCAACATGACCTACCCTTTGTTTGTCGCCGCCTTCTCCTGGTTCTTTCTGCGCGAGCAGCGCGACCCGCTCGCCGTGGGGATCGTCGCCGTCGCCTTTGCCGGGGTCTGGCTCGTCCTTTCGCCCGCGGATATTCATGGCGGGTTGGCCAATCTCTGGGGGATCTGTTCCGGCATGACGGCAGCGGCAGCGATCATCTATCTCAACATCAGTCGCCGTCATCACGATTCACAGACGATCCTCTTCTTCATGTTCGGGCTCGGCGCGCTGATGATTCTCGCCCTCTTTCACGACACCATCTTCGTGCCGAACGCGACGGAGCTTTTCTTCCTCTTCACCTGCGCCGCCGCCGGAATTCTCGGCCAGTATCTGCTGACCTACGGCTTCCTCTTCGTCACCGCCGTCGAAGGGTCGATCATCTCCTCCACGCGGATCCTCCTCGCCGCCGTGCTCGGCCCCCTCCTCGTCGCCGACCCCGCCCTCACCCTCACCGGCTGGTGCGGTGCCCTGCTCATCTTCGGCGCCAATACAACTCTCGCACTGCGCAAAGCACGGCGAAATAATCAACCTAAATAAATCCGGTTCCGCCCATTCGAGCCAACAGCTCGGCCGGGCGGGCGATATTTGTAGGGCCGACGCAAGTAAGTATCCCCCGGCAAAGCCGGGGGCTTTATGGGTGAACCGCTCAAAACGGTTGGCTCAAACCTTGGGCCGCCTGAAGGCGGCTAGTTGAGCAGT